>FR895493.1:166278-170550 GCA_000434775.1 Eggerthella sp. CAG:368 | reverse complement strand
GCATGCGACTTGTCTGGAAATCGCTCCCGGGCCAACTCGCGCGCGAGAACAAGAAGTTCGTATATGGCGCGGTGCGTCCCGGGGGGCGCGCAAGGGACTTCGAGGAATGCCTGCAGTGGTTGGCGGATTACGGCGCGATTCGAAAGATTCCTCGCGTTTCCGCCCTTCGCGTGCCACTGAAAAGCTACGAAGACCTTTCCTCCTTCAAACTCTTCTGCATCGACGTGGGGCTGCTCGGGGCCTTAGCCGACCTTCGTCCCTCGACGATTCTTGACGGGTCTAAGTTATTCACCGAGTTCAAAGGTGCTCTAACGGAACAATACGTCGAGCAAGAGCTTGTTCACCTAGGCTTTTCCCCCGTTTATTGGTCATCAGAAAAAGGTACTGCGGAAACGGATTTCTGCATCGCACATGACGGCACCGTGCTGCCCATAGAAGTGAAGGCTGGGGAGAACCTGCGGTCGAAAAGTCTGCGCGTAGCCTGCGACAAGTTCGATCTCGACACCGCACTGCGCACCTCGCTATCCCCCTATCGCAACGACGGCTGGCTCACAAACGTGCCCCTCTGGGCCATCGGCCAGTTCGAAGGGCTGATGGGATAGCTCAGGCGGACAACGGAGTCAGAGGGTATTGTCCAGGTACTGCCCGTTGAAGGCCGCGCCGCCCAGACAACTACATCCAGTGATTATTCATCGAGAGTTAGCTATTTTGCTTGGTTCTTATAGCAAGTTTAGCGCGCATCAAAACCAGAGAGCTTCTACCCCACACACACAACAGCTGCCTAGAACTTCCAGGCAGCTGAGTAAAAAACGATATTGCAAAACTTCGCTCTGATACAAAACTCCGTTTTAATATTTCGCTCTAATAAATTGGCTCAAACAAATAGTAAGCTTCGCTCTACTTCACCACGCGAACG
Source organism: Eggerthella sp. CAG:368 (assembly GCA_000434775.1). Classification (GTDB taxonomy): domain Bacteria; phylum Actinomycetota; class Coriobacteriia; order Coriobacteriales; family Eggerthellaceae; genus Anaerotardibacter. The sequence goes on along the minus strand of FR895493.1, from coordinate 169,634 downwards.
CGGCATACACTCTCGATGGCAGCAAGCTTTTCAGCCATTGGCTCGTCAATAGGAGCCTCGGTATCAACAAGGGTATAGGCAAATTCTCCGCGTGCCTTGTTGGTAAGGTTTGCGATGTTGATTCCCGCTTCACCCAAAAGGTTAGTAATCTGGGCAATCATATTGGGAACATTGCGATGAAGTACTGCCACACGAGAGTTTCCATCGGCGCATATTCCCATATCGCACGCAGGGTAATTTACTGAGTTAACAATGTTGCCGTTCTCGATATAATTGCGCAGCTCTTTAACAGCCATCATGGCGCAGTTTTCTTCAGCTTCTTCAGTCGAAGCACCAAGATGAGGAAGAACAATGGCGTTTTTCATTGCCATAACCTCTGGCGTAGCAAAATCGGTGATATAAGTTTTAACCTTACCGCTTTCTAAAGCAGCAGCCATAGCGGTACTATCAACCAACGTATCACGAGAGAAGTTCAAAAACACAGCGCCCTCTTTCATAATTGAGCACGCATGTTCGTTAATCATTCCAATAGTTCCTTCAACAGCAGGAACATGAATGGTGAGATAGTCGCAGGTACGGAACAGCTCGTCAACATCAGTAATATGATGAACGTCGCTCGAAATTCTCCAAGCAGCGTTTACTGAAACATAAGGATCATAACCATATACTTCCATACCAAGGTTAAGGGCAGCATTTGCAACTTCTGCACCAATAGCGCCTAAACCAATTACGCCTAGCTTTTTGCCCAAGATTTCTTGACCCGCAAATTGCTTCTTAGCTTTCTCTGCAGTTTTTGCAATATTTTCGTCGGCGGCATTATCGCGGCACCACTGAATACCATCAACAATTCCACGGCTCCCCAGCAAAAGAGCACAAAGCACAAGCTCTTTAACTGCATTGGCGTTTGCGCCTGGCGTATTAAAAACAACAATGCCCTCTTCGGCGCAACGATCTAGCGGAATGTTATTTACACCAGCACCCGCACGAGCAATAGCCAAAACGTCAGAAGAAAACTCCATGTCATGCATCGCAGCACTGCGTACCAAAATGCCTGATGATTGTGAAATATCTTCCGTGAGTTCATATTCGCTTGAAAGCAAATCGGTCCCTTTGCTCGAAATATTATTCAGGCAGTGAATGTAATGCATGCGATACTCCTTTTCTTTTATCTATCGCCCAACTGTGCATTCCGATCTCCTTTGCGAGGGCTTACCTGTATTTAGCCTCACTCGTGTTTGGCCCTGTTCACCGTGCGCAACCGCAACACCACATGCAAACTAACCTTGCTCGCCCCGCATAAATGCAACCGCAACACCACGTGCAAACTGCAATGTCGTTAGCAGCTGCAACACCACGTGCAAGCACAGGACTAAAAACGCAAACACAGCGCTTCAAAACAAACACGACACTTCAAACCCTAAAAGGAAGTCGATAATCTGCTTATTGTACGAAAGAAAAATGCTTCTGCACCCACAAACTTTGCAGAAGGAAAAACAAAGCCGCAAAACAACACTGCTTTGCGGCTTTTGAAAGTTTACTGGTGCGGGCGAAAGGACTTGAACCTTCATGGAGTTGCCTCCATACGGACCTGAACCGTACGCGTCTGCCAATTCCGCCACGCCCGCGTATAAAACACACCAAGAAACCCCTTGATGCGTATGAAAGAATATCCCAGATTCTGCTAAATCGCAAGTAATCGCGATTCAAAAGCCCTAAAATACAATTCATCACAAAAGCCCCCTTTCACGCGGGGAAGCATAACGTATCAACACAACGTGTTTACAAGGAATACAACATGAAACTAGGCATTGTCTTTGAAGGCGGCGGCATGCGCGGCGTTTATACAGCAGGCGTTATAGAGGCTTTTCTCGAACAACAGTTTTACGCAAATTACGTCATTGGCGTTTCTGCTGGTGCCTCAAACGGTGTGTCTTACGTTTCGAAACAGCGCGGGCGAGCCCTGCGATGCATTATTGAATACGCCAACAATCCGCGCTACGCCAGCCTCAAAAGCTGGATCACCACAGGCTCCTATTTCGGAATGGATTTTTTGTTTGGCGACCTTCCCCATTCGCTCGAACCCTTTGATTGGGAAGCATGCAACAATAATCCATGTGAATTTAAAATCGGCGCCACCGATGCCGAAACAGGGGAGCCGGTATTCTTCGACAAATCTGATCTTGACGACAATTTCACCGTAATACGTGCAAGTTGCTCTCTTCCTTTGTTTTCTCCTGCGATTCAATGGAAGGGGCGCGCTTACTATGACGGAGGTGTGGTGCGGCCAATCCCTGCCAATCAAGCACTTGCTGATGGATGCGATTTTCTTGTTATTGTTTTAACGCAACCGCGCGGCTTTCAGAAAGAACCTCAAAAAGGAATGGGTCTTTTTAAGGCAGTCTTACATAAATACCCTCACCTTGTTGAAGCTATGCAAAACCGTCATCTGGTGTACAACGAAGAACTCGAACGCGTTGCTGAGTTAGAGAAAGAAGGACGTGCGCTTGTTATTGCCCCTGACAGCGGACTCATCATGGGCAGAACCGAAAAAGATAAAACCAATCTTAAAGCTGCTGGACGCCAAGGTTATCTTGACGGACTTGATGCCCTCAAAACGCTTAGAGCTCAATCCCTTATTTCGTAAGTTTTGTAAGCCCTAATGTAAACCTGACGAATAAATGGCGATTGCGTAAAAAAAGCCATTTTACCTTTGTTTTGTGTCATCATTAAGCCTGATTGTAAAAAATGATAGACACCCTTGTAAGGAGCAAAGACCATGGGTTTTTTCTCGCGATTTGAACGTCGCGTCGAAGACGGATTTGAAGGTATAAACGAAAAACTCTTTGATGCCCCCATCTCTCCTGTTCAGATTGAAAAAAAGGCCGAAAAGCAAATGCGCCGCGAAAAAATGGTTGGCGCAGGAAAAGAATTTGCTCCCACCCTTTACACCATTTTGGTTAACCCCGACGACGATCAACGCCTTTTTGGATACTATCCAACCTTGGCAGGCGAAACCGAAACCTACCTCCGCGCAAAGGCCATGGATCAAGGTCTTGTTATGGACGGCGCTCCCCTTGTTCGCTTTATCGTTGATGACGATCTTAAACCTGGCAAGTTTGATGTAATTGCCGAACTTGTTTCTGCTCCTATTATCAAGCAGCTTCGCGCCGAAGAAATGGCTCGTTATGGCATTGGCGGAGCATATCCTCATCAGCATGCCAATAACGAAGCCGCTTACCAGGAGCCTACTCCCTATTCCGCTCCCGCACAGCAAAACGCTTATGCCTCCGAAAAAAACGATTCGTTCGCTGCCCCTATGCCTATCGAAGAAGGTTTTAGAAATGCTGCGGGCGGTG
>FR895493.1:165422-166219 GCA_000434775.1 Eggerthella sp. CAG:368 | reverse complement strand
GGAGCTGGTGTTGCTGGAGCCAGCGAAGCCGCCATGGCGGGTGTTCAGGCAGATCTTTACGCTCGCCCAGGACAGCGCGGGCAGCGCGATTATTCCAGTTCAGGCATCGATGTTATGGCTGAAGACCCTGCCCAATTCGATAACTACAACGCATACAGCCAGGCAGCAGTCGCAGAGCCTATTGCTGTTGGGCAAACCATGCACTTTGGCGGCAACTCACCGCAACAAGGGCAAACTACACACCATAGCGAACCTCATTTGGTTAACCTCACTACTGGCAGAACCTTCACACTTGCCCCTGCGCGTGTTCTTATTGGTCGTGCCGTGAATTGCGACATTGTACTCAACGATCTCAACGTGAGCCGAACTCATGCAGAAATACGACGCGAATCAACAGCGGCATGGTCAGTGGCAGACTTAGGCTCTACAAACGGAACACTTGTAAATGGAAGGCACATTGCAGAAGTCATGCTTAACGAAGGAGACCGCATCACCACAGGAACCACCACATTCTTGTTCACCTTCCACTAAACGCAACCCTGTAAAACACAGCGCCCCTCGCGGCGCTGTACTATTAAAACAGTAAACATTCTTGAGATGGGTATTTCTTTTGATTGACATTATTCTTCTAATAGGACGTCTATTATTCGTAGCACTGCTCTATCTCTTCCTGTTCGCCATTATGAAAACAGGAATTGGGCTTGTGCGTGGTCAACGCAAGAAGGAAAAGGGCTGGTCGGTAACGGTCGAAAAGGGGCCAAAAGAACTTCGCGGCGTAAATATCAATGTTCGCGGCC
>FR895493.1:165147-165396 GCA_000434775.1 Eggerthella sp. CAG:368 | reverse complement strand
AGTAGTTGGCAGAAGTCCCGGGGCAGACATCGTTATTGGCGCTAGCTACGTTTCCTCACGTCACGCGCGCTTTGTTCTCATGGGACAAAACCTTTTCATCGAAGACTTGGGTTCAACAAATGGAACTGCCGTCAATGGCGTTTATATCACTGATCCAACCCCTCTCAAAAACGGAGATAAGGTAATTGTTGGTGACGTAACAATGCGAGTGAGGTTTGCTTAAATGACTGATTCACCTACTCCTCGCAC
>FR895493.1:159608-165126 GCA_000434775.1 Eggerthella sp. CAG:368 | reverse complement strand
CCACGTTCGCGGGATGTACACCCTGAACAGGCGCGCCCCGAAAGGGCTACAAAACCCGCACGACAAGCAAAATCCACAAGGCAAGCAAGGCAAACGAGGCAGCAACAAAAGGCACCCGATAGTTTCGCACGCAGAAGCTCGACGTTCTTTGGTTGCCGTACCGATGTCGGTCACGCGCGCGACCACAATGAAGACAGTCTGGTTGTCATGCCTCCGCTCTTTGCTGTTGCTGATGGCATGGGAGGCCATGAGGCAGGAGAAGTTGCTTCTGAAATAGCTATCGAAACAGTTTCGGAGCTGGCTCCTAAACATCCCGATGCAGACACGTTCACTCATGCTGTTCAGGCAGCAAACCTCAATGTGCTTAAGGCTCCTAGCAAAGGTATTGGCCGTGAAGGGATGGGTACCACGTTCACAGGAGCTATCCTTGAAGGTGAGCGCCTGCTCGTTGCTCAAGTAGGAGATTCGCGCGCGTATCTTTTACACCAAGGTCGCTTACAACAAATCACACGCGACCATAGCCTTATGGCCGACTTAATCGAAATTGGACAAATCACTCCTGCAGAGGCGCGCGTTCATCCTAACCGCTCGGTAATTACTCGTGCGATTGGTTCAGATCCCAACACGCTTCCCGATATCTACGAACTTAACGTTTCTGCAGGTGACAGGCTTCTTTTGTGCTCTGATGGCCTAAACGCCATGATTGAAGATCTCGAAATTGAAGACATCCTTCGTCATACGCATGACCCTCAGCGCTGCGCAAGCAACTTGGTTGATGCAGCTCTTGATGCTGGAGGCCTTGATAACGTCACAGTAATCGTGGTTGACGTAAAAGGATTCTCGCAAAAAAAAGAACAAAAACACATTCGCAAGTCACGTGCGCTCTTTACTTTTTTTGCCATAGCGTTAGTTGCGCTTTTTGCACTGGCAGCCTTTGGTGGATACCAATATGTCAATAATTCCGCTTACCTTATCGAAGAAAATGGCAAGGTGAGCGTCTATCGCGGCATCCCCGATGAGCTATTCGGAATGCCCTTATCTTCGCTTGAGAAAACTACCAGCATTGAAGTTGACAAGCTCCAACCGGGAGTTGCCAACCGCATCAAAGAAGGCATGAAGGTTGATAGCCTTGAAGAGGCCGACCGCCTTCTTCAGTCTTACGAAGATGAAATTGCCAAGAACGAAAGCACTAAAACCACCAACACAAACGCTTCAGGTGGCACAGGCGACTCCAGCAGTTCAGGTGCAAATAGCTCCAACACAAATGCGTCTTCGGAAAATACAGGTAATTCCTCTTCAGGAACAACTTCTGAAGGAGGAAACTAAATGACTCGTCGTAATTTAGAACTCGCGTTGCTCTGTATTGCAGCGCCTCTTGTTATTCTTCTTTTCGCCATGATTGCACTCGGCGAAGGCTCTTCCCTTTCTTGGGAAAACCTCGGGGTACCCGTTGGGATATTCATCGCGTTTCTTATTGCACACCTTGCTATCCGAAAACTCGCACCAGGAGCGGACCCTGCTCTTTTACCCCTTTCATTTGCGCTTTCAGGCATAGGTATTGCTTTTGTTACGCGCCTTGCCCCTGAGTTAGCAATGCGCCAGGTGATGTGGCTTTTCTTTGGCGTTGTTTGTATGCTGTTAGTTCTAATCTTCCTGAAGAACCTTGACCGCATCGCAAACTATAAATACACCTTAATGATTGTTGGTTTCTTACTGCTTCTTTCGCCTCTTTTGCCCGTAGTTGGTCAGGAAATCTATGGCAGTCGCATCTGGCTCAACATTGCCGGTATTTCCTTCCAGCCAGGAGAAATCGCAAAAATCCTCATCGTTTTATTCCTTGCGGGATACCTTGCCCAAAACCGCGAGATGCTCTCAATCTTTACTCATCGTATTGGTCCGTTTAAGATACCCGATCTTGCAACCTTGGTGCCACTTTTGGTGATGTGGGTTATTTCGCTCTTAATTGTTATCTTCGAAAAAGATTTGGGTTCAGCGCTCGTTGTGTTCTTCGTATTCATCACCATGCTCTATGTGGCAACCGGCAAGAAAACCTATCTCATTATCGGATTTGTTCTTATTGCCATTGGCGGAGTTGCTGCCTTCTTGCTGTTCGACCACGTTCAGATTCGTGTTGACACCTGGCTCGATCCTTTCAAGGATGCAACCGGTGACGGATATCAGCTCGTTCAGGCCATTTTCTCCATAGCCGATGGCGGCTTGTTCGGCGTTGGCATTGGCAACGGTATGTCCGACCAAATCCCTATCGTAGAAAGCGACTTCATCTTTGCTGCAATCGCCGAAGAAACCGGCTTGCTCGGCGCTGCTGGTCTACTGCTTTTGTATCTCTGCTTCGCTATTCGCGGCCTTGTTACCGCAGCCCGCGCAAAATCTGATGTCAGCTCCTTTATCGCTGTTGGACTAACAGCCTCTATTATTTTGCAGGCATTCATCATCGTAGGTGGCGTTACACGCCTTATTCCTCTTACGGGTCTCACCTTGCCTTTCGTAAGCCAAGGTGGCTCCTCGCTTTTGGCAAGTTTTATTGCTATTGGCTTCTTACTGCGTTGCGGCGATCAGAGCACGGGCCTTGGCACAGAAATGATTTCTGGCACAGGCACCCTTTCTTCAGAAAGCGTCTTGGGTCGTGTTTCGTTGGGCAAACGTCTTACCAAAACCATGATTGCTTTCTCGGTATTATTTGCCCTTTTGGTGGCAAATCTCACGCTTATCATGGTTGTTCAGGCAAACGATTACAAAAACATGCCAAGCAACAACCACACTCTGGCACGTGAAGCACGTACTGAACGCGGCACCATTTCCACATACGACAATGTAGTGTTAGCGCAAAGTGTCTTACAGGACGACGGTACCTATGAACGCGTGTACCCTTCAGGAACCTTAGCGGCTCACGTTGTGGGATACGCCTCCGAAGCTTACGGAACAGCAGGTATTGAAGCTTCATACAACGACACACTTAAAGGTCAGCGCAACTACGCTTCATGGGTTGATGTCGTCAACGCTGCAACCGATGCAGGAACACCCGGAAATGACGTTAAGCTCACCATTAACTCAACTATTCAACAGGCGGCAGAACAGGCACTTGATGGCTTCAATGGCGCTTGCGTAGTTATTGATCCCGAAACGGGAGCTGTATTGGCCCTCGCTTCTTCTCCCTCTTATAACGCATCCGATATTGAATCTATTCTTTCTTCGGGAAGCGATTCATCGGCCCTCTATAACCGCGCAACGCAGGCACTTTATTCACCGGGCTCAACCTTTAAAATGGTTTCTCTTACCACAGCTCTTGAAAACAATGTCGCAACCGAATCAAGCGTATTCTCCTCCCCTGGAGAAATGACCATCGGTAACGGCAAGGTGAATAACTTTGGCAATTATTCCTATGGAGAAATTACGCTTGCTCGCGCAACCGAACTTTCCTCCAATACGGTCTACGGCCAGTTGGGCACCCAAATTGGCAGCGATAGACTTGTTGAGGGGTCTGAGAAATTCGGCTTCAACCAAGATGTTTCTTTCGATATTCCTCTTGTTAAATCGCTCATGCCTGACCCCAATGAAATGACCGAATGGGAAACTGCTTGGGCAACCGCTGGCGAACCCGTTGGTCAGCATGCAAGCCCAGCAGGTCCACAGGCAACCGTTTTGCAAATGGCCCTCGTTGGATGTGTTATCGCAAACGATGGGGTAATGGAACAACCATACTTGGTTGATAGTATTTATAACGCTGATGGAGAATGCAGCTTCACCGCTCGTCCTTCCTCGCTCATGACGGCAACCTCTAGCTCAATCGCTAAACGCGTAAGAACCGTTCTCGAAGGCGTTGTTAATTCGGGAACAGGCACCGCAGCGGCAGTTCAAGGCGTACAAATTGCCGGAAAAACAGGTACCTCTGAAACAGGAAAAGAATACGACGATAGCTGGTTTGTTGGCATGGGTCCATCAGAGAATTGCAAAGTTGTTGTAGCTATCGCTCTTGAACAAGGAGCATCTCTTGATGGAGGAGCTGCCTCAAGAGCTCAAAATGTTTTGGAAACTGCGTTAAAAACACAAGGATCCCTTTAATTAAACGTAATTTCCTGTAAGAAATAAGGTATGCTTTAGCTCGTTAATACATAGTTGCTAAAGCATGAGTTCAAAAGGAGAACAAACGTGGCTGGAACCATGGTTGGCAGAACCCTCAACGATCGGTATGAGATAACTGAGCGCGTTGGTTTGGGTGGAATGGCTGAAGTCTACCGCGCCAACGATAAAGTGCTGGGTCGTATGGTGGCAGTAAAAGTAATGCTACCCCAATATGCTGCAGACCCAACTTTTACTCAGCGTTTTCGTCAAGAGGCTGCTTCTGCGGCGAAATTGCAAAGTCCATATATCGTAAGTATTTACGACTGGGGTCTTGATGACGAGACCTATTACATCGTTATGGAATTCTTACGTGGTACTGATCTTAAAACAGCAATCAAAGAACGTGGCTTCATCAATCAGCGAAAAGCAGCAGAGATTGGTTCGCAGGTTGCACAAGCGTTAAGCGTAGCTCATTCCGCAAACATCATTCATCGTGACATCAAGCCGCAGAACATCATGATTCAGCCTGATGGCAACATCAAAGTGATGGACTTCGGTATTGCACGCGCAGGAGATGCGGGCTTGAGCCAGACGGCAACCGTTTTAGGTACCGCGCATTATGTATCTCCCGAACAGGCTCAAGGCAAAGACCTTGGTCCTGCAAGCGATATTTACTCCTTAGGTGTTGTTTTGTATGAAGCAACCACGGGCAAGCTTCCTTTTGATGGTCAAGATGCAGTTAGCGTTGCGGTCAAGCAGGTTAAAGAAATTCCTGCTCCGCCTCGTACCATTAACCCTGACATCGACCCTTCCCTTGAAGCAATCATTATGAAGGCACTCGAGAAAGACCCTGCTGCTCGTTTCAAAGATGCTTCAGAGATGCGTCGTTATTTGAACGATTTTCTGGCAGGACGTCCCGTTAACCTTGGTGCAAGCTCACAGCAAACCCAGGTTATGAATGGCGGAGTTGCTCCCCTTCCCATGGGTGGCTCAACTTCTGTTATGCCTTCCATTCCCAATATTTCAAACGATACAACACAAGCAGTTAAGCCAGACACTAGTTTCTCTGCTGATGTCCCCAAGAAAAAGAGCAAGAAACCACTTATTATTGTTCTGGCAATTTTGGCTGTCCTTGCGATTATTGGCGGAATCGCTTTTGCTGTAAGTAGCTCAGGTGACAACGTTGAGGTTCCTAATGTTGCGGGCCAAAGCGTTGACCAGGCAAAGAAAACGCTTACCAATGCTGGCTTTAAGATAGGCCAAGAAACCGAGGTGTACTCAACCGAAGTTGAGTCAGGAAAAGTGGTAGGAACCAACCCTGAAGCAGGTCAGAAGGCCAAGAAAGGTTCAACCGTTAGCATCAGTGTTTCCAAGGGAACCGAACAGGTGAGCGTGCCTGACTTAAGAGGCATGACAAAAGACCAGGCTCAAAAGGCCC
>FR895493.1:154185-159517 GCA_000434775.1 Eggerthella sp. CAG:368 | reverse complement strand
GAGCAAAGCATAGCCGCGGGTAGTTCTGCCAAGAAAGGCGACACAGTCACATACCACCTTTCGAAAGGCGAAGAGAAAGTAACAATCCCTAATGTTGTAGGGCAATCTCAGTCCAACGCAACATCGCGCCTAGAAGCAGCAGGCTTTGCAGTGGATATTGCCTATCAGGAAAGTACCTCAGTCGAAAAAGGTAATGTTATTTCTCAGTCTGCAACGGGAACCGCTGCCAAGGGTTCAACTATTACCCTTACCATCTCAAGCGGCGCCGGCAGCGCAACTATTCCAAACGTCGTTGGTCAAACCCAAAATGACGCAATCGCAGCGCTTCAAGCAGCTGGCTTCAACTACAGCGTTGAGCAGATGTCGAGCTCTACCGTAACGAAAGGAACCGTAATAAAACAGTCTCCTTCTTCTGGCTCCGGAACAAAGGGTGCTACCGTTACTATTTACGTCTCAACAGGAGATAGCAGATAATCTTCTATCTAAACCATTTCAGCATACCTTCATTGGGCCTGTGTGTAATATATGCACGCAGGCCCAATATGTTAGAATTGGCGAAGATTTTAGTACAAACTTTGAGCTCAGGCTTAAGTCTAAGCTTTGAACTACATGCCCTCGTAGCTCAGTGGATAGAGCGTCGGTTTCCTAAACCGTGCGTCGGAGGTTCGACTCCTCTCGGGGGCACCATTAAAATACCAAGCCATAAGGAATCCCCTTATGGCTTTTTTGTATAATGCGCCCAGCGTTCCAATAACCCGGTGCACCTAGCGCTCCAGCAAACCACCGCTCCGGAAACTCAATGCACCAGCAGTCCTACACGCCCAGCATTTCATGACCGTATCCCATACCGTGACAAGGCGACCAAAACCACACGGATGCGGCGTAGTTGTTTATTTTTAGGCTAAAATAAATCTTTACAAGATAGCTCGTGATAGGTACAAAGCATATGCTGAACGCACGGGCTAAAAAAAGTAAATCCCTCTGCAGAACACAAGACAGGAGAAACTCATGTCTGCAAGCAAAACCCCCACCAACAATTCAAATGTTTGGAGCACGCGACAACTCGTAACCATGGCTCTTATGTGCGCTATCGGTACGCTTCTTTCTTTTATTGAGTTCCCTCTTCTTCCTGGCGTAGCTTGGCTCAAGTTCGATGCTTCGAACATGCCCGCCATGGTTGCAGGTTTTGCCTATGGCCCTGCAGGCGGCGTTGCCGTTGGTATTGTTACCGCTATCATCCATGGCCTTTTGATGGCAGACTTCACAGGTGCTCTCATGAACATCCTGGTGGTTACCTGCTTCGTTCTTCCTGCTGCTCTTATCTACAAGAAAAAGCGCACCTATAAGTTTGCAATCATCGGTTTGGTATTCAGCATCATCGCAGGCGTTATTGGTTCTATCATTGGAAATCTTCTTCTTACGCCTTCTTGGCTCGGCGTTCCATTCGATGCCGTTGTTGCCCTGATTATTCCGGTTCTTATTCCTTTCAACCTTTTGAAAGGTCTTTTAAATTCAGTAATTACCCTTATTGTTTATAAATCCATCTCAAACATCATTACCCCAAAGAAAGACCAAAAGAAGGGTCGCTAATTCATGATCACATTTAGTGACGTTTCTTTTACCTATACAGGCGATTCGTACGTTTTACAAGACCTCAATCTCACAATAGAAAAAGGTCAGTTTGTTTGCGTACTAGGCGCGAATGGCTCAGGAAAATCTACTTTTTCCAAGCTCATCAACGCTCTTTTACTTCCTGACAAAGGAACCGTAACCACCAAGGGAATGGATACATCAGATCCTGAATATACCTTTCTTATCAGAAGTTCTGCGGGTTCGGTTTTTCAAAATCCAGATGATCAGCTCGTTGCTAGCCTCGTTGAAAACGATGTTGCCTTCGGCCCCGAAAACCTAGGAATCGAAAATCCTGAACTGCGCGAACGCGTAACCAAGGCACTCGCGCAGGTTGGGCTTTCAGGATACGAACTCCGCGAAACCACAGCACTTTCGGGTGGGCAAAAACAGCGCGTTGCTATCGCAGGCATTCTAGCCATGAACCCCGAGATTCTTATTTTGGATGAAGCATCAGCCATGCTCGATCCCCGCGGCAGACGCGGTTTGATGCGCGTATGCAAAGAACTCCATGCACAAGGAATGACCATTGTCATGATTACTCATTTCATGGAGGAGGCTGCCGAAGCTGATCGCATTATTGTGCTCGAAAAAGGCTTATGCGTTCTGGACGGATCCCCTAAAGAAGTTCTTACACAAGATGAAAAACTTCGTACCCTCAACCTTGCCATTCCTTTTGCAACGAAAATATCTCGAATGCTGCAAGATAGAGGGCTTCCCGTTTCAACACATATCAACACCGAAACGCTGAAGGAGGAGCTATGTCGATTACATTCGAACAGGTAAGCTTTTCCTACAACCCTCTTTCAAAACGCCAAATAAAAGCAGGCGAAACGCCAAAATACGCTTTGAAAAACGTTTCCTTTTCTTTGGAAGATGGCGAATTTCTTGCCATTGCCGGACATACAGGATCAGGAAAATCCACTCTCACACAACACTTCAATGGCTTGGTTCATCCCACCGAAGGACGCGTTCTTTGGAAGGGGAAAGATCTTGCGAATAAAAAAACCGCGATTGAAGCCCGCGGCGACATTGGTCTTGTCTTCCAATACCCCGAACACCAACTCTTTGCCGCATCGGTATACGAAGATGTTGCTTTCGGTCCACGAAACCTTGGGCTTTCCTCTCGTGAAGTCGAGGAGCGCGTTCGAGAAGCGCTTGATCAAGTTAATCTTTCTTTCGATGAATTGAGAGACGTTTCTCCGTTTGAGCTCTCGGGCGGACAGCAGCGACGGGTGGCATTTGCGGGTGTGCTCGCCATGCGTCCTAGTGTTTTAGTACTTGATGAACCCGTTGCTGGCCTTGACCCCGCTTCGCGCGAGGACTTTCTTACTCTCATTGAAAAGTTTCATCGCTCAGGCTTAACCATTGTGATGGTTTCTCACAACATGAATGATATTTCACGCCTTGCCGATCGCGTCTTGGTAATGAATAAGGGTGAAATTGCCTGGCTCGGCACTCCCGAGGAAGTGTTTAGCCATGCTAAGGAACTTCGTGAAATTGGGCTCGGCGTTCCTCATTCAGTACGTCTCGCCAACGAGTTGCGTGATCTTGGTTTCAATCTGGAAGAGAAACTCTATCTTCCCAATACGCTAGCCGACGCTATCGCCAAAGAGCTTTCTCGGCATTGTTCCGTGTTAGAAAATAAGGCGCCCAAAGACAGAGCACCTGAGAGCAAGCCGTCCGAAACCAAAGCAGCCACTTCCTCCCAAGAGCAAAGCGGTGAGGAATAATGAGTATCCAAACTATCTTCGGCCGCTATCTTTCAAGAGATTCCACTGTTCACAAAATGGATCCCCGAGCCAAGCTGCTCTTATCGCTTCTGTTTATGGTGATGGTTTTTGCCGCAGGCTCCTACCCTGCATTGGGGGTCGCTGCCTTATTTACGTTTGGCATGTTTGCCTTTGCACGTATTTCGCTCAGGCAGGCATTCGTTTCCATTGCACCGTTAGCTTTCCTTGTTATTATCACCACACTTCTCAATATCTTTTTTGTCCAGGGCGGCGAAGTATATTTCCAAGCAGGCATAATCTGCATCAGCCAAAAGGGCATTGAGCAGGCAATTTTTATCGCAATTCGTCTTACCCTTTTGCTTCTTGGCATGAGTTTACTCACCCTAGCAACCACAACTCTTGATATTACCGACGCCTTCGAACGGCTCTTGCAGCCCTTTAAGCGCATTGGCCTTCCTGCTCACGAGCTTTCAATGATGATGGGAATTGCGCTGCGCTTTCTTCCTCAATTCGCCCTTGAGCTACAAACTATCTACCGAGCTCAAATTAGTCGTGGAGCAAACTTTAGCTCTAGTCCTAAAGGCACAATCTCTATGATGACCTCACTCATTGTTCCCCTTTTCACCAGCGCATTTCGCCATGCAGAAACCCTCTCTCTTGGTATGGATGCCCGCTGCTATCACGGCGGAGTTGGACGTACAAGACTCAAATCACTCTCCTATTCAAAGCGAGATCTTCTTGGCTTTATTTATCTACTTATTGGCACCGCTTGTATAATTGCAATCAATATTTGCCTTCCCTATGCTCTAGCGCTGCTCTAAAGCTCAGAGCAAGGCTCAACATGCATGCGATGAGCGAAGAGGACTTCTGTAAGATCTTGCAAGAATTACGTTTCTCGAATAATAAACACTCTCTGCACTATCAAATACCGACAAGAAAGGACATGCAATGGATGAAATTCTAGAATATCTCACTTCAGTACCAGCATGGTATCTGGCAACCTGCGAGGGGGATCAGCCACGTATTCGCCCCTTCAGTTTTGCCGCAATTGACGGCGGAAAACTCTGGTTTTGCACAGCCACAAACAAAGACGTTTATCACCAGCTCAAAGCAAACCCTAAATTCGAACTCAGTGGCTGGAAGCCCGGCTTTGGCTGGATTGTCGTTACCGGAAAAGCCAGCATGATTGATAAAGTTAGCCCTGAAACTCGCAAGGCAGGATACGATCACATGACCGCCCTCGGAGAAACCTATGACGGGCCAGAAGACCCTCGACTCACCTTCTTTTCACTAGCCGAAGGTGCGGCAAAAATTGCTGACATCGATGGTTCAGAACGACTTCTTGAAATATAACTGTCGTCGATCTGCGATGCATTGATTCGCTAGGGATTTTTCCTTGCCATTCTGTTTTAACTCTAGACTGGTTCTTTCGAAATGTAAACCGAAAGCGTTTGTTAGACAAAGCCTATGCACCGAGAGCCAACGAGTGAAGCTAACAAGCAACAACGCTTCTTAGCGAGAAAAGAAACAACCTTTCGCCGTGAAAGCTATGATTCTTTTACTTCAAAAAATAAGGAGTGCTTATAGACACCCTATAAGCACTCCTTAAGCTTTAGATATTCTTGTATTAGCTTAGCGCATAGAAAGCTTATCAACGAGCTGACGAGCAGCATCACGAACAGAAAGCCCATCAATATCAATAGTTACTTCAGCATATTTTTCATAGAGCGGAATGCGCTCCTCATATAAAGCGTTCAAGCTCATACCGATGCCGTCTTTCATAACAACACCGCGCTCATATAAGCCACCGAGGCGATTTTCGAGCTCCTTTAAAGAAACCTGCAAGTAAACAACAGTTCCGATACTTGAAAGGTGTTTCATGGCCTCATCGGAGTACACTGCCGAACCGCCCGTTGCAATTACGCTCTGATCAGCAGACAACGTACAGAGAACTTCATTTTCGACCTCAA
>FR895493.1:142787-154164 GCA_000434775.1 Eggerthella sp. CAG:368 | reverse complement strand
AAACCCATCAGGACCACAGGCATCAATGATTTTCTGAAGTGTTTTGTCGCATTGACTTTGAATTAACAGGTCAGCGTCGATGAAGGAATAGTTCAAGATTTTTGCGAGAACAACACCCAACGTAGACTTACCCGCACCAGGCATTCCAATCAAAATAATGTTAGACGTATTGTTTATCATTCCTCTTCCTTACTTCGCCACTTGTCCTTAGGCAACTATAACACGTTTTCTGTTCGTGTCTTATGCAGTTTAGCCTTAAACCGTCAGGGCTATTCGCGACACCCGCCTAGCGTGCGCCGCCGCCTCCACCGAAGCCACCGCCGCCTCCGCCAGAGAATCCTCCACCGAAGCCGCCTCCGCTTGAAAAATCTCCACTTGCTGCCGAAGAAGTTGCCTCAAGAGACGAAGAAAGAGCGTTGTCAAAAGCTGAAGTAAAGTCAGGCAAAACCGAATTGCTACTGTATGCGTTGGTATAGAGAAGCCACCAAGGCACGTAGTAAGGTGACTGACCCATCATTTGCTCATCGGCACTAAACAACTCTGGAATTGTTTTTCTTAACTCCTTCATCACTTTGTCTGCAACCCCAAACAAATAGGCGTATACCATAAACTTTCCCCATACCTTAATATCGAGCACAGGACGTTCATTCAGTGCGGAAAAATCAGTCAGCCACTTCTTAAGTGCCTTGCATCGAGCATATGCATCGGCACCTTTTTGTGTTCTACGTTCCATAAAGCGAGACAGTACCCCTACAACCACCGATGCAATAATACAGGGAGCTATAACAAGAGGATTTTCTGAAATACACGACAAAACAAAACCGAGTAGCAGTAGTCCTAAGGCGAGACCAATGGTTTTAAACTTCTTATCTTTGGAATAATCCTCGAAGTAGTTACCCTGCATGGTTTGAGCCGTCACTTGATCTTGCCATGTTTCCATATCCGCAGAGAAATCTGTTGGATTATCTTTTGCATACTGTTTAATTGAAGCAAGCCATAAAGCATTTTTACCTTTTGCAATGTCATCAAACAGTATCGAAAGAGCCTTTCGGTCAATCTCTGTCTTGGGAATATAGGAGTCAACCCGTGTGAGGTAATAGTCTTCGACAACCTTCTTACCTGAAGGGTAGGTGCCTTTATTGATCAGGAGAGCCCCTTCATTTACCAAGTTCATGATAGTCACGGTAAAGTCACTCGCTTCTTGCTTATCAAAACGACAGAGACGACCGATTACCGCAGGATGCTCTCCTTTAACGGGCACATCACGCCAGTATTCATCAATGAATTGAGGCTTGAGCTCTTTTCCGTAACGAATAAAGTTCCATAGAGCCCAGATGCATGCCGCCAAAGAAACTGCAATTGCAACCAAAAGTAAAACAATAGAGCCTATACGCTGAGCATTTGCCTCGTCGGCCCACTGCTGTTCTTCAGAAAGAATTGAATCAAGTTTTGACTGATTAGGGTTCGCGTTTTCATCCGTTGGCTTTACCCCTGTCATCCACGACGAAGGAAATACCACACGAGCTTCCGCGTAGTGCCCACTCGAAACCGACGGGATTGAATACTGAATGGTTCCATCATCTTGGAAGGCGACCGTAGCATTTAAGGGACCATGACCCCAAGCGCGAACCGTATCGCCTGGCACCACCGAAGCACCCGCAGGCACAGGAAGTGACAAATTCATCGAAACATTTTGAGAGTCAGCTGCCCAACTTGTTCCTACCACTTTCCAATACAACTCCGCCACGTCCTGATGTACCGAGACCACATCCGTAATGGTGTAGTTAATGGTTATAGTTACGTCTTCATCTTCAGCGGCAAAAAACACATAGAGCGTATTTTTAGGAGAGTCAACCGAATAAGACGAATAAGCGGGTCCACCAGCATCGCGCCAATCAAGAACAAAAGGAACAGAAGAAAGCTGCTTAGTTTCTCCCGAATCATACGCAAGAGAAACGCTGCTCACATTCAAAGAAGAATATGAGGGAATATTCTCGAATTCCCACCAAACAGCCGAAAATGTGCCGTTAAACGAAAAAGTCCGCTGCTCAGTTACCTGAAGGTCGCCATTTTCATGAGCGGCCGCATCAATTGTTACCTTAGGCATCTCGTATGATTTCGCATACGCCACTTGAGGCATCAAAACGAGTGCAAGCATAACTGCAGCAAGAAAGCCCAAGAAAAGAATACTTACAGAAAAGTGTTTTTCTGTTTTCTCTGAAACTGAGTTTTTACTTATGGTCATCCTCTCATTTGTGAGAATGTTTTTATTTTTTTGATAAAACAAACTATTTTGCACCGCTCTCCTCCTTGCAAGATATGAGTGGGCAGGTTATCATTTCAATTCGCAAACCAATATTGGAGAGCTGACCGAGAGGCCGAAGGTGCTCGCCTGCTAAGCGAGTATACGCCAAAAGCGTATCTAGGGTTCGAATCCCTAGCTCTCCGCCACTGATTGCTCAAAGACCCTATCCCATACATGAGATAGGGTCTTTTCTTTTGCTATAGACTAGATGTGCTGGGAAGGATCTTTAGGAGCGGTATCCATGTTTACCGCAGGGGCTCCTGGCTGATTACCTTGACCAAAAGAAACAACGGGGCTTGCCGATGCTGAAACATTTGCATCAAAGCTTTCGCGCTTTTTAAAACCAAACGGACCAGCAATCAAAACACCAGGGAATGTTTCAATGGCATTGTTGTACTTCATAACAACATCGTTGTAGCTTTGACGCATGTAGCTAATCTGATCTTCCGTCGCGGCAAGTTCAGACTGCAACTGCTGGAAGTTTTGGTTAGCCTTTAGCTCTGGATACGCCTCAGACACCGCAAAAAGACTTTTGAGCGTATCGGTAAGCACATTGTCTGCGGCCATTTTTCCTTCAGGTGTTTGGGCCTGAACAACAGCGCTGCGTGCCTTCGTGACCATATCGAAGGTTCCCTGCTCGTGAGCAGCGTATCCCTTAACCGTTTCGACTAGGTTTGGAATCAAATCTAGTCGACGCTGAAGCTGAACATCGATCTGTGACCATGCATTATCAACGCGGTTGCGAAGCTGAACAAAATTGTTGTACAGAACCACCAGTGCAATGATAAGAACGACAACAATGACGGCGATTACTATTCCTACAACCATATAAATCCCTCCCGTCGAAGCATTTCTTCGAGTGTAACAAATAACAGGCTAAAAACTCTCTACCACTTGGGCGCCAACACGAGTTAAAGATGATACTCGTGTCCAATATCCTACTCGCTGAGCACTTACGGAAACTGCAACCGCTTCATCATATGTCGAACAAATCACGCACATAGCAGAACCGCTTCCGCACAGAACGGCGTCGTTCTCTTTGAAATTTGTTTCGAGCCACTCACGCATGACACGCAATTCTTCGCACAGCGATTCGGAAGCCTGAGTCATGTTGTTCCAAAGCTCAACTTCGCTCGCCTCATCAAGCTCAGAAAGGCTTTTGCGATACTCTTGCGTTACTTCTACGGGGTTTTTATCAAAGGCTTCATAAGCGGACTTCGTTGAAATACCAACACCTGGACGAACAAGCACACAGAAATCCTTTCGCGGAACAAGCGTTTTGACTACCGCGTCCCCTTTACCATTCAGATAAGCACAACCGCCCTGAAGGAAAAATGCAACATCGGCGCCGAGTCGCTTTGCCACGTTTAGTAGCCGCTCGTCGTCAAGCGAAACTCCCCACATAAGAGCAGCACCATGCAAGGCAGCTGCCGCGTCAGAAGAACCTCCGCCCAAGCCCGCTTCGCTTGGGATGTGCTTTACTAAGGTAACACGAATTTCCTCGTCTTCCTTACGTCCGATTTCTTCAGCCAACAGGGTAATAGCACGATAGATGATGTTTTCCTCCACGGGAATGTCGAGATTAACCCCGTCGTCAAGCTCGCTGGTGATTCTTACAACAAGACCAGTTCCCTCGTCTTCCGCATCATAGTGATACATCTCTAAAACATCGTGAAGTGCAAGCGCGTGCATGATGGTATCAACCGAATGAAACCCGTCTTCACGCGTGTCTCCAACCGCCAAAACTAAGTTCACTTTTGCCGGAGCAATAAGCTTTATGTAATTCATTACATTCCTCTTTCTATTGGCCTTTTTCAGTGGCCTTTTGCGCCTTCTTTAAGCGTCTTTTCTTTGCAAAAAAGCTTTTGAGCAGCTGCGCGCATTCAGTTTCGCACACTCCTGCCGTGACCTCAAACTGGTGATTGAGCCGTGTATCAGCATGCACCTGATACAAAGACCCGAGCGCGCCAGCCTTAGGATCAAAGGCACCAAACACACACCTATCAATACGGGCTTGATGCATAAGACCCGCACACATAATACAAGGTTCTAGCGTTACATACACCGTACAACCTGAAAGCCTCCAGGCGCCCAGCACTTCTGCTGCCCGTTTGAGCGCAAGAAACTCCGCATGACCTGCAGGGTCAGCATCAGTTTCACGCCGATTTCCCGCCTGAGCAATAATACGCCCCTCAAACACCACCACAGCTCCAATAGGAACTTCATCGAGAAGCTCTGCGCTGCGTGCTTGATTGATAGCCTGAGCCATAAAGTAAGCGTCGCATTCCTGACGAGGCCTTTGGTGGTAAGTATTAAGAGAATTTAGAGCGCCCGCAGAGCAGGCGCCTTTCGCCTCAGCTGATCTGATAGACTCCTTGTCAGCAAGACCCATCTGCGCAATTTCCGCTTGTTCACCACAAGAAGAAATACATATATCTGCAGTTTCACAGAATTCTTTAGGCATACTTTGACCGTTTTTTATCATTATGTGTTATCCTGATTTGCGCACCTACTGGAGGAATGGCAGAGCGGTTGAATGCGGCGGTCTTGAAAACCGTTGTACCGAGAGGTACCGTGGGTTCGAATCCTACTTCCTCCGCCAGTTGCTACTATCAAGAATCTGCTCAATTGAGCAGATTCTTTTTTATTTCCCAGATTTCTCCGAAAAGAACACCTCACGAGCAAAGTCAAGCGGCATTTCACGCCCCAACCAAAGACGCTCGCTAATCGCAGCCTGTTGAAGAAAGACTCCCACACCATCGATAACTTTATTGTTGTGTTCACGCGCCATTTTAATAAGCTCAGTTTCGCAAGGAACATACACCATATCAGCCACAATAAGGTCAGTATGAAGCATTTCGGGTTTCACTAAGCAGCCTGGAAGCTCGGGAGAACCCACATTGGTTGCATTGACTACAAGCACAGATTCGCTGATTGAAGCCGCGAGCTGACCTTCCTCATCAAGGTCGAATAGGTTTATTTCACACGACGAACCATGATCATGAATACGATCGATAAGTTCTTCGGCACTCTTATAAAATTCATCCTTACGATTGAAAACATCAATCTTCGAAACACCATCGAGCGAAGCCTGCGCAATAACAGCAGATCCTGCGCCGCCTGCACCAAGAACGGTTATTTTCTTGCCTCGGATATTAACGCCATTAAGAACAAGATTTCGCATGAAAGCAGCCCCGTCGGCGTTATCTCCGAGAGAACGTCCATTCTGAATAACAACCGTGTTTACCGCACCCATTATCTCGGCGGCCTCAGACACTTCATCCAAGAAAGGAAGAATGAATGTTTTACAGGGTGTAGTAACGTTATAGCCAAGAAAACCCATAGACACCATTCCGCGCACGGTATCTTGCAGACGAACATTATCGACGTCAAAGGCAAAATAAGCGCAATCAAGTCCGAGCTTCTCAAATACTGCATTGTGGATTGTAGGAGAACCCGAATGCTGCACGGGGCTTCCGATCAAACCAACAAGCTTAGTTGTTCCAGTAATACGCGCAGTCTTTTCCATTAACCTCTACCTCATTTGGACGATTGCGTTTCAACCCTTAACTTTAACGCAATACTAAAACGAGTTTAGCTAAATCTTCAATCAATAAAGAACTTATACAATGGCTTGAATAAAATCCGTCAGAATACTTGTTCACCAACCAACGGTTTATCAATACGTTTGATTGTCCGTGCGCAGCTTGTCTTTCAATTAACCGTTCGTCGAAATGACTGTTTACCTGGTACCTCTTTGCCCAGTATTTGTCTAACCAATACTTCGGAAGGCCTTTTATTTCATTCGTCCAACAGCTCAGATAGTTCCAGCCATTCTTCCTCAAGCGCTTCTTTCTCTTCTTTGAGGTTTTGAATTTTTTCCTGAATGGCTCCGAGCTCCACATAATCAGAAGGATCAACCTCCAACTGCTCTTGCTTCGCTTTTTCGATCTTTCCTTCAAGCGTATGCATTTTTCGCTCGAGCGATTTTATCTGTTTGCGTGCTTGATGCGCTTCGCCTCCCGACAAACGAGATTCACTCTGTTTTGCCTGTGCTTTTTGCGAAGCCGAACAAGCGCTCGCCTGCCCTTTTCGAGAGCGCTCTTTTCCCTGTTCACGATTCCTTTTCGTCTCATCAAGCAGCTCAAGATATTCATCTACTCCACGAGGAACATGACGCAAAAGCCCATCGATGAGGGCATATTGTTGATCGGTCACGCGCTCCATCAAATAGCGATCGTGACTTACTATGATGAGTGTTCCAGGCCACGTATCGAGCACATTTTCCATGGCAACAAGCATGTCAGTATCGAGGTCATTGCTTGGCTCATCCAAAATTAAAACGTTAGGGGCATCAAGCAAAATAAGCATGAGCTGCAGCCTGCGTTTTTGTCCACCTGAAAGCGTATCCACTGTGTCTGAAAGAACGGTTTTACTAAAACCAAGCTGCTCAAAAAGCTGTGCAGGCGACACTTCTTTTCCATCAATAACATACTTTGATTTATAGCGACCAAGCACTTCCCTCACCAAGGAAGACCCCAGTTTTTCAAGCTCTTCGAGCTTTTGAGACAGAAAGGCAAACTTGACCGTCTTGCCAATTTTCACCCGTCCCTTTTGGGGTGTAAGAATTCCCTGAACAATATCAAGAAGAGTTGATTTACCTGCTCCATTTTCCCCCAAAAGCCCATAACGATCACCAGGGCCAATAAGCCAGGTAAGGTCAGAAAAAATAGGCTTTTCATCAGGATAGGCAAATGTTATTCCTTCAACCGAAACACACTGTTTCCCCAAACGCGATATAGCAGCACGCTTAAGCTCTACCGTATTGCGCAAAGGAGGTTCACCTGCAATAAGTGCCTCGGCCGCTTCAACATGAAACTTTGGCTTGGTGGAACGAGCCCTTGCCCCACGTGAAAGCCAAGCAAGCTCACGTCTCATAAGATTCTGACGTTTTTGTTCTGCCTGTTGCGCTAAACGATCTCGCTCAACACGTTGCAGAATATATGCAGAATAACCACCCTCGAACGGCTCAACTATTCCATCGTGAACTTCCCACATTGACTGGCACACTTCATCCAAAAACCAGCGATCATGCGTTACTACGACAAGAGCGCCAGCCTTCTTAGAAAAACGCCGCTTTAAGTGCTGAGCAAGCCAGGCAATTGCACCCACATCGAGATGATTTGTTGGCTCATCTAAAAGAACGACATCGGCATCTGCAATAAGCACGCGAGCAAGATCAACACGGCGACGCTCTCCCCCAGAAAGCGAAGAAACCGTTTGCTCCCAAGAAAGGTCACCTATCAAGCCCTTGATTATTTCACGAACAGACGCATCTGACGCCCAAAGATATTCCGGAGTGTCACCAACCACATTCCATGCAATTGTTTCATCGTCTTTTAATTCATCTTTCTGACGCAAAGAGACAAAACGAACTCCGCTCGTTCTCAAAACGCGCCCTTCATCAGGTTCAACTGACCCATCAAAAAGACCTAAGAGTGAAGATTTACCGTCGCCATTACGTCCAACAACACCGATACAATCCCCGTCGTCTACGCCCAATGAAAGACTTTCGAAAAGTGTTTTTGAGGGATATTCCAAATGAACTTTTTCGCAACCGAATAAGAAAGCCATATGAGTACTATTTCCTTGCCAAGATGATTAAATAACTTCCTCATAATACTGTAAGCAGTTTGCTCTTTTTAGAATTTCAAAAAGAACTACCGTCTGTTTTTTGAGCCATTTACCTATACCTTACCTCTGACGGATTGCTCCCACGCTATATTTCTAATTAACATTAGTGATAGGTGAAGAGGGATTATGAGAGCAAAGTTATTAAGAGGAATTTTTGCAACCTGCGGCATTATTTGTACCGCTTTAGGTCTCATTGGAATATTCCTTCCAGTTCTCCCAACCACGCCTTTTCTTTTATTGGCAGCCTTCCTTTTCGCACGCTCATCGGAAAGGCTCATGAAAAAGCTTGAAGCAAGCAAGGCTTACCAGGCCTATGTTGTGCCTTTCAAAGAAAATAAAGGTATTGAGGCACGTGTTAAAAACCGAATCTTGGCAATCTCGTTTTCCCTCATGGGGGTCAGCGCTTTTGTTGTAAGAGATATTCCTGGCTGGAATTTTGTTGTGTGGGTTATCTTGATGCTCGTTTGCTTGTGGCTTCTTTACCTCATGAAAATTCGTATTCCTACCCTTACCCCTGCAATGGTAGAAGCGAACAAAACCAAACAATAACGCATGACAGAAAATGAAGGAAACATCGAGAATGCGCCCTCTTCCTTATTGCAGGATTCTCCTCGTGTGCAAAAAAAAGGTATCTTACTTATTAATACAGGTACCCCCGATTCCCCTAAGCCTGAAGATATTAGAACCTATTTGGCAGAGTTTTTGTCAGACAGAAACTTAATTGATGTGCCTCCTTTTATATGGAACATCATCCTTAACGCTTTTATTCTAAGAAAACGCCCCAAAATAACCTCTGGGCGCTACCAAAGCATTTGGACCCCTGAGGGTTCTCCATTTATGGTCCATAGTCTTTCGCTTCGCGATAAGCTTCAAAACTACCTTGATCAGCACGCAACAAATACCTGTTTTGTTGTTGAATTTGGGGCAAGATATGGAAACCCCTCTATCGAAAAAGCTTTTTCACGTTTTGCTGAAGCGGGCTGCACAAGTGTTACATCCATCCCGCTCTTTCCTCAAACGGCGTTTTCTACCACTAAAACGTGTTTAGAAAAAGCACGAAGCGTTGCAAGAACATACCCCAACATTTCCCATCAATGCATCAAGGGCTACTCAGATGAGCCTCTCTATATTGAAGCGATAAAAAATATTATTCTTCGCAGTTGGAATTACGAGCCAGGCTCTAAACTTTTGTTCACGTTTCACTCTGTTCCCCTCAAGCATATTAATCGCGGAGATTCCTATGTAGCAGAAATTGAGCAGAGCATGAATACTCTTGCACAAAGCCTTAACATCCCTCGGCAAGATTGGGAAATTACTTTCCACTCACGATTTGAAGATTCCCGAAAGTGGGTCGGACCCAATATCTACACTGTCCTTCAAGTGCTTGCCCAGAAGAAAGTAAATCGTGTTGCCATTATTGCGCCCGGATTTAGCGCCGATTGTCTTGAAACGCTCTACGATTGCGATGTGGTGCAGCGAAAGTTTTTTGATAAAGCTTGCCAAGATGAAGGCATTGAGTCCGATTTCACCTATATCCCCTCGCTAAACGACGATGATATCTTTGTTGAGCTTCTCGCAACTATTGCTGCTGGTATATAGGCTTAAGTAGCTTCCAATGTGAAACACCTCTGGGTCAAACAATTGCCGAAACAGCCCCGTATCCCCTGCTCGATGCAATTAACTTGCAACATTCTTTTTCTAACTGAACTGACGTTGTAAAAAAAATACCCGCCTCAAAAGAAGCGGGTATTCGGAAGTCTTTTACCGAAGTTATTTAACAACGAGAACAGGAATAGGAGACTCGCGCAAAACTGCATAGCTAACCGAACCAAGCACACCTCGAATAGCCCCCAGGCCACGAGAACCCATTACAATAAGATCTGCGTTAACTTTCTTTGCGTGAGCAAGAATATCTGCAGCAGGAGTATAGCCAGGAACAACGTCAATACTTACCTGATCTTCAATTCCTGCAAAGGTATCACCAATACCATCTTTTACCGTTTTGGTTTCCTCTTCAATAGTCTTGTTATACAAAGCAATAATGTCATCCACGGAAAGCATGTATTGCTGCGGATCAAAAGACTCGTTGCTAAAGTTTGCTGGCAACTGAGCATTTGGATGGGTGGTTACGTACGTAATATGCACTTTGATAGACGGATCCATCTCGGCGATTTCGCGCGCCTTACGTGCAGCAACAAGTGCATTTTCTGAACCATCATAAGCGACAATAATATTATTAAATAACATAACTGCCTCCCCTTCTTATCATTTTAGCTCGACCCTCACCGAGCTCATTCCCTAGATTCAGAATACCATTACCCATTCTGTTACACCAGGTGATGTAACCAATTATTGATATTCCGAAAAACGTCCTTCGCGCTCAATCGGAGGAAGATCAATCTTTATATTTGGATCAACCGCTGTTGTTGATAAATACTGCTTAAGCATGTCATCTGTCTGATAGGCAACATCAGAATCACCCTCAAACACACACCAATAAAAGACGTTTCCCGTAACAATTACAGCAATGCGCATGAGAATGATGTTGGTATCAATGTCGGTGCGAATTTCACCGTTTTCCTTGCCTTGTTCAATGTACTCGCGAACGCGGTCAAGAACTAGCTCGTCTTCAGGAGAGCGATCAAGAAAATCAAAAGCAGGATTGGTATTACCCGAATACAAAGACGAAACGAATTCTAAGCCTGCTTCTTTACAGCACTGAATGTAAAAGCGATAGATTAAGAGACTTTTTTCGATAGCGTTATGATGGGCGCCTTCGACGTCGGCTTGTTTTTTGTATGTCAAGAAAACATGCTTCAAATAATAAGCAATCAGCTCATCTTTGCCGCTAAAAAGATTATAAAAGCTGCCAGTAGAAAGCCCTGCCGCATCACAGACATTGCGAACCGTAAGGTATTTCATTCCATACTGATTAACAAGTTTCAATACAGCTTTCAAAAGCTTTTCGCGTGTGACTTGAGCTCTTGTTTCTTGAACCGAAACATATTTATTCTTTCTCGTCATTACGTTCCTTTTCTTGTTACGGTGCTCAAATACTTCGGCTTTTAACTTGATTATATAACTCGAAAAGCCCTGATAATCAAAACTTTAAAAAACCTCTTGACTCTCCTTTTTCTAAATGTGAATATGAACATATTCTAAAACATGTTCTAAAACGCGTCTATATCAAAGAGGGGCTTTAAATTTGATATGACCTGCTGTTTTTTGTTTTAGAAATCCAAAAGAGGCTTCTTAGCGAGCATCGTATCACGTGAATGCACCTATTCTTTGAGCGCTCGGTTAGAAGCCCTCCATTTCTGTCAAGCGCACCCTCAAGACAGAAACTGCTGAGCCACGCCTCCCTCCCTGAGGCGTGGC
>FR895493.1:121183-142701 GCA_000434775.1 Eggerthella sp. CAG:368 | reverse complement strand
GTAGAGATTGCTACGGGAAAAGATTTTTTTCAGTTTTCGCGTGGTCTATCGCAAAAAAGAAAGGCGTACCTATGCTTAGTGCAGGCACCACTAACACCGAAGAAATAATGGTTTCAGATTCAAATACGGCTCTTTCAATGGGAAGCGGAACTCTCCGCGTTTTCGCCACCCCTGCAATGATTGCCCTCATGGAGGGCACAGCCGCACAGAGCGTTGAACCTCTTTTGGAAAAGGGCCAAACAACTGTTGGAACTGAGATTTCTATTAAACACGTTTCCGCAAGTCCCGTTGGTGCTCATATTCGATGTGAAAGCACCCTTACGGAAGTGAATGACCGCGCACTTACCTTTGAAGTAAAAGCTTACGATAATGCAGGACTTATTGGCGAAGGAACGCATCATCGCTTCATTGTTGACGCCGCTAAGTTCTACAAAAAAGCCACAGGAAAACTCGCTTAGCACAGATCGTTTTATTTACAAAAACCAGGCCCCTAGCGGCATAGTCTTTATTTAGGTCGTCCAAGATTTGGGTGAGGATCAAAGCAGCAGGGGTCTATTCTTTTTTACGATCCCTTTTTCCTATAAGCCTACGACAACTCTCTTTTGTACAAAAAGCAAGACCATAATCTAAAGATCTAAAAGCGCTACCCAAAAAAGAATACGAAACAAAACGGTCTAAACGTCGAAGAACCGCCGGAAAACCGGCGGTTCTTCATTAAGGAAAGACATTCCTAAAGGAGATCCCTCCTTGCTTTCCCACTCACCAGGAAAGCGGTATCTCAAATTGCCTGCCCATCACAACAGACAAACTTTAGGACACTAATTCGTTGGCGCGATTGGAGCGAAGTCTTCTTCTTCCTCAATATCGTCGCCCAAGCGAATTGAACCATTTTCTTTCAAACGAGCGATAGTCTCATCGTCAGCACCAGCCTTTTTGAGATACTCAGCAGTATCTTCACCAAGAAGTGAAGGAGCTTCAAACTCAGAAATCTCAACAGGAATATTGGAAAGATGATGGGGCAAACCAGTCTGGAGAACACGACCCACTCGAGGGAATTCAACCCAAGCAAGAGCTTCTGGATTCTCGCGCGTAATCTGTTCAACAGCCTCGGTCTTGGAATTAACTTTAGCAATGCAGAAGTCTTTATCCTCGAGCCAATCAAGCCATTCCTGAGTAGTTTTAGACTTAATGGTTTCACGAACAATTTCGAACGCTTCAGGAGCTTCCCATTCACGCATCAAGCCAGTTGGTTTAATTTCAGGATGGCCAATTGCATCACAGAAGGGCTCCCAAAACTTAGGCTCTACCATACCAAGAGCAAGCTTCCCTCCGTCAGCCGTTTCGTACACATTGTACGCAGTTGAAGGATATTCAAGATCGTTACGCTTGCACTCTCCACCATTGAAGCACCAACGACTGTCAAGCAAAGAGTTCCACCATACGAAGCAGTCAAACATTGACGTGTCGATATAACAACCTTCGCCCGTTTGTTCACGCGCATACAAAGCAGCGAGCAAAGCTTGTCCTGCGACCATGCCTGAAGACAAGTCGCATAAGTGAAGTGGTGAAGTAGAGCCATAATTTACTGACAAATAACCGCTGGTTGCCTGCATGTTAAGGTCGTGCTGAGCCTTCTTTGAGCGAGGATCGGTTGCACCATAACCAGAAATTGAACAGTAAATGATACGGGGGTTGATTGCTTTAACCGTTTCGTAGTCAATGCCTAGCTTTGCGGTAACGCCTGGACGGAAGCTTTCAACGATAACGTCTGCTTCCTTAGCCATCTTTAAGAACCAATCAACCACTTCGCTATCTTTAAGATTCAAAGAGACAGACTTTTTATTGCGACCCAAAGCAGTGATGTAGTAAGAGATGCCGCCACCCATAGTTGGATAATCGTGACGCATAAAATCGCCAAGACCAGTGTCTTCAACCTTAATCACTTCTGCGCCAAGATCGGCAAGAACTTGAGTTGCATAACCACCAGGAAGGTAACGAGAGAAATCCAAAACGGTGATGTTTGAAAATGGAGTTGCTTTTTTCGCCATAAGAATAAACCTTCCTTAGTTCTTCTTAGAGTGAGGACCGTAGCTTGGCTGCAGAGCTTCTTCTGGAACAGGATCGCCGCTATATTCCAGTACGGCTCCATCAGCAGAGAGCTTATCTACTTCAGCATCGGTATAACCAGCAATATCTTTCAAAACTTTGCGCGTATCGTAGCCAACAGGACGCGAACGATACAGAACAGGATCGCCAATAGATGCCAAACGGAAAGGAGGTGTGGTAATGATGTATTCATCATTGTCAGTGAACTGACTTGTTGGCCCCTGGTCCACATATTTCACGCGGCGAAGTTGGTCATTCGCAAATGCCTCTTCATCGCGCAAAACATCTGCAACAGTTTGAATCTTCTCAAATGGAATATCGTTCTCTCGGAAACGACGCTCGAGCTCTTCGAATGTAAACTTTTTGCAGGCCTGGTGGATAGCTGCATCAACCTCAGTATATTTGCCATTTTCTGCAAGAGCTTCGAGCGTATTGTACTCAGGATCAGTATAGTATTTTGGATCCATTTCGATAGTATCGAATACTAACTTGCAGTATTTGTTGTAATTCCCAAAACACATAAGGAACCAAACACCATCAGAAGATACATAAGAGTTATTGGTTGGGCATTTTGCTTCCATGCGGTCTTTAGGATGCTTACATCCCTGCTGCTCTGCAATCAGAGCAGAAGTCATCGCCCATGTACCAACGTGATACAAACTTGCCGTTACCTTATCGCCTTCACCCGTAAGAAGAGCACCTGCATAGGCACCCAAAATACCAGCCGTTAAAGCACAACCAGTGTTCCAGTCTCCAAAAGCGATAGGTGAGTTGCCTGGCTCATAATGTTCATTTGCCTGAGGAATTGCGCTTACAACACCAGAACGTGCCGCAAAGGAAGTTGCGTCAAAGCCTTTAGCATCTTTCATAGGGCCATACTCACCGTAGCCACGATTCTGAGCCCAAACTAATTTAGGAAACTTTTCATGAAGCGTTTCATAATCAAAACCCAAACGCTTAAGAGCTCCATCGCGCAAAGAAGTTACAAAAATATCAGCCTTTGCAAGAAGAGCCATCATGGCTTCATAGCCCTCCGGATTTTTGCAGTCAATTGCGGTCCATTCCTTATTGAATGACCCACAGTCATAAGCGACATCATCAAATTCGCTCTTGTAATTCATACCCCAAGCCATGCCCTGAGTGCGCTGTTCGTCACCAGTGAATGGTTCAACTTTGATAACCGTAGCACCTAACTCGCCAAGTAAGCGGCTTGCTGCAGGACCTGCAGCATACTGAGTAAGATCGACGACTATCGTCCCTTTCAATCCTGCCATGTTAATCTCCTTTTCTTGTATTGTGTGTTGCTACGGATTACCCCACTCATGCCAACGCCCTTTTGGCATATAAATCCGTCGAAGCCTTTTTAGCAATGGGGTTTCGATCCCTATATCGAAACCCCATTTTTCGTCCCCTCTAAAGGCTCCCTTGACCCTGAGATACTTTAGGGCTCAAGAATAACGCGAAGACCCTCACCTGCGTCAATGAGCTCCATGCCCTTCTTCCAATCACTCAAAGGAAGAACGAAATTAGAAACAAGGCTTACGTCCAAGCCATTTGCCAAAAGATTCAAAGCCTGACTCCAGTGTTTACGTTCATAAGCACGAGAACCAATAATAGAAATCTGGCGCATAGCGATTGGGGTCATTGGGATGGTTGAAGGCTTTGCAGGAAGCCCTGTGATACCAATACGACCACCCTTAGCAATCATTTCAATTGCCTGCCGAACTACCGTAAAATGACCAGCTGCATCTAGAATGATCGCAGGACCGCGACCGTCAGTGAGTTCTTTAACTTTTTCGACGACATCGCACTCAGAACCATTCACAGGAATAGCGCCTAGCTTCTCTGCAACCTCAAGACGCTTTACATCGTTTGCAAGACCCGTGCAGATAATTTTCTGAATGCCGTACGCCTGCTTAAGAACAGCAACCATGAGCAAACCGATAGGACCAGGACCCATAACTACTGCAGTGTCACCGGCTTCTGGATGAACACGCTCAACAGCATTAAGCGCAACGCAAAGTGGTTCAAGAAGTGCACCCTGCACAAATGACACATCGTCTGGCATAGGAATAACGTTGCTTCCGCGAATTGCCATGTATTTAGCAAATGCGCCCGGCAGGTCAGTGCCATAAAATGGACGATTATCACAGATATTTACCTGACCCTTTTCGCAGTAAGGACAAGTGTTATCAAACAAAACAGGATTAGCGGTAACGCGCATACCTGGTTTCAGGTTTGCAGGAGCGTTTTTACCAACCTCCGCAATGACGCCAGAGAACTCATGACCAAAAATTGCAGGGAACTGAATGTTGTATGAGTTGGCGATTGCCTCGTTCCAGCCATGAAGTGAATGATCGGTACCGCAGATGCCGCACGCTTTGATTTCAAGCAAAACTTCGTCATCTTTAATCTGAGGAATTGGAGCATCCTCAACATATTCCCAAGCACCTGGTTCTGGCTTAGTCATAAGAACTGCATTCATTTTGCCTTCCATTATTTTCCCCTTTCAAAATAAATGGAGCTAATAAGGCTGACGCCGTGCGCCAGCCAGAAAAATCAAACTATTGAATTGACCAACCACCATCAAGGATTAACGTCTGACCAGTGGTATAGGTGGTAACAGGTGAGCAAAGGAAGTAAATAGCTTCAGCCATTTCTTCAAGCGAACCCATCTTAACCTTGGAAGGAGTGCGGCTATAAACGTACTCTTGCTGTGCAGGGTTGTCAGCGAAAACCTTCTCAACCATTGGAGTAAATACATAGCCAGGAGCAATGCCGTTAACCTGGATGCCAAAGCCCGCGAAGTCAACCGCAAGCGAACGAACCATGCCCATAACAGCAGCTTTCGTGATGCTGTAAGGTGCGATGTTTTCCATGGAATTAATACCACGAGCAGATGAGATAATAACCATCTTTCCGCCATGGCCCTTGTCTTTCATTACGCGAGCTACTGCTGTTGCCAAGAAGAAGTTTGCCTTCAAGTTAACAGCAAAGATTTTGTCCCAATCTGCCTCGGTAACATCGATAGAATTCATGCGAGGCAACGCAATGCCTGCTGTAGAAATCAAAATATCAATGTCGCCAAACTCTTCGAGGGTTTTGTCAATCATTGCTTGAACCTGATCAGCCTTAGTACCATCGCATACCATGCCAATTACATTTGCGCCTGCTGCGCGAAGCTCTTCAGCGGTATCGGTGCAGATTTGCTCAGGAACACCACAAATCATCAAATTTGCTCCTGCAGCAGCAAACTGCTGTGCCGTTGCTTTGCCGATGCCTGAACCACCACCCATAATGATTGCGGTTTTGCCAGCGAGTTGTTCATTTGGAGCTTTAGAGAACCAGTGTGCCATAACTCTTACCTTCCCTCAGTGTTTCTTTTCGGATACCTCGAGAACCCTTACCTTCCCGAACCATCCAAGCCTGTTTTGGCCTAAAACAATTATCGGCGTGAGAGAGGAAGTACGTCTAATAGGTGTCTTTTGGCGTTTCATAGCCTATGAAAATATAATTTGTCTAACCTAATTGATTAGTCTTTATTCATTCAGTGGACAATATGAATTGAGCTTATTATTGATAATTTTTTACTCAGTTTCTTATTTTTGTTACCAATTCATAAGTTAAAGAATATGAGTATGAACGTGTTATAAGCATAATTTGAACCTATTATTGATTGAATTTACTATTAGATTTGGCGATAGCATTAACTCTTAAAATCTCAGTTTATTTCGCTCTGAATAGTATTTTTCTAACGGTTTCAAAGGCGCAAAAGCTTCTTTTGTATCCCCTGTATTTCCATGAAGCCCCCGTGAATTGCTCGAAAAAAAACACCGCTTTTGCGGTGTAGTTGAAGCACGATATTTCTTATTCGCATCTGCTTTTGTTGCCATACCCCAATCGTAAAGCACAATGAGCAACCCCTAACTATTCTATTGCCTTAAGGCAAATAGGTTTCCGCTTAAAGCTAGGATGCGCGTTCTCTACGATAAAAATCTTCCAGGGAGGCAACACCTGCTGGAAACTTTGCAAATTGCTGAGCAAACTCAATCAGCTGATCAGCAACACAACTATGAAATGCATGCTCCTTATACGCCAAATAAATAATATGAAACGGATCGCGCACTTCTTCAATTGGAATGCTCACGAATCCTTCAATGTTGTGATCGTCGAGCGTTTCAAGCATAACGGCGACCACATTTTTCTCCGCACATACCAAAGAAGCTGCACTTATTTCATCGTTAAAGCCCTGCTTGGGAGACAATTCAGCCCTACGAAATAAACCTTCCAGAATGGTGCTTGCATATGATTCTGCACGATATGAAACAAGATTGTATTTCTTTAGTTCTTCTAAAGAAATACTCTTTCGTCTTGCGAGTTCATGCGAAGTGTCAACCCCTACAACTAAGTTTTGCGTAAGCATTGGTATATAAGAAATGTCGCGCTCATCTTGGAGCTTCCCACAGAAAGCTACATCAAGTTTTCCGTCTTGAATTCCTTTAATACAGCTATACGTTGTTGCTTGGTGAATATCAAAAACAACATTGTCACCAAACTCTTTTCTGAAGGAACTCAAGAGAAGCGGGAGGAAATTGCGCTGAATTGAAATAACGGTACCGATACGAATTTGTCCACTAAGGCCACTGCTATACAACCTCATAAGATCGACTGCTTTATCGACCTCACTCAATGCCAAACAGATATGTTCATTAAACTCTGCACCATAAGAAGTTAAACGAACATTTCTTCCCACTCGTTCAAAAAGAGGAACCCCAAGCTCTTTTTCGAGATTGCCGATAGAATTAGAAAGTGAAGGCTGGGTAATATAGAGCTCTTCAGATGCCTTCCCATAATGTTCGAGTTCAGCAAGTTTTCTAAAGTAATACAGCTGCGATAAATTCATGTTCCCCCCGAAACTCTCTTATCGTCGTAAATGAATTGATCTCCAACTCAATTAATATTCCTATTATATTGCTTTGGAAAATATATTATCTAAAAACTGATGGGAATAACCTATATATCCACTTCAAATCTACCAAAATGGACTCCTTGCGCAAAAACGAAAGAAGCCAGAGGCCTTTTGACCTCTGGCTTCATTTTTTTTGCGCAAATACGCTAAGCCGCTACCGTTTTTCTCCACTCAAATACAGATATTTGGTATAGGAAAACTACACCAAATTAATTCTTTAACGTGTTGCCAATTGCCTGAGTGAGCAAAATAGCGGCAATCATCTTAATTACATCGATCAAAACAAATGGAGCCACTGCTGCAGCGAAAGCAGCTTCGGGAGTCAAGTTCCCCACAATCATCAACTGAAACCAACCAAAAACGTACAGCACTGCCAGAAATACAACGCCCATCGCAATATTTGTTGCCAATACACCTGTTTTGATACGGGATCCAAAGAAAGACTTTTTTGATTCACCTGTAAAAAGAGAAAAATGCTTAAGAGCAGAACCAGCCAACAATGCAATTCCGCCTGCAATCAAAAAACCCGTGATAAAGCCACCTGTTGGTCCGAGTAATGCTGCAAGACCACCCTTGAACGAAGAAAAGACTGGCAGACCAATGGCGCCTAACACGAGGTAGCCTGCAATAGAGATAAGTGCACATTTTGGAGTAAGCGCAAACAGAACAAACATTATCGCCAATGTTTGCAGCGTAAACGGAATCGGGCCAAATGGCACCGTAATCCATGCAGAAACTGCCATCAGAGCAATTGAAAGGCCGCACAATACAATTTCTTTTGTTCTTGATTGCGCTTGATTATTAACTGCCTTTTCCATCAAAATCCTTTCTTCTTAAACAATTGACTCGCATAAAACCATGCGTTGCGCAAATTTTCTCACACGAATCGATTTACTAGGACAGGGTACGCTTATTGCACAGAAAGCCTGCTGCTATTTATAAATCTACACAGAAAGTTACACGATACAATGTTTCTTTTTCTTTAAGCAAAAGAGCGACTTACAGCTTTGCTGTTTCGCAAACGCTTCACCTATTAAAAAACATTAAACAGCAGCTTTTTACTCTATTGAACTTGGGATACATGACGGTTGCCATATAATGAGCTATTTGTATAACAACTCTTTCCTCAACAAGACCAACCATCTTGTTTTGCATGTCAAAAAAGGAACATCGTGACTGGAATAGAAATTATTATTTTAGGCGTCGCTCTTTCTATGGACGCTTTCGCCGTTACTATATCCAACATGTTTACCTATCGCTCAACCCCCTTTAAACAAGCACTGCTTATGCCTCTCTTTTTTGGCGCTTTCCAGGGGATCATGCCCTTAATTGGCTATTTTGCCGGTATGGCAGTAAGTTCTCTTATTGACCGATATGCAGGCATTATTACCTTTGTAATTCTGAGCTTTATTGGCGGCAAAATGGTCTGGGACGCATTCCATGAAGATGCCGAAGACACAAAGGAAGAGGCAAAGAAAGGTTCTGTTTTAACAGTTGGAGTTCTTTTTTTTCAAGCCATTGCGACAAGCATCGATGCACTTGCAGTTGGGGTGAGCTTTGCGGCTCTTTCGGTTAATGTGATATTTGCTTCCCTTGCTATCTGTTTTACAACGGCTATTTGTTGTGTCATTGCGTTACTGATCGGACGTCGTTTTGGCGCAATGCTCGGAAGCAAAGCGACCATTATTGGAGGCATCGTTTTAATTGTTATTGGTATAAAAGCACTTTTCATGTAAGAAAAAAGGGGAACAATGCCGTGATACGCTTTTCAAGGCATGAAGATTTCCACCCGTTACCGCATTGATATTGAGGACTATTTATCTTTACGATATGCAGTATCTACTTTTGCTTTTCCTTATGAAGCGTATGAACCTCCCCTGAAGAAGCAGGAATGATACGGTCATCGCTTTGCTTAAGCAACAACCTTCCTTCTTTATCAACGCCTACCACTACCCCCTCGAGCAACGTGTGAGAATCTATCGTTTCAAGCGTAATAGCGTCCCCAACATTAAAGAGACAGGCATTGTATTCGTCGCAAAACAAAGAAAATCCCTCTTCAAGCCAGCGGTCATAAAGAGGCTTAAATATATTCAAAAACGCCACAATGATTCGCTCGAGTGTTTCTTCCTGGAATACGGAAAGGACATTTGTGCTCGATTCAATCATGCCTTCTTGCTCTGGCTGTTGAGCCAAACGAGTAAGCAAAGGCCCCACATAAGCAGTTCGATATGCCGAAGAAAGGCGCCACTGATCGTGCACAGGGAAAACGTTCACCCCAACGCCAACGCAAATTCCACCCGTAACACCTTCGAGAGAAATACCACAAGCCTTTGCCCCATTAATCAAAACATCATTTGGCCACTTTATTTGAGTTTCGTAAACACCTAGCTCCTGAAAGGCATGACGCAACGAAAGCGCGACCACTAAACTAATGGTTGAGATGTTTATCTTTTGATCTGGTGTTTTTCGACCAAAAGGACACAAGGCAAACGAGAAATATAATCCTCCCAAAGGGCTCGCCCACAAACGCCCTTGACGCCCGTACCCTCCTCCTTGAATTAGAGCAGTGGCAACAATGCCTTCTGCACATCCCTTACGGAGAGCATCTTTAATGATCAAATTAGTTGACTCGATTTGGTCATATGCCCGAATGCTCCAGCCAGAAAACGAAAGGTTTTCCTCTATTAGTTTTGCCCTGAGCACTTCCAAGCCTTACCAACCGTGACCTCATCAAGAAGAACTTCTTTACCATTAGCCAAAACATGGTGAGGCAAAAGTTCAAGAAGAGGCTTGACCACAAAATCACGCTCGCATAATAACGGATGAGGAAGCGTGAGAATTTCGTGATCGCAAACATAACCTTGATAGTCAAGAATGTCGATGTCGCAGGTACGTGGACCGTTCTTCTTCTCACGAATACGACCTAAACTGTTTTCTATTGCTTGCAAGTAATGAAGCAGTTCTTGTGGAGGAAGCCCCGTGCGCAACAGCACAACCGCATTTACAAAGGTATCTTGGTCTTCGTAATAAGCAGGTTCGCTTTCATAAAAACTTGAAACATCAATAATTTGAGAATCAGGGAGCATACACATATCCGCAATTGCCTGATTGAGCAGGGCTATTTTCCCTTCACGCTCCTCGCCTTCATCGGCAACAAGCGGAACGTTCGATCCAATACCGAGCAACGCATACGGCCTGAGATTTTCTTCAACCGAAGCAGCCGCGAGGGCAACATTGTGCGTTCTGATAACCGAAGCGCCCAGTTCGCACGCAAGCAACGCTTCCGCCGCCGAAGCATCATCGCGCTGTTTAGGCTCGTCGATTTTGTAGGCATACCCAATATAACTCTTACGTGAAACTGCAACCATCAAAGGATATCCCAGATGAGTAAACTCCTGAAAATTGCGCATAAGTTCAATGGTTTGCTTGGCTGTTTTACCAAAACCAGGACCGGGATCAAGACAAATACGACTGCGATCAACGCCTAACCCTTCAAGCCGATGCGCGCCGCTGAGCAGGTAATTTGCCACCTCAGAAACCACATCGGTATATATCGGTTCGTCCTGCATTGTGCGAGGATCGTCGCCTTTCATATGCATTAAAACAAGACCGGCATCACTATTTTTGGCAACCTCAGCCATAGCGGGATCGCGAAAACCCGTGACATCATTAATAATAGCTGCACCGGCATCGATGCACGCTTTGGCTACCTCGGCATGTCGAGTGTCCACACTCACGCAAATGCCTTCAGAAGCGAGCTGACGCACGACGTCCAACACGCGAGCAAGTTCCTCTTCAACACTAACAGGACTTGCACCAGGACGCGTTGATTCACCGCCTACATCAATAATAAGGGCACCTTCGTCAACCATCTTACGAGCTGCCGCACAAGCTTCTTCCACACCCGCATAGGAACCCCCATCTGAAAAGGAATCGGGCGTAACGTTCAAGATGCCCATGATTATGGGCATCTGAGAATCAAAATGGTATTGCGAACATTTCCAGATCACGACACTAGTCCTTCTTTTCGGAATCGTCCTTCTTCTTGCTAGACTCATTACTGCCTTGCAAGTCTTTAATCTTCTGCTCTATTTCTCCAATAAAACCAGGAACCTCGATGTTTGCCTGAGGCTGAACAGGGGTTTCTGTTGTAGCTTGCGTCGCTTGTTGCGCAGGTAGGACCGCCTGAACTTGAGCCTGACTTTCAACAGGCTGTGACTGCTGAGACTGGTTAGGAGCAACAACAGAAAGCTTAGGTTCTTGATTTGCCTTCTCCTGTTCTTTCTGAAGATATTCAGCCCAACGGTTATCGAGCAACGCGGTGCATTCCTCGCCATCAACCGTCTCACGCTCCAAAAGAACAGAAGCCATAAGCTTCATTTGGTCGCCATGCGTACTCAAGATATCATAAGCACGATCATGAGCTTCCTTCATAATGCGAGCAACCTCATCGTCGATGCGACGAGCGGTTTCTTCAGAGTAATCCTGAGTATTTCCGTAATCACGACCCAAGAACACTTCATGGTTAGGCTGGCCGAAAATCTGAACACCCAGCTCGGAACTCATGCCGTAATTCATAACCATGGAACGAGCAACTTTTGTCGCACGTTCAAGGTCGTTCGAAGCACCTGTGGTAATGTCTTCGCAGAAAATTTCCTCTGCTACACGACCGCCAAGGAACACCGCTAACTGATCGCGCATTTCGTTACGACTATTTAAAGGTTTGTCATCATCGGGGATAGACAGGGTGTAACCAAGCGCACGACCACGGGAAATAATCGAAATTTTATGTACAGGATCTGCATGCTCAAGCAAGTGACCAACAAGAGCATGACCTGATTCGTGGAACGCAATGGTCTTGCGAGTTCTTTGATCAATAATGCGACCCTTACGCTCAGGGCCAGCAATAACGCGCTCCATGCTTTCCTGAATTTCTTTA
This sequence comes from Eggerthella sp. CAG:368, assembly GCA_000434775.1. Classification (GTDB taxonomy): domain Bacteria; phylum Actinomycetota; class Coriobacteriia; order Coriobacteriales; family Eggerthellaceae; genus Anaerotardibacter. Next base: position 130,687 of record FR895493.1, on the reverse strand, counting down.
TCGTTAATGATGCTCTTATTACGACGAGCGGACAAAATAGCAGCCTCATTGAGAAGGTTGGAAAGATCAGCGCCCGTAAAACCTGGAGTAAGCTTTGCCAAACGAGAAAGATCAACGTCGTCGGCCATAGGCTTATTTTCGGCATGAACGCGCAAAATTTTCTCACGACCCTTAACGTCTGGAACGTCAACTACAATCTGGCGGTCAAAACGACCAGGACGAAGAAGCGCAGGGTCCAAAACGTCTGAACGGTTCGTTGCCGCAATAAGAACAACAGAGTCATTTGGCTCAAAACCATCCATCTCAACCAGTAACTGGTTAAGGGTCTGCTCGCGCTCGTCATGACCGCCGCCCAAACCAGCACCACGCTGACGACCGACCGCATCTATCTCGTCGATAAAAATAATGGCAGGAGAGGCTTCTTTTGCCTGCTTAAAAAGATCACGAACACGCGAAGCGCCAACACCAACAAACATCTCAACAAAGTCAGAACCAGAGATACTAAAGAAAGGAACCTTCGCCTCTCCCGCAACAGCACGCGCAAGCAAAGTTTTACCCGTACCCGGAGGGCCCACCAGCAAACAGCCGCGCGGGATTTTTGCACCCATTGCCTGATATTTTGCTGGGTTTGCAAGGAAGTCTTTAACCTCTTGCATTTCTTCGACCGCTTCATCAACACCCGCAACATCTGAAAACTTTACGTCTGGATGCTCTTCAACTGATTTCTTTGCTTTAGCCTTGCCGAATGACATCTGAGAATTGTTTGCCTTGTTCATCTGCGAGAAGAAGAAGAACAAAATGCCTGCAATCAACAGGATAGGCAAAAGCGAAAGCAGAATTGAACCCCACGGAGAAGCTAAGTTAACGCGATAGCTAATTTCGGGGTGAGCTGCCATGAGTTCACCCAAAGAGTCTTGACCCACCCACGTACAGGTGTAGTTGTGCTGAGTGCCCAAGGTACTCGTTGAAAGATCTTGCACCGAAACAATACCTAAGCGAGAGCCCCCGTTGGTCATAACACCAAGCTGCGAGTTAAGGGCTTCAATTCCGGTATTGAATGCGCTTAAAGCTTCACTGCCTGCCGTAGAGGCTGGATAGTACGTACCAGAAATTGTTTCTGCGCCAGAATCATACACAACAGTTTGAACGCGACCCTGATCAACTGCCTGCATAAACTCAGACGTTACCAGCTGATCGGTTTGAGAAATCCCGTTCGCCGGCGCCGTCATACGCGAAATCATCGTCATGAAGAAAATGGCGATGGCAACAAACACAACGATCGTTACGATGTTTGAACGTTTGTTGCCAGGTTTTTTAAAGTTCTTTGGTTTTGGAGTCTGTGCCATAAATTTCTAATTCCTTGTAGCTCCGAAAATTACATCCATCAAAGTGGTTAGATTATTCTTCTTCTGGTTTCAAGACACCGATATAAGTCATATTGCGATAGCGCTCACCATAATCAAGACCATATCCAACAATAAACTCATCGGGAACTTCAAAACCCGTATATTTACATTTAATATCTGCCTGTTGCGGAGTTTTTTTTCTAAGAAGCGTTGCAACCTCCAAAGAAGCAGGATTACGCGCCTCAAGAGTTTTCAGAAAGTAACTCAACGTTAAGCCGCTATCAAGAATATCTTCTGCAACCAAAACATGGCGACCCTGAATGTCGGTAGTGAGATCTTTGAGCATGCGAATAACGCCCGAACTCTTTGCGCCATTTCCATAGGAAGAAATTGCAACAAAATCCATTTCGCAAGGAAGTTTAATTTCCCTTACTAAGTCAGCCATAAAAATAGCTGCCCCGCGCAAAACGGAAACCACCACAAGCTCTTTGCCCTCATAGTCTTTAGTGATTTGTGCGCCCATGCGAGCAACACATTCTTTAATGTCTTCTTCCGAAAACAAAACTCTGTCAATGGCAGGGTGAATTGGGTCTACCATTCCTATTCCTTTCCTACCCAACTGGATGTAGGTAATGCGCAGAATAGTGTATCAAAAGGCACCTTTTCACGCATTGACGCACACAAAAGCGTAATTCTTTTGCAATAAATCTTCACCAAAGCAAAAGAAACGTCCACCGCTCAGGAGGTCATTTCTCCTGTTAAGTACCTTTTCTTGCCCTTCGAGCATATTCGCAAAAGTTTATTCTTCTGCTTTTTCATCCGAAGAAACTACCTGCACCTCAAGATAGGGAGTTAGCAAATCAGGAAAATTCTTCAGAAGCGTATCGACAGGAAGTCCAACAATATTGTTGTAGTCGCCCTCGTATTTTTCGACAAGTTCGGCACCTTTGCCTTGAATACCGTAAGCGCCTGCCTTATCGATAGTCTCTCCTGTTGCGACATAAGCGTTGATTACCTCAGGTGTAAGCTCTTTAAATGTCACAAAGCTCGATTCAGTAAAAGACCTAAACCCAAGAGAAACGTTACCGCCTCCGCCTTTTTCTTCAGACTCATTGAGCATAATCATCCAAACAGACACACCCGTAATTACTTCATGAGTGCGACCTGAAAGCTTACCTAACATCTCACGCGCATGATCGGCGCTATAGGGCTTTCCAAGCATTTCGCCATCGAGCACAACCGTGGTATCCGCCCCGATTACGATACCCATACCAGCAGGGTTTTGAGCAAGGATATCTTGGACAACAGCTCCGGCCTTACGTTCTGCAAGCTTTTTTACGGCCTCTTTAGGGTCATTTTTCATGTCAGGCTCAAGGGATTCATCAACCTCAGACGTTCCGGTATAGACAACAAACTTTACTCCCGCCTCTTCGAGCAATTGCTTTCTACGAGGACTCTTCGACGCAAGAATAACGTTGATAGGAATAGCTGCTTCTGGAATATTTTCAGACATTAAGTATCTCCCTAGCGTTCTTTCTAATTTGTTATGACGCCATCTTATTACTTGCTGCGTTTTCTTCGCGCACGAAATACTGCCATTGGCTCAACAAGTACTCCTTTTTTGTTCGAGCTCACTGCAAGATCTCCCTGAATATTGATCACGTATCCGCTTTTCGGAGTACCCTCTTCATCAAAAGCAGCAAGCACTGCCTCAATCGAAGTAGTTTCTATGCGAGCTTCTTCCCCAAGAAAAACCTTGAGCAAGGCCAAAACAACACGGCGCTGCAGCGGCTTTCCAATATTTCCAAACGCTGGAGAAAGCTTGCATCCTTGCAGCGTTCCCTCTTCTTCATCGCCTGTTCCAATCCATTCCAAGTGTTCCTCGTATGCCCGATGAGCAAGATCGTTCAGAAAATCGTCTTCGTCAGCAATAAGATTCATGGTTCTACATAGCGTATCAAGCAACTGAACGTTTTTCTCTTTTGCCAACGGAATTATTTCGTGACGAACATAGGAGCGGAATCGATCAGTATGGGCATTGGTGGCGTCTTCGCGCCACAAGTTTCCCGCCGCATCGTATACAACTGCGTTATCGTCGCGCGCACGATCCAACAAGAAATTTCGCAAATCTTGGCGCGAAACGTCCAAGCAAGGACGAACCACAGGACCATTTTGATACAGCATAGAGCGAAAACCCCCAGGACCCGTTCCTTTGATGGAACGCATATAAAAATTCTCTACGCGATCATCTTGTGTATGAGCAGTAAGAATGCGCCCTTCCGAAATTGGCACTGCAACATGACGACAAAGACTTTCCAGTGCTTCGTAGGCGGCAAGGTAGCGTTCATGGCGGCCAATAGCTTCAATGTTTCCCCCTGAATAACGAGCCACTTCTGCCACATCAATTTCGCAAGCGAAAAAAGGAATTTTAAGAAAGTTTGCGAGCGACTCTACAAAAGCTTGGTCTTCGTAGGCCTCTTCTCCACGAAGCATATGATTCACATGAAGAATAGCAGGCTGTCCCACAAGGCCCTGCTCATGTAGATCGTGAACAAGATATGCGAGAGCCGTTGAATCGGAGCCTCCTGAAACCATAGCCACAACAGGCGTTGCAGGAGAACAAAGCGTATGTTTTAAAATTGTTTGCTCGACTGCATGAATCATGATGGACACCTCGACTATTCTCATAACCATTACAATGAGGAAACATTCCCCCTAAAACCTTGTAAAAGCCCCGGAGAGTTTGTAAGTTAATTGTAATCATTCGCCTACGTAATCGAGGATCTTTTATGAATTTCTTTTTGCGCTTCATTGGCATCTTCGTTGCCGTCGCCGTTGCCATTTGGATTGTTCCTGGTATTAATGTTATTTCAACCGACAATTCTTGGGCCGAAATAGCCATCGTTGCTTTGATTATTGCCCTTTTGAATATTTCCATTAAACCGATTCTTCAATTAATTGGCTTACCAATTTCGGTTCTTACCCTAGGCGTGTTTTATCTTGTTATTAATACCTTCCTGCTCTATATCGCCGCAGGAATTGGTAACGCGCTTTTTAATGTAGGCTTTCATATTGATTCTTTTGCCTCAGGCTTTATTGCCAGCATTATTATTTCAATCGTTTCAAGCATTCTTAATGGCTTGCTCGGCGCCAGCGACTAAACCTCGATGGGTTCCTGCCATTCATTTGCTTCGTTCTCATTCAAACTAACAAAGGGAAAGGTGGTGTGCATACATAGCATCTCCCCTGCCTTTTTCATCAAACGAACACCAAGTTTTAACTAAGCTCTGCACCCTGATAAGGTATTGTTAAGTAGAATAGTATTTTCAGTAGTTTCGTGTCGTATTTTGATAATGGCTAACGTTGAAATGCCTTGTTACCAAAGGAGCGCATATGGATACAAAGCCTAATGAAAACGCTCCCGCAAAGCGCCGAGGAAGACCGCGCAAAGCAGGAACCAAGGGAGCAAACCCACGTGAGCACATCATTGCTACTGCCATAAAATTATTTCAAGAACGCGGATATGCCAAAACTTCACTCAGCGAAATTGCTCGTCAAATTGGGCTTGATCAGTCTTCGCTATATTACTGGTTTCCTTCAAAAGAAGCTATTCTTGAATGTATTTTTAATTTCGACAACCTCAAACACTTCGTTAATTACACCAAAACTATTCAGGCCTCAGAAACAGTAAAGCTCTATTCGCTCATTGTGAGTGATGTAACTAAAGAATGTGAGCTCCCCTTCGATTTCTTTGAACTCGAATCTCTTGCTCACGACAACCCAGAACGATTTGTATCCCTCTTCGAGTGCTATCGTGAGTTTTATCAAGCCATGGTTGAAGTAATCGAAAAAGGGATACAAAAGGGAGAATTTATTGAATGTAGCGCTGATGAACGCGCTGTTACTATTCTTTCTATTATTGAAGGGCTTCAGCACCACTTCCATGCAAAACAACGCGGTGAGCTAATTCTAGAATCCTCGGGATACCAGGTACGCAACCACACTCCTGAAGACATTGGTCACATGGCAGCGCTTGCTGTTCTCCCCGCCCTTGCCGCAAAGCCTATCGATATTGATGCGGTAAAAAAAGACAGTCGAATAATCATGCAAAAATTACTCATCGATAATGAGTAGTAATAAGAGATGACGGGAAACCGCATTTCTTATCGTGAGGTTTTGAGGGGTTCTGAATCTTTAAATATTTAGAAGCAACATCAAAGAAGGGAGACAAACAACCCATCCGGAGAAATCCTTACTTCATCGAAACTTCTAATGGAGAGATCAGCAATGCTTTGTAGCTCAGTGAAAGTTATTTTTTCGCCTTCGTCATACAGTCCTAAAACTGGATACCCCGCAGCATGTAAAGTATTCATGGCATAAACAGAATCTTCAAAGCCCCATGTAGTAGCTTTAGGCGTTCCTATAAGTTCACGAGAATAATTAAAAATGCGCGGTTCGCGCTTTGAAGCTCCCACATCATCGACCGAAACCACAGCCGAAAAATATTCACGAATACCCGTACCTGTAAGCCCTGCCTCAAGATATGCAGAAGCACTCGAGGAAGCCACACTCATAGCAACATTAGCTCGTGCGCACGACTCAAGAAACACTCTCACGCCCGGAAGCAGTGTGGCCTCGTTGTGATAGTAATTCATCATGTATTCGTTAATGAGATCCTGAACAGCGGAAACATTTTTTCCGAGCGCATAGACTTCGTGAAAATACGTCGCTACCTCAGGAATAGTAAACGTAGTGAACAGAGCGCGTTCTTCTGTAGACACTTCCACACCGGCTTCATGAGCAAGCACACCCTCGATGCCGCGCCACGCATCGAGCGAATCGAGCAGCGTGCCGTCGCAATCAAAAATTGCCCCCGTTATGAAAGGAACACCCTCTATAACGCGCAGGTCCTCTTTAACAAGAGGAGCCTGAGCGTTCGATTGTTTTTGTTTGCCTTGATTGTTTACCTGTTCTGACACACGCGTAACCTTTAAGCGTCGTAATCTGCCTTCAAGGCAGCAAAGGCAGGCATAGCGTCTTCGATTGTTTTCGAATCAATGCAATAGCCAGCACGAACCCAACCCGTTACGCCAAAACTATCGGAAGGAACCAGAAGCAATTCGTGCTCTTTTGCCTTATCAGAAAATGCCTGAGCATCATCTTCAAGAGCCTTGATCCACAGATAGAAAGCTCCATCAGGAGCAATATATTCATAGCCAAGCTTCGATAAGCCTTCCGTGAGCAATGCGCGGTTATGAGCGTATGCTTCAACATTGGTAGGTTCATCAACGCATTCTGCAATAACACGCTGGAAAAATACAGGGGCACAAATATAGCCAAGCGAACGACCGGCACCTGCAACAGCGAAATAAACACGCTCGTGATTGGCTACGCTATTGGGAACCAAAACGTATCCAATGCGGTCGCCCGGAAGCGAAAGAGACTTTGACCAGGAGTAGCACACCAAGGTGTTCTCATAAATTGAAGGAACCCAGGGAACTTCAATGCCGTCATATACAAGTTCGCGATATGGTTCATCGGAAATTAGATAGATGTCATGACCACGAGCCTCCTGCTCTTCGCGAAGAAGCGCCGCGAGAGTCTCAAGCGTTTCACGCGTATACACAACACCCACAGGATTGTTAGGCGTATTGATTACGATTGCTTTCGTACGATCAGTGATAGCAGCCTTTAGCGCATCGATGTCAATTTGGAAATTGTCAGTACGAGCAGGTACTTCAACGCACTTTCCTTGTGCAAATTCAATCCAGACTCGATATTCAGGAAAATAAGGAGAGATAACGATGACTTCGTCCCCTGGAACCATAAGAGCGGTGAAGCATGCGGATAAGCATGCGGCTGCGCCATAGGTAAGGTAAAAGTTTGCAGCAGTGTAATCTGTACCATAACGACGATTTAAGTTTTCTGCGATGGCTGTCTTGGTTGAATCTAAACCAGAAGCCTGAGAATACGCATGAAGCTGTGCTGGTGGCTCATCAGCAAGCTTTTTGATAACCTGAGCAACTTTGTCTGGAGCAGGTACCGAAGGATTGCCGATACTAAAGTCGAACACCTTATCTTCGCCAATTTCCGCCTTACGCTCTAAGCCGTAGGCGAACAACTCACGGATAGCCGAAGGAGCATTACCTAAACCATACATAGTTTCATTGATCATCGTGCGTTTCACTTCTTTCAAAGACTGAATCAACCGTTGAATTTCTCCATTATAAGAGAGTTTTTTATTTCTCCTTGGCTATCTAGAAAAAATGCTCTATAATTTGCTCCTGCGCCCGAGTGGCGGAACGGCAGACGCGGCGGTCTCAAAAACCGTTGTCGAAAGACGTGCGAGTTCAAATCTCGCCTCGGGCACCAGTTAGCTACTCAAACCCCATCCTTTGGATGGGGTTTTGTTTTAGTTAGATTTCTTACGCCAAAAGCATCGCCATGGCAGGAATGGTTCCCATAGACATAAACGTAGTTAAAAACGTTCCCTGGCTCATGCTTTCCACATCACCATCGGCATCAATACACATCATAATTCCGCTTGATGCCGCAGGCATTGCCGTAATAAGAACAATAGTACCGAGCAGTAATGGATCGTTTAAGAAGAAACCGAAGACAAAATAGCAAGCGAGCGGCATAACAAGAAGGCGGCATACGCTTGCAATCATTGCTCTCCAGTTCACAAACGCATCTTTTAGAGGGTTTTTGGCAATCGATGAACCCAAAACAAACATTGCGCCAGGCAAGGTGAATTGTCCGATAGTAGTAAAGGTGTTTGAAACAATGCCTGAATCAGTCACGTTAAAGAGTACGAGGAATACTGAGACTACACAAGAAATCATACAGGGACTCACAAGTGAAATGCCTAGCTTCTTTAGACGTGCTTTAAGCGAAACCACTTCACCCGATTTTTTATTGGAAAGAAGCATAACACCAACAGTCCACATTGCAAGCGTTGAAGGAATATTGAAAATCGCGCCATAAACTACTGCTTCAGGACCAAAAATAACATTAAGCAGAGGGAAACCAATAACGGACACATTACTGAACACCATGAGATATTCAAGAGTGCCACGAGTGCGATCATTCGAACTTACAAAGTGACCAATAATTACCGCAATAAGCGTCACAAACAAATAGGTAATAGCTCCCCACTCAATTATCTCCAAAACCATATCAAGACTCGGGAAAGAAGTGCTGTTCAAAACAGCAGCCACAATCATGCAGGGCATGGTGATATTTAAGACAATGAAGGAAAGTTTGGAATCGAACTCATCGTTCATAACACCGCGTTTACGAGCAAACGCCCCTACCGCAATCATCGCAAACAATAATCCCATTTGCGCAGCAGCAGTTTGAAAAACTTCCATCATTTCCTCTTTCGCTTCACTGATCGTTTATTCGATCAAATCTATTGGTCGTAGTGCTTTTCATTTCTTTAGTGCGTTGATGACTATAGAAGCGCCGTGCAACAACCTCAAACGAAATAGGAAGTTTTGAAGAACAAAACAGGTATTATTATGCATATGTTAAAGTGTTTTCTATGCATTATTTCTATAAGTACCTATGAATTAGCTCGTTAGCTTTTTTTGAACAGACACCAGACAAACCGTGAGCAGAATAAGACAACAATGAATCTTTCTCATCTTCAATATTTTCGAGAGCTTTCGAAAACGCAAAGCTACACCAAAGCTGCCCGCAACTTATATATTTCCCAGCCTACCCTTTCACATTCCATCGCTACTCTTGAAGAAGAGCTTGAGTGCAAACTTTTCAGAAAAGCTGGTCGCGGCATTGTTCTCACCGATGAAGGTAAGCTTTTCTCGAATTATGTCGACGATTCGCTTCGCGTGCTCGAAAAGGGAATAATCGAACTTGAAAAAAGAAGGGGACGTCTTTCTGGAATAGTGCGCCTTGGAGCAATCCAATCGGTGCGAACAGCTTTTCTTCCCGAAGCAATGCTGAGCTATCGCCGCACACGTGGAACATTGGTCGAGCTCGCGATCAACCAAGGCTCAACCAACGAGCTTATCTTTAACTTAAGGCAAGGAATCGACGAGTTCGCTGTTACTTCCGAATTCAAAGGGAATGGTTTTGAATTCACTCCCTTATTTAAACAGCGATTGGTTGTTATTGTTCATAAGGGTCATCCTTT
>FR895493.1:119876-121124 GCA_000434775.1 Eggerthella sp. CAG:368 | reverse complement strand
GCTCTTCTTTATACCTATCGTGAAGGAATAATTGTTGGTTCCGAAGTGAACTCCTTCCTTATTAAGCACGGACTCAACCCCAGCGAAATGAACCTTAACCGCGACAGCGATGATGAAATGATCCTGGGAGGACTCGTTTCACGCGCCCCCATTGTTGGGCTCGGCGTTGACTCATCAGGTCTCGCCCCTTACAAAGACCTTGTTACCATCCCCCTTAAGGAAAAAGATGCTCAGCAGCTACACCCCATTGGGATACTGAAAGTTGATGGCAAACAGCTTAGCCCTGTTGCTCAGGATTTCATGGATTTCCTTGTCGATTTTGCACGTAACTATTACCACGAAGGCAGCGGCGTTAACCCCAACGCGTAACTCATCGGTATTGCCTTATGTTGTCGCTTACGCAAAACCTAAGCCATAGCACTACAAAATGAAAGCAACCAAGCAACCTAGAATAATGGCAGGCGCAAAGGGGAATGCTGTTTCTTTATGGAGGATAAAAAAGTCCCCAGCCAAAACAAGAGCTGCCATCGTCATAAGCAGAACAAATGCTGGCAACTGCAAGGGAGACAAATACAAGCAACACACTCCGACAAGCTTTATATCTCCCGCCCCCAGTGGTTCTATTGATGCAGTTCTCTCCCCATCTCTGGAACCATTGTTTCCTTTTAGTGTCCACACGAGCTTTTTTGCTACCATGCTCAAGCCTTTAATTAATGCCACCACCACTACGGCCATCGCACACGAAAGCCCCAACGACGAAAACGAAAGCTGCTCACAGAAAAGTGCTAGAGAACTTGAAAATTCACCTCCAATATCAACAGCAGAAGAGTCCACCAGAATAATCAACCCCGCCAAAGAGACCCTTACAACAACTAACTCAATAAGGGTCTTGAGCGATATTAAGCGCGTGTTCCAATCTTCAACCACAATGCTCACCAGCAAAAGACCCGCTAAAACAAAAAGAAACAGCAGGAAAACCATGCCAGCCACCGCAATAACCAACGAAACCCCCTCGATCTCTTACTATCCAGAACACTCTAGGAGGCTAATTTCATTTATTTTTCAATAGTGTTTAATTTATTTTTCTTTACTTTTTCACTTTTTTCTTTTCTCACACAAATAGTAAGCACTTTGACGCAGAAACGAACGCTTCAAGCTACTAAAGTTCCGTTACCTTTCCTAAGCCCAAGGCAAACAAAAAATCCCGCAGAAAAACTCTACGGGATTAAAAGCAGTAAATCTGTTCTA
>FR895493.1:112850-119790 GCA_000434775.1 Eggerthella sp. CAG:368 | reverse complement strand
AAGGTGATAGCAGAAATAGCATTGCACAAACGAATAGCTTCCTCAGTAGAGCGCATGTGAATATTGCGGCCCGTTGCATTGCCACAAGCACCACCAATGTGAATTTGGTTGTGGAGCTCAGTCAAGAATACGTTAGCATCTGCCTTAGAACCACCTGCACAAACCAAACCAGTACGACCAGCAGCCATAGAAGCAATCTTCAAGCTTTCAGAAGAAGACTTACCGTCAACCTCATGAGGAGGATTAACCTTGACGAAGTCTGCGCCCAAACAAAGCGCAACGCCTGCTGCACCTGCGATTAAATCAGGATCTTTCTCGTCAGCGACAGCCTTACCACGAGGATAAATCCAAAGAACAACCAAAAGACCTGCAGCATGAGCCTCAGCAATAAGCTCACCAGCTTCAGCCATCATGGTTGATTCATACTCAGAGCCCAAGTAAATGGTGTAGCCCAAACCAACAATGTTTACGCCAGCTTCGCGCATAGCAAGAACAGCTTCCAAATCATAGAGCTGAGGGCTGTAAGGATCATCCTGTGAACCCTTAACTAAGTTAGTTTTGGAATTCATTTTGATCAAATAATTGATCTCTGGATAATCTGGAGCGTACTGAGCAACCAAACCACGCTGACCAGCAAGAACACCAATGGTGCCCTTAGAACCAATCTCGAAAAGATGCTCTGGCTCTGCGTCAGAAATATCAATACCTTCACCGTAGAAGTCTTTGTTCAAATGCTCAATTTTCTGATCACAAGCGAACAACATCAAACGGCCAGTACCACGAGTTGCTTTCATATAGTTTTCGATGTAAGTCTCACGAGCTTCAGGCATTACGTCTGCTGGGACTTTTACCTGGTCACGAGTAATGGTAGGCATATTTCCTCCTTTATGCACTAGTAACATGAGGCTATTATAGCGTAAGGATTTATTAGGAAAGATATTCTAAAACCATTCCCGTTTACCGTACACATATATTCGTTCAAATTCACTTTGTGTTTTCGTGAGATAAAGAACACCTTCGATAATAGCGATAACCCAAATTACGCCCGCTGCAAGTCCGATGGTAAAGATGCCTGCCAAAATACTGATAGCAAGCATAATGAAGCCTTGCGTGTTATACCCCAAATAGAACTTATGAACCCCAAAGGCTCCCAAGAAAATAGCAAGTAAGCCCGCTGCTACATGGTCTTTCTGGGAAGCATACGGAGCCGAGTAGTGGGGCTGAACAGGCTGATATTGATATTGATATCCTTGATTCTGAGCTGCTTGATACTGCCCATTCGTTTGACTCTGCGCATCGGCCTGCTGCTGGTTAGGCTGTCCTTGAAAAGGTTGTGACGCTTGCGCGTTGGTCTGACCCTGCTGGGGTCCTTGAGCCGACTGAGGGGCTTGAGTTCCTTGAGCTTCAGCTTCCACAGATGCTTGAGCACTAGCGCCAGGCTGATTGGCGGCACTTGATTGGGAAGACGTGGCGGCTTGACAGGTTACATCCGGCCGAGAAGGCATTGCACCCTGATCACCCACATTTTGATCACCCTGAGTCTGCGTTTTTTCCTGTGGCGCCCCTTGCGACGAAGAAGTCTGCATGTTTTCTGCTGCCTGACAATTGCGTTGTACTTCAGCAAGTTTTTTCTCTGCTGCTGCAAGTGCCTCACGCGCAGCTTCTAATCCTTTTTCCGCCGCAGAAAGAGCCTCGTCACGAGCTGCCTGCTTGAAATCTCCCGTTTGGTTTGATTGGTTAGTCTCTTTATTATCTTCACCCATCAGAGTCCCCCCTTACTTACTATGCCTGCTAATTGCATCAATAATGCGATTTCTTAACAGCAATACAATAATCGCAATGAGGGCAGCAACTACGAAGATTATGACGCTTGTTACTATGTTGCCATCTGCCAAACCTGCGGCAGCATACGTTGAAATAATGACACCAGGGGTTCTGCCAATCGTTGAAAGAAGGAGAAACGTTCGGAGATTCATATCGCTCAACGGAACGATATAGGTCAAAACATCCTTAGGAAACCCTGGAATCAGAAACAGGATAAAAACCGTCACACCAAACTTCCCCGAAAGTTCAAATTGGCGAAACTTAAGAAGTTGTTTTTCACCCACCATCGACCGAACGAACGGAGCTCCCAGCTTGTACACAAGCTCATACACTACCATCGAAGAAAGAACACAACCAACAAGAATTACTACGCTTCCCCACAAGGGTCCGTACATCATTCCCGCGGCGATCTGGACAACTTCACCAGGAATGAAGGCAACAATAATCTGGAGGAGTTGCATACCAAGCAAAATTAAAACGCCGAGAGGACCTTGACTGGTAATGAGTTCGATGAGCGTTTCTACGCCCCCAGGCTCAAAGACAATCGAAAGCGTAGGCCAAATCGCCACTACAATTGCCGTAATTAAAACAATGAACACAACCAAGCCAACAAGCTTAATTAGATCACTTTGCTTTATCTTCTTTCCAAAAAGAGTAATCTCTTTTTCCTGCTCCATTGAGCTTTACTCCTCGTCACTACCCTTGCGAGCCTTGTTGTACTCTTCCTTAAAACTAGAAAACATGCCCTTTGTTTGAGCGAGCCGCTCTCCTAGGGCATAAGCTCCCTTGTTCACTGCCTCGCCTGCTTTTTGAGTTGCTTCATTCACCGCAGGCTTGGCCTTTTCAACCTTCTTATTAACTGTGTTAGCTACTTTCGCCGAAGCGCTTCCTGCCTTTTCAGCTAAACCACCTTCAGCTTCCGCCAAAAGAGCTTCGTTGCTTACGATTATTGCCCCTTGAAGAAAATCATCTTCGCTCACTGAATTGAGTTTTTCACCAACACCCAATTTAAAACCTTTAACCTCATCGGCAGAAATTGAAGTGCGCCCTATAAGAACATTGTGTGTGCCGCCCTTATCAATAGACAGCGTTTTAACCGAACCATCCTCTGTTGAGAAAATAACCTCTCCTACATAGCCACAACGCTCGCCTTCTTCAGTTAACAGAGGCATTCCCTGCCACATTAAGCATTCGTCCCAACTCACGTTGAAGCGTTTTGCCAAGGCTTTGCCCGACATAAGATTTTTCTCGTCAACAACAAGATTTTTTCCCTGAACTTCAAAAGCATCAACCGGCATAGCCTTTTCACTGCGATGAAACATGAGCGCCACATCGGGACGCTTGATGGTAAACCCGATCACTTTTCGCTCGTTAGGGTGAAATATTGCCGAATGAACTTTACCAATTCGGTGCTCTTTTTTTGGAGTGCGCTCATAAACTGGCGAACCAGCTAAATCGCGCGTTGAGTAGCATGCCATTAACAACCCTTCTTAAAGGTTTCTGTATCCTATAAAAAGGGTGTGCCTAACCGACACACCCTTTTAGCGTTTCCTTAGCCAAAAACAAACATTTGAACAGGATATTTTATAACCCGAACGGCGATCAGGTTACCAAACAAACATACTATTTATTGGTAATTGATGCCGCAGCGTTACCTACTGCACCTTTTGCGGCATCTGCTGCATTCTTAATGGCGTCAGCAGCACCAGCAACGGCCTCTTTCGCTGCGCCTGTCGCAGACGTAGCAGCATCAACAACAACAGGAGCTTTATCAACAGCAGCATCATGAACCGCTTCGGCGTTCTTTGCTACCTGAGTTGCAATACGCTCACGAGCAGCATCAATCTTCTGGCGAAGTTCATCGTTTTTTTCTGCAAAAACTTCAGGGGAAGCAACCGTAACTGCTTGAGAACGAGTTGCGTTGTTGTAGAGATCCTGGCCTTTATCAACAACGGTATTGATAACTTTTGTTGAGGTTGCAGCAACGCTATCAACAAGCATGCCTGCTTTTCCTTGTACGTCACCGGCAATAGGGCAAGACTCATTGAATTTATCAACTACTACCTTACGGTTTTCTACACCGGTACGAGGAGAAAGCATCAAAGCTGCCGTAGCCCCAACCAAACCGCCAATTACAAACGTTGCGAATTTACCCATAACAACCCCCTAGAAATTAGGAACAGTACTGTCACAAACAAAATGATTGATGGATCCTATTATATCCATCTGTTTTCCCTATAAACACGTGAGGAGCCAAGAATGTTGCTAAGTCGAAACCAAAGGAGCATGCACTGCGCACGTTATAGGAATATATAATGATCAGGGGAATTGAGCTTGTCGCCCTATTTCATCAATTGTTCTCCTCTTGTCCAATAATCATCCGTCTATGAAACAGGACTTTTTTGGAACTTGACTCACTTTTCAAACGGATATAGAAACTAACGCGAAAACAAAGAAAGGAACGAAAAGCACCGAAGCGCCATCGGATATCAGGCAAAACGAAAAGACTAGTTTAATTGAATGTGTTCGTTTGGCTCTGAAAGCAAAAGCACTCTGTTGAGGTACTCGAGTGCCTTATTGCACGCCGCAAGCGCAATAAGATCATCAGTAAAAGACACATTCACCTGAGCCAAAAGTTCATCCTCTCGACACCATTGAGTTGTTCCCGTAATTATGACATCCACGTCTGTCCCCTTGTGGATGTTTCCCTTTTGCTCGTTTTGCCAAGCAAGCGCATCTATAGCCTGCACTTGCAAATACACAATGAGATGCTCGAGCAAATGAGGCACAGAAGTACGATTCATCACCGCAGCAAAGGTTGTTCCTTTTTTGTTATGGCACGTATGAAAAGGAAGAAGCGGGAACTCTTTCAAGCAAGTAGCTATAAGTGAAGGATTAGTCATTCGAAAGCGCTCATGAGCAACGCGCACCAAAAGCTCCACCCTACCTGCGCGCACCAGTGCCTTTTCGTATAACAGAGGTGTAGCTTCCATTCGAATCTAAAACCTAGCCTTGGCCTGCGGTTTTGGCTTCATGCACCACGGCCGAACCATCAGCATTGGTAAGTTTTAGCAATTTCGAAGGAATACTTGAACCCCCTTCTTCTGAGCCAGACTCCGTAATAATAAGTACGGTGCGATCAGGCGAAAAGGCATACGTACCACCGCCTGTTAAGTTCCCAAAGTTAAACGAAATAGTTTTATTGAAGGTATCGAGCTCATAAGAATAGGCCACATCACTTGTGAGCTGTATTTCGGAATCGGTAATAACAAACGAGGCCGTTGTTCCTTCAACTTGCCACGTTCCCTGAAAGTCTTTATTGTCGTCAAAACGGAACCACTGGTTCCAACACAACAATCCTGTTGCCACCAAAAGAGCTACAAACAAAACAGTAAACACAATAATGAGCACTTTTGAACGTGTAGAAGAAGCCTTAAATCGCTCACTCAGCGAAAGCTTTTTTGAGCTCCTTCTCTTCGTGCGAAAAGAACGATCAGAAGAGGACTGAAAAGAGGGCTTGCTCAACCGCTCTGATGTTTGGGCTTCTGATTGAAAGGAGGTTTTCTTCGGCTCAAAAGCACCTGCTCGAATAGAAGGCTGCTGACCTTCAAAAAACCCTTCTCCCTGTTTTTGACTGCGAGAAAAATCTATTTGAGAAGCCCCGCTCGCACCAAAGTCAGTGGAATCACCCTTCTGTGTATTATGAGCTATCCGAGCGTCGCGGCCATTCCGAACATTCCGACCAACATGACCAGTACGTTTTTTTACCGACGGACGCTTGGTTGGTCCAGACTTGGTTTGTGCGGAATTAGAAGCTTTTACCGACTTTCGCGACACAGAAAGATGGGGCGCTTGAGACGCCCCAGATTTTTCTCGTAAAGAATGTGATTGTTCGCGATTTTGGTCTACCACCAAAACACCCGACCTCGTTCTCTTAGCCTATGCGCAAGCAGGCAATTTAAGCAATTGGCTCGATAACTTCAATGCCGCCCATATAAGGAACCAAAACATCAGGAACCTTGATGGAGCCATCTGCCTGTTGGTAGTTCTCCATGATTGCTGCCATGGTACGCCCTACCGCCAAACCAGAGCCATTAAGTGTGTGAACAAAACGAGAGCCTTTGAAGTTTTCAGGGTCGCGATATTTGATATTTGCGCGACGTGCCTGGAAGTCTACGCAGTTAGAGCAAGAAGAAATTTCTTTGTATGCGTTATAGGAAGGCAACCAAACTTCCAAGTCATACGTTTTAGCTGCAGAGAATCCAATGTCGCCCGTGCACAAGGAAATGACACGATATGGCAAACCAAGAAGTTGAAGAATGTTTTCAGCATCTTCAACCATAGCCTCAAGATCGTCATAGCTTTCTTCAGGCTTAGCGTATTTAACCATTTCAACCTTGTCAAACTGATGAACACGAATAAGGCCTCGCGTATCACGTCCAGCACTACCTGCTTCTTCGCGGAAACATGGAGTGTATGCGCAATATTTCAAAGGAAGCTCTGCAACATCTAAAACCTCGCCCGAATGGATATTGGTGAGCTGAACCTCTGCCGTTGGAATAAGATACAGATCATTTGTTGTGGTTTTGAAAAGATCTTCTTCAAATTTAGGAAGCTGGCCAGTACCCGTAAGAGTTTTAGAGTTTGCGATTGCAGGGCACCACCATTCTTTATAACCACGCTTTACATGCGTGTCAGCCATAAAGTTGATAATTGCACGTTCAAGACGGGCACCTGCACCCGCCAACAAAACAAAACGGCTCTGAGCAAGCTTAACAGCACGCTCAAAATCGATAATGCCTAAATCGGTTCCTAAATCCCAGTGAGGCTTGAAATCGAAATCGAATTCACGAGGGGTGCCCCAACGACGAACCTCTGGATTGTCGTCTTCGCTTTCGCCAACAGGGGTTGAATCGGCAGGCATATTAGGAGTAGACATCAAAATAGAATGAAGTTCATCGTCGACCTTAACGCGCTCGGCACTCAAAACACCAATGCGCTCTTTAAGGTGTGCCACCTGAGCCTTAGCGGCTTCCGCTTCTTCTTTTTTGCCTTCGCCCATGAGCTTTCCGATAGTTTTAGAAAGCGTATTGCGCTCGCTTAAAAGAGCTTCTTC
>FR895493.1:106566-112809 GCA_000434775.1 Eggerthella sp. CAG:368 | reverse complement strand
CTCTTCATCAAGCTGTACGAAGCGATCACTATCCCATGAGTGATTTCGGTTGCGCATCGCGGTGGCAACTTGATCGAGATTTTCGCGAACGAACCGAATGTCTAACATGGCTTACCTTTCAACGTGTTGATTGGATTATTTCCATCCTTGAATTGATAGCGTTAGTATACTCTACAATGATTGACACGCGGAGTTCTGCCGCATCGAACCAACAACAAATCCGTGAAAGGAACGCATGGATTTCAACGAGATATACCACTTTCTTTTTGAAACGTACGAGGGAATCGCTTGCCTTATTGGTTGCGGTTTTGTTTTCAGTATCATTTTCGCTTTCGTAAGTGAGCGCAAAACCAAGAAAACCTTTAAAGATCGTGGAGAAAAGACTGATGAACAGCGCTTTGACGATGAGGACGACTCGGAAGAGTAGCACTGAAGCTCCTTTAAGTTTTAAGGGTTCTTGGCATCTCTGCGAACCTGACCATTTCAACTACGTACCTTTTCCGCTCTTGTGAAAAATCCACTTGATTTAACCAGCAGGCGGAATACTCTTATTAGCATCTGCAAACTCACAAGAAAGAAGAACCTATGAGCCTGAACAGCCAGCCTTTATTTGATCGCAACGAACGCCCCGACTACATTCCGCGCATTGGCGCTGTACACGATTTATGTGGATACGGAAAATGCTCACTCGGTGTTGCGATTCCTGTCATTTCAGCTGGCGGCTGCGATGTTTGTCCTGTTCCAACGGGTCTTTTTTCTTCCCACACCGCATTTCCTTTCTGGTCAATGCATGACACTACAGAGATGTTACCCGCTTACCTTGATGCGTGGGAAAAAGTTGATATTGAGCTTGATGCTGTTTATTCGGGATTTCTCGGTGCACCCGAGCAGGTAGAGAGCATTCAGCGCCTATACCACACACATCCTAATGCTCTGCGCATTGTTGACCCCGTTATGGGTGACAACGGAAAGATGTATCCTACTTACACCAAAGAGCTTTGTGATTCTATGGCAAACCTTGCTGATGGTGCTGACATTCTTACGCCAAACCTAACGGAAGCATCTCTTATTTTGGGTATTGATTATCCTGGCCAAAACATCAGCAATGAAGAAGTTGAGAGCATAATTAACATGTTGCGTAATCGCGGTGCAAAAAATGTCGTTATCAAGGGTGTTGACCGCGAAGATGGCTACATTCGCAATTATGTTGCTGGCCGCAACACTCCTTTGACAGAGCTCATTGAAGAAAAGTTGCCCTTTATGCTCCACGGAACAGGAGATCTGTTCTGCTCCTGCTTAACTGCTGCCATCATGGCTGGAAAAGACGTGGTTACAAGTGTTGATTTCGCAGGAAAATTTGTTCATGACGCTATGATCGTAACCCTCGAACAGCCAAACTTCATGAGCCGTGGCGTAAGCTTTGAGCCTCTGTTGGGCAAAGTTGCAGCGCTTCTTTCCTAGAACGCTTAAAGCCCAAGGCAAAAGAAAGCTTAATGTTTCCTTTTGCCGTCACCGTAATGTAGAACTATTAAGCCTTTGGTATTGTCGTAACGGCAAGCCGAAGGCTTAATTACTATCACCAAAAAAAGAAAGAAACCCATGCTTGAAAGCATACCTTTAGACATCATTGTCCCGTTTTTAATTGTGTGTCCATTCGCTTTTCTTGCAGGTGCTATTGATGCCATTGCGGGAGGAGGAGGGCTTATTTCCCTTCCCGCTTTTTTCATGACGGGCATTCCTGTCCATACCGCCCTTGGGACTAACAAGCTTGCTTCTAGCATGGGAACAACCTTGGCAACGTATCGTTTTGCCAAACAAGGCTTCATCAAAGCTCGACGGGCTGTTCCCTGTGTGATTACCGCTATTGCCGGAGCTGCCATTGGGGCAAATATAGCGCTGCTGATTAGCGACGATGTTCTGCGCATTGTGATGATGATTGTTATTCCATTGACGGCACTCTATCTTATTCGCAGCCATTCGATGGAAATCACCACCCAATCTCCTGCCAGCATCAAAAACATTGCTTTATGTGCAGCAATTGCTTTGGCAATGGGTGTATATGATGGTTTTTATGGTCCCGGTACAGGAACGTTTTTAATGCTTGCCTTTTCGGGTATTGCGCACCTGCATTTGCATGATGCCGCTGGAACCACCAAAGCAGTTAACCTTTCCACCAATCTTTCCGCGTTGGCGGTTTTCCTGTTAAACGGGCAAGTGTGGCTGCTTCTTGGTATTGTTGCGGGACTGTTCAATATGGCAGGCGCTTGGGTAGGGGTAAAGCTTTTCACCAACAAGGGCACCCGCATTGTTAAGCCCATTATGCTGGTGGTGCTCTCGATTTTCTTAATCAAGACGATTATCGAAGTTATTGGCGGCTAAGAGTTTCGTTCGATGACAACTTTGAGCCAACAATAAGCCACATCGCAAGCTGCTCCATCTGTGACAGTTGTCCGGAATTTCCGAACAACTTAATCGAAATCGAACTCACCTTATTGACGCACAACTCTGAAACCATCTAAACAAGATATTCGACTACTGAATCAAGCAGCTACCAAAAAAACAGCTGCATTGCCGCATTACTACACAACGAGCTTTGATTCCTCCACCTTGTCGATATACCAATGAAGAAACTTCATCAGGGGCTTTCGCAAAGCTAAACCAAGCAAGGCAAAAGGAATCAGGAACAAAAGCAAGTATCCAATTTCAATCCAAAAATCAGCCTGATACACGCCCATCATGGCGGCACGCATTGCGTTAATGACATGCGTTGCCGGCAAGAAGGGGCTAAGCCACTGGAAGAAATCAGGCAGAATTGGCAGCGGGAAACTGCCGCCGCCACTGGTGATTTGAATAATGAGTAAAAACACCGCAATAGCCTTGCCAAGATTGGCAAAAGAAACAACCAAGGTATAGATAATGAATGTGAACACAAACCCCGCCAGCCAGAAGCACAAGAGATAGAGAAATGGCTCGTTGGTTTGTACGCCTAGGAAAAGCATGTTGCCTACCGCAAGCACCGTGGTTTGCAAGAAAGACAGGAACGCAAATATGCCAAAGCGTCCCAGAAACAGCTGATGAAGTTTTGGATTGGTAAGATCTTCTCGCGCTTTGCGTGAAACAGTAACCTTAATAGCCACCAACATCAGAAGAGAGCCAATCCATACACCAATAGTAGTATAGAGAGGAGCCATTTGAGAGCCAAAATTATCGGCTGGAAACACTGCTTGCCTATCAAGCTGAACAGGTGCAGCGAGAGCTGATGCTAGCGATTCGGGATCGGAATTTAGCACCTGACGCAGCGTGTCCATATCCCCTGAATTAAGGGCATCCGTTATAGACTTGCTAAGCGTTGTGAGTTTGTCAGCTGCCGTATTGAGATCAGCCGCCGTGGTATTCAGGCGATTCTTTGTAGTTTGCATGTTCGAAACAATAGAGTCAGATGCACCACTCATAGAATCGCCCACCGCACTGATTTTTTGAGCCGTTGCCAAAAGCGATTCAGACATCGAAGAAACTTCGCTTGTTAGCTCATCGAGCGTAGGTTTTATTTCAGTGTTGCAATCGGAAGCGAGCTGTTTCAGGCTCTCGTTTGCTTCTTTGGAAAGAGCTTTTATTTCGTCGTAGTCTTTTGTTGCATTCGCTGTTCCGTCCTCAATTTTTTGGGCGGCATTGTTCAAAGATTCCTGCAAACTCTTCTGCAGCGAAACTGATGAATTCAAACGCGCTATTAATTCATCAACTACGGGCTGATATTGCGAGTCAACATTCTTGAGTCCCTCAAGCGCCGTAATAAGGTTTTCTGTTGCTGCTATTTCTTCTCCAACCGCACTCGCCTGCGCCCTTAGCTGTGCGGCTGAATCGGTAGAAAGATTTTTCGTTGAATTGAATGCTTCTTCAATCGCCGCATCTACGCCCTCATAACCTTGGGCGCTCTTTTCAAGCGCTGTGCCAAGTTCTTCAGATGAAGCATTCAGGGCTGAAGACATTGAAGATATTGCATCTTTGCTCTTACTGGCCGATTCTGCCACCGATGAAGCGGAAGTTTTAGCAGAAGCAAGCAAATTAGAAGATCCATCAATTAAAGACTGCGAAGCATCTAAAAGCGTGGCATACGTAGAAAGCATCCTTGAAGCCTGGCGCATCTGATCGCTCATGGTGGTAACGTGCCCCGCAAGTTCCCCAATAGAGCCATTAACATCAGAGCTATCTGCATATTTAGAGAGAGAAGAAGCTACCGAAAGCGCGACGTCTGAAAGGGTTTCCATAAACGCCTTATTTACCTGATTGGCAACCTTATCGGCGCCCTGATCAGTGAGCTTCGGCGCCACAACATTTTTCTTTTCGTTGTTGTAATAAATCAACTGAGCATGCTCTACGTTGTCAGAATAGAACGTCATCATATCTTTGCTAAAGCTCGGTGGAATAACCACCGCGGCGTAATATTTGCCCGAACGTGCGCCATCTATAGCATCTTCTTCAGTAGTAAAAACCCAGTTCATCTGGTCATTTTCTCGAAGAGAAGAAACAACCTCTTCGCCTAGATGTGCTTTTAAAGGAACTAAATCGCTTTGGTATCCTTCGTCAGTATTAGCAACCGCAACTTTAATATTGCCCGTATTGTCAAACACGTCCCAACATGCCAAGACGTTATACCAACTAAATAGAGAAGGGAGCAACACAAGACCAAGCGCAATAACCATAGCCACTACATTTGAACGCAAGCGCTTTAAATCGCCCATAAAGAGGCACCAAATATTATGCATCGGTATCCTCCTTCTTGCCGAGCGAAGAAGTTTCTTGGAAACCCTTTCTGTCTTTAAACAGCTGGTCTACTTCTTCGTTAGAGAGAAGCACCAAGGAGCTTTCGTGTTCAAGCCTATCGCGCGTAAATTCAACAATGAGCAAAAATACGATTAGGCATACCAACCAAATAAGCCAGTAGGTTAAAAGAGCAACTTTCTCCGCGCCAAAAAGCGACATAAACAGCGTTACCACAATAGGAACAACGATACCTACAATTACCGCACCCTTGCGCAACCGTGGATACAAATCCAGGTATTCCTGAACTCTCTTGGCAATGCGCTCGCGATATTCATCCTCGTCGGAAATACGACTAAACAACTCACGCGTACGGTACCTACGTGCAGGAATGGGTACATCTTCGCCATTGAAAAGGTCAGCCTCTTTGATCTGCTTCGAAAACATTCGATTAAGATTGACAAACGATGGGCGTGCCAACAAAGCACCAACAAAGAATATCCCCATAAAGAGCAGCATAATTCCCACACAGAATGCCCATTGCGCACCATAGAAGCCAGCAATGGTCTCACGTAACGCATTGATACCATAGGTAAAAGGGAACAGCGGATAAATCGCCTGAAAAAAGTCTGGTGTCATTTCAATAGGATACAAACCTGTAGCCCCAGGAATTTGAACAAAAATTAAAATGACGCAAAGAGCTTTTCCGATATGCTGAAGAGTAATAGCGAGTGCATATTGAATGCTCAGATACGTGAGCGAGGCAAGCACCGCCGTAAGGAAAAAGAGAGGAACGCTTACCGCTTGCACTCCCAAGAATAAATTACCCGCACAGCAAACAACAGCCTGCGCCGCAGCAAGAGGAGCAAAAAAGAGCCATTTAGCAAGATAGCGCTGACGCGTAGTAAAGTTTGTGATGCCCTCATCGTCAATCTCCTGGCGCAAAATAACCAAGAGCATAAAAGCACCAATCCACAATGTCATATTCATAAACAATGGCGCCATGGCAGAACCGTATGCATTAACCGAATAGAGCGATTCTGTTTTAAGCTGCGTAGGAGAAAGCATGAAGTCGGCGATTTTCTCAGGATCGACACCATTATCGCCCATGATTGAAGATAGGGCGGTTGAAGTAGTAAGTGCTTCAACATCAGTTTGCATGACAGAAATGCTCGACTGAAAACTTGCCAGCAAATCATCCGTTTGACCAAGCGCCGTTGAAGTAGTTCCCAATGCCGAAATAAGCTGATCGAGCACGGTGGAAGTTTGATCAACTAAAAGCTGTTGGTTTGAAATGGCTGCCGAGAGCTCGCTTGTCGCAGCACTCAGCTTAATCATTCCCTCATTGATGACAGGATACGTATTGGTAGTAAAGCTCTTGCGATACTCATCAGAGTTTTTGAGAGCATCCTGCGTAGCGGTATTTACCTTCTCTGATGCAGCGGCGATATCTTCAGACGACTGCTTTAGTTCAGGATAGAGCGT
>FR895493.1:80262-106472 GCA_000434775.1 Eggerthella sp. CAG:368 | reverse complement strand
ACGTTTTGCTGATCTTCGGGCAATTTATCAATATCGATCTTTTCAAGGGCCTCGATCATCTTGCTGTTCTGATTAATAACCTCATTGCCCTGCTTAACCGCCGCATCAACGTTGCCTTCCGCTCCCGCTATCGAGGCAGCCGTACTACCAATGGCAGTATTTGTTTTGGCTGATGCATTCGAAATGAGTCCCGAAGCGGTATCGAGCGAAGAATTCAACGAAGTGATAAACGGACCCATTTTCTTTTGCACGGAAGACAAGAGAAATGAGACGTTTTCCATCTGTTTGCTCAAATTATTGATTTGATCTCTTACTTCTCCAAGGGAAGCCTTGGAATCGCTCGCCTTTTGCGTAGCATCGGATGTTGCCGCTTTAAAATCAGAAATGGTCGTACGAGCTTCTCCGAGCGAAGCACTAGCAACACCAAGCTGCTGAGAAACGCTCGTTTGCGAAGTGGAAATATGATCCTTTGCTTCAGCGATACTTTCGTCTACCGACTCTGCCACAACGGAACTAACTGTAGACACAAACGTTGAGTTGATAGTTTCCTCAAGGGTATTGGCGCCTGTATCAGTAATCTTTGGTGAAACGGCTCCCGCTTTTTCGTTTACGTAATATTTAAGTTGCGGAGCTACAAAATCGCCCGTTAAAAGCGTGGTGATATCTTCACTGAAGTCTGAAGGAATGATAAAAGCCGCGTATGATTTACCTGAGCGAACCTCTTCCATAGCGGTGGATCGATCAGTAAACACCCAACCCAGTTGATCATTTTCTTCAAGCTGACCAACTATCTGACTGCCTAAATCAAGCTCACCCGTAAGGTCGGTCGAAGCCCCTTTATCTTCGTTGACCACGCACACACGTAGATTGCCCGTATTTTCATACGGATTCCAAAATCCCGCAACATTAAACCAGGTGTAAAGCGAAGGCAGGATAATCAGCACAAGCACAACAACCAAAGCTGCTGGCGCCTTAAACAGTCGTTTAACATCACGCTTAAAGGCGCGCATCACATTGTTCACGATGCATCACCTTTTCTCAGTATTCGCACTAAGATTTTTTGCGCAATGTTGGAGTTTTTATTCACGACAGATAAAACTACTTTCGACGAACACGAGCTCCCTGTGGGGTGTCTTCAATTACATACCCTAATTCGGCAAGCCCATCTCTAACCTTGTCAGCAAGGGCAAAGTTCTTTTCTTTGCGAGCAGCTGCGCGGCAATCCAAAAGCGCACGAATAGCTTCTTCACTGTTTGATCCCGTATATCCCGCAGCTTCCATTGCGAAAGAAAGAAGCTCTTCGGAACCCTCTTCCTGTTGCTCTTCACTCGTAAGCGCTATGCCTAAAACGCCCATGAGCTCTACTACCTTTTGACGAGCAGAGTCGAGCGATGCAGCATCGGCAGTTGTTAAGACAACTTCAGAAAGCAACGTGTTAGCTTCACTCACGAAGCTAAAAATTGCCCCCAAAGCACCCGCCGTATTGAAGTCATCGTCCATGGCCTCGACGAAATCATTTTGCATAGTAGCTTGTGCGGCATTAAAGGCCTCGGTGTTGAACGACTCACCAGAAGCAACTTTGCTTGCAGTCTCGCAAAGCCATTCTGCATTCTGTAAAAAGTTCTGAATACGGCCCAAAGCAGACTGAGCTTCACTTAACCGCTCGTTGGAAAAATCGAGCGGACTGCGATAATGCGTTTGCAGCATAAGCATACGAAGCACCGCAGGCTCAGTTTCTTTCAGAATGTCACGCAAAAGTAAGAAATTACCTAAAGACTTTGACATTTTCTCAGAGTTGATCTGCAGCATTCCGCCATGCATCCAGTAGTTTGCAAAGGTGCAATCACACGCCGCTTCCGACTGCGCACGTTCGTTTTCGTGATGAGGAAATGCCAAATCGGCACCTCCGCCATGAATATCAAAAGGAAGATGCAAATACTTTTCCGACATAGCGGAGCACTCAATATGCCAACCAGGACGACCTTCGCCCCATGGAGAAGTCCAACTCGGCTCTCCTGGTTTTGCCGCCTTCCAAAGCGCAAAATCAAGTGGATCATGTTTGCGATCTTCCAGACCTTGACCGTCGGAGCGTAACGCGCGATGGCCTGATTCCATCTCATCAATATTACGGTGAGAAAGTTCACCATAAGCGTCATAAGAACGCACTGAAAAATACACATCGCCATCAACAACATAGGCGTGATCTTTTTCGATAAGTTTTTCAATCAAGGCAATCATCGTATCAATTTCGCCTGTTGCCTTAGGGCGAATATCAGGATCTAAAACGCCTGCCGCATGCATGTCTTCAATAAAGGCAGCAGTGTATTCCTCTGAAACCTCTTTGGCGCTGCGGCCTTCTTCTTTTGCCTTTGTGATAATTTTGTCATCAACGTCGGTAACGTTTTGAACAAACGTCACTTCAAAACCACGCCACATAAGATAGCGACGGATAGTATCAAAAGAAATAAAAGTTCGAGCATTGCCAATGTGGATGTAATTGTAAACAGTGGGGCCGCAAACATACATGCCTACTTTGCCAGGATTTACGGGTACAAACTCACGCTTTTTACGCGCTTTGGTGTCATAAATTTTGATCATGTATGCCCTACTAACCTCTTAAATGAACTCAACACATACCCGTAAGAATCTTTAATTATTCTCCGAGCTAAATTGTTTCTCAATACTCCCGGGAAGTCTTCAAATTGTCTGCGTAACCTTCAGCATAGAAATCCCCAGATTTAATCATTATGCCCTATTTTTATTGCTGTTTTATTCAGGACGATGACAAACAAGAGCTACCGCTTGAGCAGAAATACCCTCTTCTCTGCCCTCGAAACCAAGATGTTCGGTTGTGGTTGCTTTTACTCCGATGGAATCAACAGGGATGCCACATGCCCTTGCCAGATTTTCACGCATACCTTCGCGGTAAGGTGAAAGCTTTGGAGCCTGCGCCGCAATGACGCAATCAATATCAACAATATCGTAACCCTGCTCGCGAACAAGATTAGCCACCGCTCCTAATAGCTTAAGAGAATCGGCACCTTTATAGGCTGGGTCGGTGTCGGGAAAAAGTTTTCCAATATCACCCCCGCGAATAGCACCAAGGAGTGCATCAGCTACCGCATGCGCAAGAACATCCGCATCGGAGTGGCCATCAAGCCCGTGGTGATGCGGAATATCCACACCACCCAAAATTAATTTTCGATAAGGCGCAAATGCATGCACGTCATACCCTAGCCCAATACGCATAGCAAACGCTGGCGTACGCGTAACTGACTGAGAAAGAACTTGGCTGTTTGGCTTGTTTTGCTGCGCCTGTTCTTGCTCGTTTATTTGTGCGTCTTCTTGTGTATTTGCTTGTGGATTTTCTAATTCCATGAGTATTTCCTACTGCTGTATTTCTTGCTGTTTGTCTTTTTGGTTGTTGCCACGCTTTTTAAGAACCGAACGAACAGCAGCAGAAACCAACAGATAGTCCTCAGGAACGGTAAGCTTGATGTTGTCACGCTTCCCTTCAACCACCAAAACACGACCACCTAAACGTTCGATAAGCGAAGAATCATCGGTGCCCACAAAGCCATCCGATAACGCTGATGCATGAGCACGACGATATATTCCTGCACGGAAAATCTGCGGCGTTTGAGCGTTCCAAAATACCGAGCGATCAGGTGTTCCAACGATTACACCGTTTTCGACAATTTTGAGTGTATCGATAGAGGGATGTCCAACCACTGCACCATCGCAGTCAATGTTCCCTTTAAGCGTATTAATGGTGTGCTCAACCAGCTCCTTTGAAACCAAGGGACGAGCACCATCATGAAGCATTACATACTCAAACGTATCGGGAACCAGTTCCAAACCTGAAAAAGCAGACTCCTGACGAATAGAGCCCGACGGCGCCATAACGATAGGCGTAACAAACGGATACGGCTTAATAGCTCTCTTTTGATATTCCTCCATGCGTTCTTCTGGGCACACAATAACGATAAGACCAACATCACCCGCTGCATCGAAAGCCTCGATGGAGCGGGTAAGAATAGGCTTACCTTCAATTTCAACAAGCTGCTTTCCACCCTCTTGGCCAAAGCGCTCTCCGCTTCCGCCAGCCAAAATGATTACGGCAGTTTGAGGGTTTTTATCAACAACACCCTGCAGGGGAGTTTCCACCTGCAGGGCATCAAATTCAGTTTCACCCAGTGCCTCAATTGCGTCTTTGAGAGCAGAAGGGGCATATATTGGATCAATCATGCGATCTTTCATGAGAGCCTTTCGGTTGGAGCGTTAGTCAGCAGCCTGCCCTCCGGACGCTCCGCCCGAACGAGGTGACAACCCCGCCCGACCAAGATCATATCCACTCAGGAGCAGTTCAGCTTCCTTAGCTATGGTATCACGCTTGCGCGGTGCTGGGATAGAACCCGTTCCTGGCTTAAACGCAAGAGACTCATCCTTAAGATCGACGTCAATAACAGAACCGCTCGTCCATTTACCTTCAAGCATTTGTTCGGCAATTGGATCTTCCAAAAGTCGCTGAATTGCTCGACGTAACGGACGGGCTCCGAAGGAGAGATCGGTCCCTTCTTTGGCAATATAGCGCTTAGCCGCATCGGTTAAGTTGATGGTCATATTCTGTTCGATCAAACGTTCACGCAAATCGGCAACCATAAGGTCAACAATCTCGATGATTTCATCTTCAGTGAGAGACTTAAATACGATAATCTCGTCAACACGGTTCAAGAACTCAGGACGGAAGAGCTTCTTAACTTCGCTCATGACACGCGTCTTGATTTCCTTATCATCCATACCGCCGTGAGCTCCACCTGTAAACCCAAGAGGCGCGCTCTTGGTAATTTCGCGAGCACCAACATTCGACGTCATGATAATAACCGTATTACGGAAGTCAACCATACGACCCTGCGAGTCAGTCAAGCGACCTTCCTCCAAAATTTGAAGCAAGATGTTGAACACATCAGGGTGCGCTTTTTCAATCTCATCAAACAGCACAACAGAATAAGGACGCTGACGAACTGCCGTGGTGAGCTGACCGCCCTCGTCGTAACCAACATATCCTGGAGGCGAACCAACCAAACGGGAAACCGAATGCTTCTCCATGTATTCAGACATATCAAAGGAAAGCAGGGCGCTTTCTGAATTAAACAAGAACTCCGCCAATGCCTTGGAAAGCTCCGTTTTACCTACGCCAGAGGGGCCTAGGAAAATAAACGAACCAGCAGGGCGTTTGGGGTCTTTTAGACCTGAACGACTACGCCGGATTGCTTTCGAAAGCGCCGTAACGGCCTCATCTTGGCCAATAACGCGCTCGTGCAACACGCCTTCCATGCGCAGAAGCTTTTCGGTTTCAGCTTCCGTAAGGTTAGAAACAGGCACGCCCGTAGACATTGAAACCACATCGGCAATATCTTCAACGGAAACCTCGTTGATTTTCTTGTCGTTTTTTTCTTCCCAAGCCTTGAGCGCGTCGGTACGCTCGTTTTGAAGGCGCGTTTCCTTGTCGCGCACCGAGGCCGCACGCTCAAAATCCTGATCGGCAATGGCCTCATCTTTTTGCCCACGCAACTGACGAAGTTCGTCATCGATCTTCTGAATTTCTTCTGGCAAAATCATATTGCGAATGCGCATACGAGCGCCCGCTTCATCAAGGACGTCAATTGCTTTATCAGGCAAGAAACGATCTTGAATATAACGATCAGAAAGCGTAACCGCTGCACGAAGCGCATCATCCGTGAAGTGTACCTTGTGGTGAGCCTCGTAGCGATCACGCAAACCTTCCATGATACGAACAGCCTGTTCTTCGTTCGGCTCCTTCACAACAACCGTTTGAAATCTGCGATCGAATGCAGAATCTTTTTCGATATGCTTGCGATATTCATCGAGCGTTGTAGCACCAATTATCTGAATTTCACCACGAGACAAAGGTGGTTTCAAAATAGCCGCTGCATCAATGGAGCCTTCGGCCGCACCAGCGCCAATAAGAGTATGGAGCTCATCAACAAACAGAATAATATTGCCTGCCTGCTCCACTTCCTTAATGCATTTCTTTAAGCGTTCTTCAAATTCACCGCGATACTTTGATCCTGCAACCAGCGCAGAAACGTCTAAGGTTACCAAGCGAATATTGCGCAAAATATCAGGGACTTGTTCAGCCACAATAAGCTGAGCCAAACCTTCAACAACCGCCGTTTTACCAACACCAGGTTCGCCAATAAGAAGCGGGTTGTTCTTTTGACGACGCGATAAGATTTGCATCACGCGCTCAATTTCGCTTGCACGCCCGATTACTGGGTCAAGCTTTCCCTCGCTTGCTTTTTTAGTGAGATCGGTACCGAACTCTTTGAGCATGCTATCGGATGAACCTTGTGCCGCATCGAAGCCATTTTGCCCCGCATAGACAGCAGACTGACCCACTAAATCATTAAGCGCAGCACGAATACTATCGCCTGTTACCCCTAAGCGACCAAGCACCTCAATAGCGGTTCCCTCGTTTTCACGAACGATACCCAACAAAAGATGCTCAGTAGAAATGTAGCTTTGCCCCATTTGCATAGCTTCACGCAGCGAATTTTCCAACACGCGCTTAACACGAGGAGTAAAGCTTAAATGTCCTGAAACATCCGCGCTTTCATCGATTGCAACTACTTGGCGAATTGCCTGTACCGTCGCCTCATAATGAACACCTAAACGCTCCAACGCCTGTGCTGCTAATCCGTCTGCTTCTTTGAGAAGCGCTAAAAGTACGTGTTCGGTGCCAACGTAGGGCTGATGAAGCATGCGCGCTTCTTCTTGCGCCAACACCAAAACCTTTCGCGCTTTATCCGTAAACTTATCAAAAGACATTGTGCCTCTTTTCTTGAAAGGAAGTTCCCTTTCAAAATCTTGCCAAGATAATCCCTAGCGAATTAATGGGCTTGCTTGCGAAAAGCGCAGCGACAGAGGTTGTCAGCATTGCTGCGTATCACCAGCCCGTGTTTATTGTGGGTAATATTAGCACTCCTACTTATGGAGTGCCAATTTGACATAGTTCTGTAATATAAAACGCCTGTATTGCCAACAATACAGGCGTTCAAGAAAGATCGATATTGCTTTTCCCAGCAAAAACCGTATGAAAAACAACAGCTACAAGATGGACTTAACGCTCATCACGCATATGTGGGAGTAAACGTGCCAGTGGCACGTTTAGTGTCCAACTATGCGGCCGAGCGGCCGCGTGCTGCTTTTCCCCGCTCATCACGCATATGTGGGAAAAGCAGCACATCACGAATAGTCGCTGAATCCGTCAGAAGCATAACAAGGCGATCGATGCCGATACCTACACCACCAGCGGGAGGCATACCATATTCAAGGGCACGAATATAGTCTTCGTCATACCCCATCGCTTCATCATCACCCATATCTTTAGCTTCAACTTGAGCGCGGAATCGTTCGGCCTGATCTACAGGATCATTCAGCTCACTAAAAGCGTTGGCGTATTCATGTCCACAAATAAAGAGTTCAAATCGATCAGTAAGCAACGGATTCTCTGGCTTCTTCTTTGCCAGAGGAGAAATTTCCAATGGATGATCAGTTACAAACGTTGGCTGAATGAGCTTCTCTTCCGCTACTGCCTCAAAAATCTCAGCAATAAGTTTGCCCTTACCCCAAGCATTATCTGCATGACCGCCGTTCTTCTCAAGAATGGAGACCAGTTCTTCACGCGTTCTGTCGAAACTTACTTCTTCTCCTGCATATTCATTCGCTAATTCGAGCATGGTAGCTACGCGCCATTCTCCGCCCAGATCGAGCTGGTTACCCTGATACTCTATCTGGAGCGTGCCGCAAGCAGCCATTGCCGCAGCTTGAACAAAACCTTGGGTCAGCTTCATCATGCCGCGAAGATCAGTGAATGCCTGATACGCCTCCATAGTGGTGAATTCGGGATTATGGTAAGGATCCATTCCTTCATTACGGAACTGACGACCTATTTCAAACACACGCTCAAAGCCACCAACCAACAAACGCTTCAAAGGAAGCTCAGTTGCAATGCGTAAGAAGTAGTCGCGATCAAGCGCATTGAAGTGCGTTACGAAGGGCTTCGCGTTTGCGCCACCAAGGATAGGATGCAAAAAAGGCGTTTCAACTTCGTAGAACTGTTGGTCTTCCATATAGCGACGAACAGCAGAGATAATCTTGAAACGCTTTTCGAAGGTATCGCGCACATCTTCGTTCATTACGAGGTCAACATAGCGCTGACGATAGCGAGTCTCCTTATCAGCTAAACCATGAAAC
Organism: Eggerthella sp. CAG:368; assembly: GCA_000434775.1. Taxonomy (GTDB): domain Bacteria; phylum Actinomycetota; class Coriobacteriia; order Coriobacteriales; family Eggerthellaceae; genus Anaerotardibacter. The sequence goes on along the minus strand of FR895493.1, from coordinate 98,192 downwards.
TTCTCTGGTAAAGGTCGCAAGGATTTAGAAAGAAGCTCAAACGTATCAACTGCAACCGAAAGCTGACCGCGACGCGTACGCATCATCAAGCCAGAAACACCAATCCAGTCGCCGACATCAAGATCCTTCATTTCGGCAAACACTTCTTCGCCCAATGCGTTGATACGACAGAAAAGCTGAAGGGAAGCGGTACTGTCCTTAAGCTCCATGAAGATGATTTTGCCCTGATCACGCTTTGCCATAATGCGGCCCGCGATCTGCACACGATCTTCCGTATTTTCTCCATCGCCTAGGTTGGCATACCTCTCATTAAGATCAGCTACATGATGAGAATACTCAAAAGCATGACCATAGGGATTTTTGCCATCAGCAATGAGTGCCTCACGTTTAGCACGACGAACCTCTACCGGATCGTCTTCAATTTCTGCGATCGCACCAACTTTTGGTTCCTCGTTACTGTTCTTAATGTCTTCAGACATCGCTTCCCTTTCATCGCCTTATCAAGACAAATACCTGTTAGGTTTTTGCAGCACTTATTGTAGTTATTGCGCCTGTTCCTTATTACAAGATAAGCCCGCTATACGGCAGGCTTATCACAAAAATACCATTGTGTGGCTACACGTTATTTAATGCTCAATCTTGAGAATCTTCATAACAATAGCGCGTCCAGTTGGTCCTTCGGTTTCAACGGTGTCATCCTTCTTGTGACCAAGAAGAGCAGCACCAACGGGAGACTCGTTTGAAATCTTACCCTCAGCGGAATTACTTTCGGCGGCGCCAACGATAGTAAAAATACGCTCTTTACCACCCATCTCAACCGTTACGCGGCTACCAATATTTACTTTGGAAGACCTCGTTGGAGCAGTGACAACTGTTGCTTCTCCAAGGATACGCGTAATTTCAGCAATACGAGCCTCCATCATGCCCTGTTCATTTTTGGCGTCGTCGTATTCTGAGTTCTCAGAAATATCGCCAAATTCACGCGCGACACGAATGCGCTCGCCAATTTCTGCACGCTTTTCGGTCTCAAGATAATGGAGCTCTTCTTCGAGCTTTTCTTTTCCTTCTTGAGTAAGAATATAGTCTTTATCCATTGTTCCCTCCGAAGCCTTCCATAGGACTTCTTCTTCGTTTTGCCATTACTATCACGTAGTAGCCAAAAGAAACTCAAGCACCCTCTGAGCTAAAACGCAACCCACTTACAAAGAAGCGGCTTATCGCTCGCTTCTTTGTAAAGAGATATCTTTATTCGTCTTTCGAGCCTTCGCTCTTGGACTTGCGACCCGGTTCAGGCTTATCTATAACTTCAACAACTTCTGCTTCCTCGGTTTTTTCTTCCTTCTCAGCTTCGGCTGTTTCTTTCTTGTTGCCGTTTTCGTCTTTTTCGTTAATCTTCTTCTTACTTCCTAAGCCTTCGCGCAAATTCTTGACAGCTTTACCAATTGCTGAACCTAACTTTGGAAGATTTTTGGGGCCAAAAATGATCAGAACAACAACGAGAATGATAATAATCTCAGTAATTCCTAATGGTCCAATTTTCATTATTGCACCTCCAGCTATTCCGAGTTGCCCTGACACACAACACGCAACTCGTCGTTTGTTTTATAGAGAGTAGTAACACTCTAGCAAAAAGAAGTAGGAAACTAAGTGTCATACTCCCTCAGTGGTTCATGGTCGGGATGACAGGATTCGAACCTGCGACCTCTGCGTCCCGAACGCAGCGCTCTACCAAGCTGAGCCACATCCCGTTAAGTATTCCATATACATAAACGCTTTTTTGCGGGTGCTATGTTAGCACAAAAAACAAATTATAGGAGACATTGAAACATTTATACCCAAGCAACATTCCTAGCACGAAAAAAAAGAAAAGCGGCCCCGAAGGACCGCTCACTAAACGTTGCTTTTAGTAACGAACAAAAATCATGCCGCCCTGGACAGGGCCAACAATAACGCCAACGCCCTCGGTAGCTGCATGAATCATTTGGCCACCACCAATGTAAATACCACAGTGACCAGAATTTACACAAACGTCACCCGGCTGAGGATTGCTTACCTGAGGCCAGCCCATAAAGGTGTACGTAGTTCCCAATCGAGAATAGCTGCCCGTAAGGCAATAGCTTACAAAACCAGAGCAATCGAATGCGCCAGGACTGCAAGCTCCCCAAACATACTCAGCATTATCAACCCAAGACCATGCACGACCAACTACCGTACCGTCATCAGCGGGTTTACTGTTGCCACTGTTGTTGATAGTGCCGCCACCATTATTGCCGCCACCAGCGTTACCTCCAAAATAGCCATTGGAGTTATTGGTTTCAGCAGCTACACGAGCAGCTTCCGTTGCAGCAGCTTCTTCCTGCTCTTTGAGCGCTTTAGCTTCTTCGCTCAAGTTGTTATAAGCATCTTTAGCCTGAGAAGAAAGAGCCTGAGCATTTTCCTTGATTTCGCGAGCCTTATTAGCTTCTTCAGTTGCTACCTTTTCCTGCTCAACATATTCAGCCTTAGCAGACTCAATCTTTTCACGAGAATCCTTAGTTTCCTGAACTAATTTAGCGTCGTTCTGATTGATGGTGTCCAACATGAACAGATTGTTTGCAAACTCATCGAAGGTAGTTGCACCCAAAATAATATCCAAGAAAGAAGCTGATCCATTGCGATACATATCGCGCGCACGATCACCGAGTTGCCCTTGCAAGCCCTTGATTTTTTGAGTTTCTTGCTCAATTTGAGCCTGAGCTTCTTGAACCTTATTCTGAGCTTCTTCCTGCTTCATGAGCGCTTCAGTGTAGTGATTGGAAGCTTCATCAAGCTGGTTTTGCATCTGTTTGTAATTATCAAGTGCAGCTTGAGCTTCTGCCTCTTTCGAAGATGAGCTTGGTGTTGCGTATGCTGCAGCGACAGGAACCATAAGACCTACGGCAAGCACTGCTGCCACAAAAGAACTTAACAGCTTGCGCTTATTGAGTCCGTTTAAATGCTCCGTCATTGTTGAGGACCTCCTTACGAGTGAGCATAGAGTTCGTTTATGAGCGTTAGCTTTTGCTATGGTAACAGAACACGGCCAAAGGTCGCAATTATGTGTGAAGATAGTCTTCACAAAACCTGATAGAGCGTTAAACGGCAGATACCGTCTATCAAAGTGCTCCCACGAAGAAAACGAACCACCAACTATCCCTTGCTGCGAGGCTCTACCACATCATTTTGAGCACAGCTGCGCTTCCCTTCAACGTGTTGTTCTGTTCCCATTCTAGCCATTAGTTCCTCGCGTTTTCGCGCTTCGTCAGCCTGACGGCGTTCCATGTCGCGAACAAGCTCAGCGTGCCCGCGCTTCCATTGCTTATTCTGCTTACGACGGTAGCGCTCTTTACGTGCCGATTCATGGGCGGCATGCGTGAGCAAATTGGTGTTATCTTCCAGCTCCAGCTCAAAACGCAACCCCTTGCGTGCAGCACCCTTCGCCTGAATCCAGAGAAACGTAAAGCCAGCAACGCCTGCAACCAAAGAAGCCGAAAGAATTGCCACCTTGGCAATGGTGACATCTATATCGCTCACAAAGGCTAGATTTGCAACAAAAATAGCCATAGTAAAGCCTACGCCGCCTAACAAAGCCGCTCCCAACAAGTGGAGCCAATTAACGTTTTCGGGTAAAGTTGATATTTTCAGTTTCACAATAATGAAACTCATAAGCATAATGCCAACAGGCTTACCTAGCACCAAACCAAAAAATACGCCTAAAAATACGGGACTGGTAAACATATTTCCTAACGCACCACCCGCAAAAGACACGTCGGCATTGGTAAGGGCAAATAGCGGAAGTATGGCGAAATATACCCATGGATACAAGGCACGTTCAAGACGCGTTGCCGGCGGAACCACCTGACGCGACACACGAGCAAGACGCGTGATTTGATCAAGATAATCTGACTGACCAATTACTGGAGTACCTGGAGTAAAAGACTTTTTTGCTTCCTTTACGCGAGCGCCAGACCAATCAATGAATTTCTTTAAATTAACGTGAGAGCCAATGGGAATGGTAAAAGCAAGAAGAACTCCCGCAATTGTTGAATGAACACCCGACATAAAGATGCAGTACCAAAGCACAACCCCAACAACAATGTAGGGAATAAGCGAATACACGTGGCGGTGGTTCATCCATAAAAGAAAAACAAAAACAACACCTGCAGCAATGAGCCAACCAACTTCAGGGCTATGTCCATAGAACACAGCAATTACGATAATGGCTATAATGTCGTCCGCTACAGCTAAGGTACTTAAAAACACACGGACGCCGTTTGGTACACGAGAACCTAACAACGATAAAACACCTAGAGCAAAGGCAATGTCGGTTGCCGTCGGAACGCCCCATCCACCAATTGTTTCAGGACTCGAGGCATTAAAGACAAGATAGATAATAATAGGAACAAGAACACCGCCAAAAGCTGCCGCAACAGGCAAAATGGCTTGTCTGATGTTGGTTAGTTCCCCGACCGTCATCTCGTACTTAATTTCTAAGCCAACGAGTAAAAAGAAAATAGCCATGAAAATATCGTTGATAATTTCAGCAAGCGACATTGAAGCAGTCGACGCACCAAAACCAATAAGTAAATCAGTCTCCCAAAACTCAGTAAACCCTGCATAATAGGCAGAGTTCGCAATAATAATGGCAGCAATTGCGCCGAGGAGCATAACTCCTGCCGCCTTGGTTGTGGAATGGGTGAGCTCGATAATTTTTGCTCGCCGTTTTTGCTGATTGGCAACTTCTTTAATAAAGACGGAATCTTTTTGGCTTGATTGAGTCACGCTTCTCCACCCGTTAAACGAATAACACCCTAGATATTTCCTGGAAAATCTTGTAGCAGCTATTCTACCGAAAACTTCATTTCAACCCTGGTAGGAAAAGTAGCGATTCAATAACACTTCAATTTCAGACAAACAACTTTTGAGCCATAAGGCAGGCAAATCATGGCAAACTTCCCCTTAAGTTGCGCTAGACTAAGAGTAGACGGTTGGCGAGGGGAAAGGCCGTTCTAGCACGGGGGTGCATCTTCTCGTTTTTCGTTGTGAATCTGTCCCCAAGTTTGAAAGGGTAAGTCATGGATATCACCATCACTGGACGCAAAATGCCCATCACTGATGCTTTACGCGCATATGCAGAGGAGAAAATTGGAAACTCCATGAAGGTTATGGATATCGATCCTTTAACCGCCGAAGTTGTTCTTCAGGTTGAAAAGAATCCAGCAAATCCAACACCTGCATGCTGTGAGGTTACCATGCGTGCACGTGGACACATCATCCGTGTTGAAGAATACGAAGAGAACATGTATGCCGCTATCGACGTTGCTGCTGCAAAGGTTCTTCGTCAGCTTCGCAAGTTTAAGACCCGCGTTATTGACAAGAAAATCTCTCAAGGCAACACCGAGAAAAAAGCTACCGAACTCGATATTGACGGCTTGATGGAAGAGCTTTCTGCTACAGATGATGAAGTAGTTCGCGTAAAGGAAATTGAATTCCAGCCTTTGACTGAAGAAGAAGCACTTGTGCAAATTGATCTTCTGGGTCACGATTTCTTCGCTTACATTGATCGCGACAGCAACAATGTTCATATTCTTTATCGTCGTGACAATGGCGGATATGGTTTGCTCAAGCAAAAGTAATCTTGCTGTCAACGCTTTAATTCAAAAGCCCACCTCTAACAATGAACTGCCTCCCATTTCTTGGACATCGAGAAATGGGAGGTTTCTTTTATGCTTTCAGCAAGCAATGCAATAATTCGTTTATCCAGATGATTGGCTATTTGCACAGACAATGGAGGCCTGGTACGCTGCAGCCAATTTTCTGTTCTTTCGTTTGCATAGATGGTTTCCCAACAGTAAAAGTATCTTCACTCAAATGTTCTATGTGCTAAGCATAAAACTCAGCAACAGCAATAACTAATCAGCGGCACCTTCTTGATAGCGCGAAAGAAATGTCTTGGTTCGATTGTGCTGAGGGTTGTTGATAACTTCTTTAGCGGGGCCTTGCTCAACAATTACACCGCCATCCATAAATATGATGCGATCGGAAACATCGCGCGCAAACGCCATTTCGTGCGTAACAATAACCATGGTCATATGCTGATCAGCCAAAGAGCGAATTACCTTAAGAACCTCTTGAGTTAACTCTGGGTCAAGTGCACTCGTTGGTTCATCGAAGAACAAAACTTCTGGATCCATACAGAGCGCACGGGCAATAGCCACGCGCTGTTGCTGACCACCAGAAAGCTCGCAGGGATAATTATTTTCTTTTCCTTCGAGACCCATTTGACAAAGCAATTCGCGCGCACGCTTTTCAACCTCTGCCTTATCGCGCTTCTGAACGGAAAGCGGAGCGTCCATAACATTGCGCAAAACCGAATAGTGTGGGAATAAATTAAAGTTCTGAAACACTAAACCGAAACGCTGGCGTGCCTGTTTGTTTGCGTCCTTGCCTGCGTATACCGCTTTACCAGAAGCATCGTTTTGCGCAACGAAAAGGTCACCATAACTCAATGAACCAGCTTCAAAGGTTTCGAGTAACGTAGCGCAACGCAACAGGGTAGATTTTCCCGACCCTGAAGGGCCGATGATTGAAACTACTTCACCATGGTTCACCTCAAGCGAAATATCCTTCAATACCTCGGTATCGCTGAAACTCTTTTTTATGTGCTGCATGCTAATTACTGGCATGGTTTCCACCTTGTTGTTCGTGTAGGTTGCTTTACCCGATTCGCTTGAAACCTTCATCTCGACATTTGAAGAAGCACTCTTTTGTGTATTACTCATGCACTTCTCCTTAGTCGTGGTAATAGCTCAAACGCTTTTCGACGCGAGCGATAATAAATTCCACAAAGAACGTGAATACCCAGTAAAACGCCGCCGCAACAATGAATGCCGTGAGCACACCTTGCGCAGATACAATTGCGCGAGCAGTGGTAAAGAGTTCCATAATACCAAGCGTAAAGGCAAGCGAGGTGTCCTTTACCAACACGATAATCTCATTACCAAGCGCAGGAATAATACGTTTAAACACCTGAGGAAAAATGATTTTGAAAAACGTTTGTGCACGAGAATAGCCTAAAACCTCAGCCGCTTCATACTGACCCGTAGGAATAGACTGGATACCACTTCGATAAATCTCAGCAAAATAAGCAGCATAGTTCAGGATGAACGCCACCAAACAAGCGCCCATACTCCATTCTGTTGAAAGCTTTATACCAAAGATGTAATACGGCGCAAAATAGATAAACATCAACTGCAGCATCAAAGGTGTGCCGCGCATAATGGAAATATAAACACGGAAAATTGCCGAAATAACCTTTACTTTACTCATGCGACCAAGAGCGACAAGTACACCAAGAGGCAAAGCTCCTACCAGCGTGAAAAAAAAGATCTGCAGAGTAACAAGAAAACCTTGCCCCAGCATACTAAACATCGTAGAAAAATCCATGCGCTACATCCTTAAAAACTAACGCCTCAACAACGAATGCGGGCAGGAAAATCCCGCCCGCATCACTTACAGGTAAACCCGTTATGGGCGATCCCCGCTTATTTTAAAATCCAGTTATCCATGGATAAGTCATACTTTTCAGCAATCTTTGCAACGGTGCCATCCTCGTACATTGCCTTCAAAGTGTCTTCGATCTGCTTAGCCTGCTCGGTGTTGCCCTTCTTGAAACCAACAGCATAGCTTTCAGTGCTCAAGTGCTCGTCCAAAATTACGTAACCAGATTTCTCTGCCACGTGAGCCTGTGCAACAGGCATATCCATTGCGATTGCGTCTACAGCACCGCTTTCAAGCTGCATAAATGCGGAGTTATATTCACCGATAGTTTCAAGGCTTGCAAACGTTGCGGCAAGTTCTTCTTGATCGCCACCGTTAGAAAGTAAGTTATAAGCAGAAGAGTTGGTCTGAGCAAGAACCTTCTTACCAGCAAGATCAGACAGAGAAGCGATGCCAGAGCCTTCCTTAACAACTACCACCTGAGTGTTGGAATAGTAAGGAGCGGTAAAGGTGTACTGATCCTCGCGACCCTCCATAGTGAAACCGTTCCAGATGCAGGTAATGCTACCTGATTCAATTTGAGCATCCTTAGTATCCCAGTCAATTGCATTGAGTTCAAGATTCCAACCGAGGCGCTCGCAAGCTTCAGTTGCAAGATCAATGTCGAAACCAGTTGGGTTGCCATTATCGTCAAGATATCCAAATGGCTTAAACGTATTGTCGTAACCCAAAATAAATTTATCAGAATCAGATTTTTTGTCGCCACCAGAGCAGCCAACGAGAACCAAAGACAAGCAAGCAACGCAAGCAATGGTCACCAGTGCTAAAAGCTTCTTTTTCATAATTGCCTTTCTCTATCTTGGCAGTCCACGCGTCCGCCAAAAACTTTATCTAACTAAAGTGCTAAAGCACCGCGAAGTATATCACAGGTGACCAAGTGAATTTAGCTCACTAACTAAAAGTGGACGCGATTTGAGACAGGAGGCACAAATCTTTCTAAAAACTATTGCGTGAAGAACGCGCCTCGATACAATTACGATATGCGCTAAACGCACGAGGGAGAGCTAACATACAGTAGTGAAGTACGCAAAAACGCCTCCCTTCCCTAACAAATATATAGTATGTAAGCGAGGTTCCCATGTCTCAGCCAGTAACAATACGTCTAGCAACCATAAAAGACGCAGCCGCTGTTCGTGCTATTTATGCGCCTTATATCATTGAAACTTCTATCACATTTGAAACGGTTGTTCCCGAAGTTGAAGAATTTGAGCGACGCATCACCACCGCACTTGAACGCTATCCTTACCTAGTAGCCGAACTTGACGGAAACGTTGTAGGTTTTGCCTACGCAACTGCATTCCGCCCGCGCATTTCCTACATCCGTTCAGTTGAAACTTCAATTTACGTCAAAAAAGATTTAAAGCGTGGAGGTATCGGCGGCAAACTGTATCGCACCCTCGCAAAACTTCTTGCCTTACAAAACGTATACAATCTCAACGCCTGCATCGCCCATATCGATCCACCCGACGAGTGCGTTCCCGCAACAAGCCGTTTATTTCATGAGAAGATTGGCTTTAAGCAGGTAGCCAAGTTTACCAAGTGCGCTCGCAAATTCGATCGTTGGATTGACATGATTTGGATGGAATGGATTCCTGTAGAGCATCCAGATAACCCCGATGAGTTTATTCCATTGCCAGAGGTTGACCCTGCCCTTGTTCAGAAGGTCTTGGATGAAGCGAACGCTTCATAAGCTAAATTTTGTAGTTATAATTCTCTAATTTGATTCGAACTGTATCTTTGAAAAGGGTTTTTCTATGAAGCAGAAAGACCCTTTTCTTGTGCTCTTTCGCTATCTACGAACCCATAAAACAGCAGATAGAAACATCAAAAGAGAAAAGAGCGCCGAAACGGCGAAGGCAAGCTGATACCCCATCAAAGAAGTCATGCCTATTTCTGGAACAAATGAAACCATGAACACCATGAGGGCAGTACCCATAGAAGCACACGCTTGACGCGTTGCCGTACTAAACGAAGACGCATCAGTCATCACCTCATGCGACAAATTCCCCATACCCCAAGAAGTCAGAGGACTGATGAGCCCCGAAACACCCGTGGCTCGAATTCCCTGCATTAAAACAATAAGCCAAAACGGCGTTGTCTCATCTATAAACATCATGGACGCTGCCCCAATAAGAAGAAAAACACTCGCAGTAACCACAACAGGACGAGCCCCAATTTTGTCGGTTAAAAACCCTGCAAGAGGGTTGATAAAAAACGCCGCAAAGGTTCCAGGGAGAAGCGCAAGCCCTGCATCAAGAGCTGTTCCGCCCCACTGATTTTCTATAAATAACGGCAGGATAAGCGTGACTCCCATAAAGCTTGCAAAGAGAAAATTTCCTGCCCAAAAACTCACCGTAAAACGACGCGAAGAGAATATCGAAAGATTAATAAGCGGATGCTTTATGCGTTTTTGCCTGCGAACAAACAGAGCCAAAACAATGGCGCCCACCACAACAGGAATCCAAACAAAAGGGCTTGAAAGGTGATAGCTTGAAGCATTCGAAAATCCAAGAAGCAATCCGCCGAAACCTAAAGCTGAAAGAATAAAAGAAGGTGTTTCAAACTTTGCCCGCCTGTTGATCGCGGGCACATTTTTTATGAACAACGCCGCAAGAGCAACCAGCAGTAACGCAGCAATTGAAAGTGCAAAGAAAAAGCTCCTCCAGCCTGCAACACCAATCATCCAGCCACCAATGGTAGGACCGATGTTTGGAGCAAACCCCATTGCAATTCCTGCAATGCCCATTACGGTTGCTTGCTTATCGCGCGGAAAAGAAGTCATGATTTCACTCATCATCATTGGCATGGTAATGCCTGCTGAAACTGCCTGCATCACACGACCGGCTATGAGCGAATAAAAATCCCACGCAAAAATATCAAGAGTAGATCCAAAAAACAAAAGAACAAGGGCAGCTAAAACAACCGTTTTTTTAGCAAAACGCTTCATAAGAAAGGTGACCGAAGGAACGGTAATACCTAAAACAAGCATGTAAATAGTGGTAACCCACTGTCCTGAGCTTACGTCGATAAAAAAGTCTGAGGCAATACCTGAAAACATTGCATTGAGTGCAGTTTGAGAAAGGTTGCCCAAGCACGAACCAAAGATCAATACAATAATGAGAAAAACGACGTTAAAAGGGACCTTCATCAATCACCCTGCAGCTTGCTTTTAGTTTGATTTCTTTAAGAGTAAATCTTGCGCTGACCACAATGAAGAACGCAACTCTTCAAAGGTTGTATTGGAGTGCTCTTGTGCAGGAAGATCTGTTTCAAAAAGCAATTGATTTACTGGAATTACTTTAAGATATTCTTGCCCACGTTTAGAAGACAAAAAACGCTCTCCTACCGAAAAATAGCATCCCGATTTTATAGCCCGATGAAGCTCGTTGTTCGAGCCAGAAAACCAGTGGAAAATGCACGAATTCGAAGAAAAAAGCTCTGCTCCCTCAAGCAAATCAAGAACTACATCTGTCGCTTTCACGCTATGAAGCGAAAGAACCGCCCCCTCACACACACAAGACAGTATTACTTTCAGCACCTCAACCTGCACTTCTTTAGTTTCTGAAAACCGCGGCGAAAAATCGAGACCGATTTCATTGACATAAGAGGTTTGCCCAGCAAGACCAATAAAATGCTCAAGCGAAGATCCTTCTTCCTTGGGGGCAGCTAAAGATGCTTCAGTGATCCACCACGGGTGAAAGCCAAGTCCCACTCGAACGTTTTTGCAATCGCTTAGCAACATAGAGGCATGCTCATATCCTTCAGGGGTAACCGTGCCAGAAAAAAAAGCAATTCCGTAACGCTGTGCTTCTCGAGCAATTGCACAAGCGTCATCAGCAAAATCCAAATGGCAATGCATGTCTACTGTTTCGATACGCGCAGTAAAATCTTGTGACGCGTTAAACCCCAGCAATCTGCAAGAAGTTTCGTTTATACGCTCTAGAAGCTCGTTCATCTCGCCCCTTACTCGATTACCAGGCAAACAGGCTCTTCAAGTTGTTGATATTCTACCGATATCAACTCACCTATTCCGCAGGAGAAAAATGGCCTTCGCTTCGAAGCTCATCGTTGATACCCGTAAGCTCTTTGATGACCTCTCCCGCAATCATCTGCCCCATAATGGGAGGAATAAATGAAGCGGTTCCTAAATCGCTACGCTCCCTGCGTGTTGCCCCCTCTTTGGCTGTAGTTGAAACAGGGCGTTCACAAGAATACAGGACACGCAAATGCTCAATGCCTCGCTTGCGTGCCTCTTTACGCATAATGCGACACATAGGGCAATTGACAGTATCTTTCAGGTCAGCAAAACGAAAACATTCAGGACGCAACTTATTACCGCCCCCCATACTGCTGATCAACTTCATGTCTTTTCGCTGTTGCGCCTGCTCGGCCAAAGCAAGTTTAGTTGAAATAGTGTCGATGGCATCTACCACGTAATCAACCTGGGGAAGATATTCATTAAGAAATTCACTCAGGTTTTCTTTTAAGATAAATTGCTTCAAGGGAACAACCACCGCAGAAGGATTGATGTCATGAATCATCTTTTCCATAACCTCAACCTTTGCACGACCAAGTGTTGAGTGGAATGCAATTGCCTGACGGTTGATGTTGCTTTCCGCAATGGTGTCGTGATCAACGATAATAAGCTTCCCCACTCCACCGCGTGCCAGCGCCTCAATGCAATTTGAGCCAACACCGCCACAACCAAGCACCAAGACAGACGAAGCGGCAATCTTTTCCAAACCGTCTTTACCCATGATTATCTCAAGTTTTTCTGTAGCATTGCTCACATCTGCTCCTATGTGCATCTAAAGAATAAACCCCTGATGGTTTCCACTTTTCCACTGGCTCTAGCCACCTGTGACAATAATGACGATTGCATGACAAGAAAACCAATAATGTATGAAAGCATATTTTTTAATCAAGTGGCACTTTAGAATGAAGCTATGAAAGATGCAATAAAAAGAATCCCTGGCGTTTTGCCCTACACCGCTTTTCTCGTTGTGCTCTTTTTTGTAGAGCGCACATTCTTTGGTGTTCAAGATGCCTTGCTTGGTATGGTGTTTTTATTTTTCGCGCGCACCATGGTTGAATGCATTGGGCTTTCTTTTGCAAACTATGTCAAACACGCGAGCCTCTTTCTTATCATGAGCCTATGCTCTTCAGTTGCAGGCCTTCATCCCCTTCTTCTTGTCTTGGGAAGTGGTGCCTATATGACCTGCATTGCTCTTATGGACTCAGACGATTATCTCCCCCGCAACTTTTTTATGTTGGGTTTAGGTTTTTTGCTTCTTGAAATTTACCCCATTTGCGTTGAAGAAATTCCCCAGCGTATGCTTGCAACCCTTTTCGGCATTGCTTGCACCACGGGTTTCGTTTATCTCATGCGTCGTATAAAAAATGAAAGCGTTTTGGTGCGCGACAGAACATTCATCATGAAGAGCTTTGACGATATTGGCTTTCAGCTTGTCAATTTGAGCAACGGCGAAAAGCAGCATATCGACCCTCATCGTATTTTTAAAATCACTCAAGATTACTGCCAAACCGAATACGGCAATACCTTTCGTCAAGGAGGCGTACTCAGTGGCAGACAAAAGTACACGTTTTCTTTGCTCGTATGTGCCGAACAAATGGCAGATATGATTCGAGCAGCAGCTCAGCACAACGATTTCTCCCTAGAAAATGAACGCTCCTATTATCTTGCCCTTTCGGAAGTCTTCTTAGGGTTTGGCAAAGGCCGTGTAGGTGATATCCGCGCCATGATTGACGCGATTGATTCCTTTTTGCAAACACACAAGCTCATCAATATCGAACACGACACTGCGTGGCGTGCAACACTTGAGGCTTTTAAACGAACCTTCGAAAACCGCCATCTTTCAAACGACAATTCCACTCCTCTTTTTAAAGGACTCCGCTATCGTCTTACCTATCTAAAGGACAACCTGAGTCTAAAAAACGCTCAGCTGAGATTCGCCATTCAGCTTGGCGTAGTTATCTCGCTTGCTTTTTGCGCTTCTGAAGTTATGGCAAACATCTTTCACATGGAGTTCAGCGAATGGATTCCCATCACCGCCTTCACTATGATGTATACCTATCGAGACGAAACCATGTCTGCCGTAGGAAAATTACTCTTAGGAACAATTATTGGTATTGCCATTTTCGTTTTGGTAACCGAGTTTATTCCTCAAGAAGCACGTATGCTCGTGGTTCTTATTGGCGGATACACTGTTATCCTTCTCAATATTGGACAAACCACCACTATGGCAGCTGGTACCCAAGTGGCGCTTACCGCCCTCTACCCTACGCTTTCACTGGGAAACACCCTGCTCACACGCTTGATTTTTGTCATCCTTGCCGCTTTAGTAGTAGTGAGCATCGTGTATGTTTTACTCACCGCGCGAAGAGCTTCAACTATTGAACACAAGTTCAAAGAGCTCGAACGTGTAGATGAACGTCTTCTTTCTCAAATTCGTATTGATATTCATCACGGAGGCGCTGTTAACGATCGCACTATGCAACTCATGTATTACCTCCACATGAACGCAACGATCCTTTCGCGCCTTACTGAAAAAGTAGGAAAAACGCTCACCAACGAAGTTGAGCAGCTCACCGAAGCGAATTATCGCTTCGCCATGGACGCAGGACATGCCATCGTGTTTTTAAATTCCGACGTTAAGCATGAACGTTGGGAGCATCTTTCAGGCACCACGCAAAAACTCCGAAAGAAAATCGACGACATGCCCCTTGATGTTTGACGTTTTGCCTCTCCTTGCACATCAAGTGTTTAAGAAATTATTTGCAAAACTTATACGTGCATTAGCTACAATGCAAGAAGGATAACTAAGGGGGCTTACTATGGGGGACAAATCCGTACATGTTTATACAGAAACTGACGGTATTGACGAAGCTTTCGCCGATATCTTGAGCGCCAACAAAGCTAAAACAGAGGCACTCGCTGAGCTGGGAATCGAAGAGCTTCGTTTAGGGCTTTATCGCGTGCCTGTTCCGTTGCCTAATAACCCTCTTAAAGTTCTTAACTCATACTTTATTGTTGGCAAAGATAAAACCACCATTATCGACGTAGGCTTCAATCATCCCGATTGCGAAAAAGCACTCGATAGAGCCCTTGAAGCGCTTGGCACCAGCTGGGAAGATGTTGAGATCGTTCTTACTCATTCACACCCCGACCACACGGGTAATCTAGACCGCATTTGGCGTCGCTGGATTCGTGTATATGCAAACATGCATTCCTTCCAAGAAGTTAAGAACCTGATGGACATTCAATCCACCGTATTCAATCCGCTTCTGCGTCATCTGAGTGATTCAGGCACCTATGACGAACGCAGCATGCAAAAGCGCAACGCAAACCGCTATCAGGTCTCTGCAGAATTACTGCCTCTTAAAAACCAACCCGACTTGTTCTATCTTTCCGATGGCGATACGTATCGCAATGGTGATTACGTATTTCAGGTAATCACCACGCCAGGCCATGATGACTGGCACATTTGCCTATACGAACCCATCAAGAAAATACTCATTGCAGGGGACCATATTCTTGAACGCATTACTCCTTCTGTTATGAGCTGGGTTAATTCTTACGATGCGCTCCAAGAGTTCATGAACAGCTTGCGCAAGGTTCGTGACTTAGATGTTGATCTTATTTTACCTGGCCACGGCAAGCCTTTCACAGGAATAGCTGAACGTGTTGACTACTTAATTCAGCACCATAAAGATCGCTTAGAAGAACTGTATTCCCTTGTTGCTGAGGGTCACACCAGCATTATCGACATTGCAAGAAATGCCTCATGGCGCTACCCCGACTGGGACGACTGGACGCTTGATCAAAAGTTCTATTCCTTAGGTGAAACATTTGCACACCTTATCTATTTGGTAAACGAAGGGCGAGTAACCCTTACCATCACTCAAAATAAACGCCGCTTCTTTATTGCTGACCAGTGGGACGTTAAACACGTAGACTAAAACTTAGTAAACAGAGATACACCTTGGGTTTCTTGCGGTATCATTCAGGCTGTGCATTCCGCTGCACAGCCTGAATTCCCTACTGAAAAGAGCGGTATGGCAACTGATTTTATATCACTCGCGGTTATCGCTGCCGTAGCATTTGTTGCTCCTGTGATAGCACAAGCAATTCCGCGTAAACCTATTCCCGAAACGGTGCTCTTGCTTGTCTTTGGCGCTATATTGGGTCCTTACGCGCTTGATGTCATTAATCCGACTGATTCCATCGATCTTCTTTCTGAACTCGGTCTTGCGTTTCTCTTTCTGCTTGCAGGTTATGAAATTAATCCAAAAATGCTCACGAGCTACGAAGGGAAGAAGGGACTTAGAACCTGGCTCATAACGTTTGTTCTCGCGGTTGCACTCATATTTCTTCACCCCAACATTGCCATTGGCGGTATTTCAGCCATACCTATGGCAATCGTTCTTACCACTACCGCATTAGGAACGTTAATGCCCATTCTTCGCGAACGCGAGCTTTCCGACACCAAAGTTGGCCGCGCCGTAATTTCGTTTGGCACATGGGGAGAACTCGGCCCCGTGCTCGCTATGGCAATTTTGCTTTCCACAAGGACCGGCTGGCAAACTGCAGCTATTCTTGTCACCTTTTTAGCTCTATGCATGATCGCCGCACTTGTTCCTGCACGCGCACGCAAGCAAGGCCATTCAATCTATAAGCTGCTAGAAGAAAAAGCTAACACCACTTCACAAACCCTTGTACGTGGCACTATTATGATCTTGGTTGCCTTGGTTGCTTTTTCTGCCATTTTTGACATCGACATTGTTTTAGGAGCCTTTGCTGCTGGGTTCGTCTTGCGTTTCATTAGTCCCGAAGAAGACGAAAGCCATATTGCAAAGCTTGAAGGCATTGGCTTTGGATTTCTTATTCCTTTATTCTTTATTGTTTCAGGGTCTAATATTGATTTATCAGCCATTGCCGCAGACCCGGCAACGCTCGTACGCTTTATTGCTCTTTTAGTTTTGATTCGCGCTGTTCCCATTGTGCTTTCACTTTCGCTCGGAAAGGCGCGCAAAACCTACACTCCTCATGAGCGTATTTCTGTTGCGCTGTACTGCACAACGGCACTCCCCATCATCGTCGCCGTTACATCACTTGCGGTTAAAAATGGTTCAATGGATTCAGAGACCGCTTCTATTATGGTAGCTGCAGGAGCCATCACGGTATTCTTGATGCCGCTTTTAGCCCAAGTTGCCTACAACGTGGCCGACCGTCACCCTGTAGACGCTCTTCGTGAAATCTCTCACAATCCACGCCAAACAAGAGCTATTTTAAGCAGGCACATTCACGAAAAGCGCAATATTGAAGACACCGACTATCGTGACGTATATCTTCCCAAACAGGAGTTCTCTCTCCTTGATCACGCAAAACAAACGGCAAAAGAAGACGACACGAAATAATGCGTGAGTTTCTTTTGATCAAGCCTTTAACCATACGCATCGATCGAATTTAAAAGTAAATCTTAAGGATAAGCTCGGTCATAGTTTACGGTTAAGGTCTAGAATTCTGCTCTATAGATTGGTTTTGCTGTTAGCTTTCTGCTCTTTGACTCTCCGCACGTTGATTGGTTCGCGCCTAACGACCTCTCGGTTTTCAAAAATCAGAAACAAGAAAAAAGGAGAACCTTCTCCCCCAAGAAGATCCTCCTTTTTCTTTGAGCGAAACCCTTCTAAATGGCGATGAAAGGCTTTGCTCCCCTTTTGTGGGTGATATCATCCCACTAAGTCATCAAGGGATGTCTCTCCAGTAACCGATCCATCGGCCAATGCGGCTTGGATTTGATCATCGGAATAGCCAAGCTCCCTCATAACTTCTACGGTTGAACTACCCAGCTTTCCTGTAGGAATAAACTCAGGAGCGGGAACACTATCAAACTGAATTGGAGCGGTTGGAATATTGCGCTCGGCTTCAGGATATTTAATTTTTACAAGATAATCGTTATCCCAAACGTTTTGATCTTC
The DNA here is from genome assembly GCA_000434775.1 of Eggerthella sp. CAG:368. Classification (GTDB taxonomy): domain Bacteria; phylum Actinomycetota; class Coriobacteriia; order Coriobacteriales; family Eggerthellaceae; genus Anaerotardibacter. Next base: position 80,615 of record FR895493.1, on the reverse strand, counting down.
GTAAACATCAAGAGGCGTCTGGCAAGGCTCAATGGGAATACCAGCATCTTTGAACAACTTAAGAGCTTCTTCTGAAGTCATTTTTGCAAGAGCTTCATCCATAATGCCAACTACCTCAGCATTAAGATTTGCCTCATTCATCTTTACGCAATTCACGTATTTTGGATCATCAATTAGGTCATCACGGCCAATAAGTCCCATGATTTTATTGTAGTCACGATCATATTCAGGATCGCACATAGCAATATACTTGCCATCACCTGTCATATACACGTTATTAAAAGGACAAATTACCTCTAAACGACTCTTTGGATAGGGATTGCCATACTGAGCAGAAATCATACCCACGATAA
>FR895493.1:58231-80203 GCA_000434775.1 Eggerthella sp. CAG:368 | reverse complement strand
CAACGCCTGTTTTCTCACGGCCAATAACCGCAGCGCACAAGCCAGCAGCTAAGAACATCGATGCCTGCATGTCGCCGTATCCGTTAGTGGGAATCATAGGAGAATCCCCGCGATTAACCGTAGTACCAAAAACACCACCACGAGCCATATAGCACGTTACATCAAACCCAGGATCGTCCTTCTCTGCACCATATTTGCCGTAGCCCAAGCCATGGCCCATGATAAGACGCGGAAACTTCTCATGAAGCGTTTCCCAATCAAGCCCGAGTTTTTGCAATGATTTGTTGCGCGTGTTAGTGATAAAAATATCCGCCTGTTCCAAAAGCTTGTACATAATTTCTTTGCCTGTTTCGCTTTTGAGATTAAGCGCAATGAATCGCTTGTTTAAATTGACCATGTCAAACGCAAGGTTTTCTTCGTCTGACATTGGCATATTGAAAACTGCTGCTTGCGTTACACGGCAAGGATCGCCCTTTGAAGCCTCAACTTTAATAACGTCGGCTCCCCATTCCCCCAGAACGCGACCCGTCGCTGGCGTTGCCATATACGTTGTAAGATCAACGACTTTGATTCCCTCTAATGGCTTCATAACTCTCCTTCCCTCCCGAGAACCCTTGTTCTTCAGGCGTTGCGAAACCTTGCAGGCATTCGCAAACAGCACCACCGTCCCCCAACAGTGGTGCTGTTATTGAATAGCAAAGAAAGCCCTTATGTTATTCCCTTAATAACGAACTTTCTTATTGGGTGGCTCCCTCCCCGAGAACCCATCCAACGCGCTAAAACGCGTTCACACTTGAACGTGTTCATATAATTATAGATGAGTCTTGCGAAAAACAAAGCAGAATCATTCAGAAAAGCTATTAAAACGGAGTATAAAGGGTACGTTACTTATTATGTTTTTCTATATCTCCAGCTTGAACAGCCGAGATTACTCCTTTTAGCCGTGATTATATAAACGCTTTTCGCGCAGTAGAACACGAACTCTTTGGCAAATAGCACCTCCTGTCAAAAAACGAAGCGCTTACAGAAACCCTTTAGTTCTTTCAGTTTCACAACCCCAACACACTACAATCAAAAAAGAAAAGATACGACTCGAAAAAACACCTTTTTCGTCTTGCCGCCCTACCCAAATTCTTTACTTTCTATACAAGATTCAGCCTACATAGCTTTCATAAAGAGACTCTTCCGGCGAAAGCATGAAAGAGATTTCGTGGATGTCGTATGTTTCCCTTAGCACGCTTGGGTTTTCTGCTTTTCAGAAGCAGAAGAAATACGCTATAATCACATTCGCTCGATTTGCCGCTTATTTCATGCGGGGAATACAGGAGCAGCAAACTGGGCTGTCGTCCAATGGCAGGACTCTGGTTTTTGGTACCAGCTATCAAGGTTCGAATCCTTGCAGCCCAGCCACATACCGTTTTCAAACCCGCCCCGAGCGGGTTTTGTTTTAGCTTGAGCTTAGATTTTGATTGAAGGGTTTCTTGCATACGCGTTGCAATGCTAAACGATGATACTTGCACTTGCGATCCCTCAAAATAAATCAAGGAAAGGACTGGACCCATGGCGGAATTCATCGAAGGAAAACGACCTGTTTCTGAGGCACTGCGTATGGGCGTGCCGGTAAAGCGCATGTACGTTGCCGAAGGAATGAAAGGCGATAAGGTTTTTGACGATATTACCAAACGTGCCCATAAAATGGGTATTTCCATTAAGCAGGTAAAGCGCCACGAACTCGATGAACGTTCAGAACGTGGCTCCCATCAGGGAATTATGTTGGAAGCGGAATCCTATTCCTATGTTAACGGCCAGGCTATCATAGACGAAGCGCATAGGCGCGCCGAAGACAATAATGGCTCAGCGCTTATCGTTATCCTTGATCACATCACCGATGCGGGCAACTTAGGCGCTATCGCTCGTTCAGCAGAAATTGTTGGCGCAGCAGGCATTATTATTCCCAATAAGCGCAGCGCTCGCGTAACAGCGGCCACCTACAAAAGTTCCGCTGGTGCAATTTCGCACATCAAAGTAGCACAAGTAAGCAACATCGCTCAGTTTATTGAACGCCTAAAGAAAGAAAACTTCTGGGTTGCCGGTGCTTCCGAACAGGCTAAACAGTGTATCTGGGATGCCCCTATGGCGGGAAAACTCGCATTAGTTATGGGAAGCGAAGGAGAAGGTCTTGCACGCCTAACACAAGAGCGTTGCGATTTCTTAGTGGCCCTTCCTCAAGCCGGCGAAGTTGGTTCGCTCAATGTTGCCCAGGCAGCAACCGCCTGCATGTATGAGTGGATGCGTCAAACACGCGCACAAATCTAACAGAAGCTATTAATCCCTGCCCTACAGTAACCCTTATGGCATCTGGTATTTAGCATTAAAGGAGCATGACATGGCTAGAAAAAGAAGAAAAATGGTCATCGTTGATGGCTATAACGTTTTGAGAAGTGGTTCCCGTTATGTTCACATGCGCCAGCTGCCCGACTACACGCATGACACGTTTAATCGCGTACGCGAAGCGCTCATTAGTGATGTTGCTTCGTTTGCTGGGTCTGAATACGAAGCGGTTATTGTGTTCGATGCTGCAGACAACAGTGAATCTGCAGGAAAGACCGAAAAGATTAGCGGCGTTCGTATTATGTTTTCACCTTTCGGTTCTTCTGCCGACAAGATTATTGAAAAGCTTGCCCATGATGCGCGTGAAAAGCGTATCGAAACGCTCGTAGTTACCAGTGATGCCACCATTCAAGACACGGTTTTTGGCGGCGGCGTCGATCGCATGAGTGCCAACGGATTTAGCTTAGAAATGGATAGCCTTTCCGAAGAAGCCGCTCTAGACAAGGAAGTTACCGTTAAGCGCAAAGCAACGGTGCAAGATCGTATCGACAAAGACACCCTTGCCAAACTCAAAGCTCTCCGCGACCGCATGTAAGCCTTAGCCGAAAAACTTCTCACCCCAAAGAATTCTTTAGATTATGGTGAGCACTCGCTTTTCCGCAACACCTTACGCTCGAAGTCACCCGTTCGGCTACCGTTCGTTTGCTTTTCGCAAACTCACCTATGCGCCTCACTCCATCGTTCCGTTTAATTCATGACTGGCTCTCTGGGTATATAGGTCGAAGGCGTTTGTTAGACAAGGCCTATATACCCAGAGAGCCAGCTGGAAAAGTTAGAAAACGCTGAGTGCTTCTCGGCGCAAAATCTTGCGGAAAAGCGAGCAAACATCTAATAGCAAAGCAAGCAGAAGAGTTCTTTGGGTAGAGCTTATACGAAGACGATACCAAGAGCATCAAAGCATGCTCCCCACGCAACACCAATAGCCCATAGCATTGCGACAATCAAAAGATTTTGCTTCATAGGACGATTAGCACGGAATAACACAAGTAACCCAATACCTGCACCAGTAAGCAGCCCACCCATCATTGCACCAGTGCTGATAGTGCCTTCGAGAAAAAGCTCGGTAATAACAACGCTGGCAGCACAATTTGGAATAAGACCAACCAAACAAGAGGCAAACACTGAAAGCATTGGCTGAGCTGCAAGGAATTCTCCTAAAACGTCTTCGTCTACTGCTTCAATAACACCGCCAAGAACAAGAGATATTAGGAAAATGAAGAGTACAACATGAAGTGTGTGCTTAACGGCACTCTTAAAAATCCCATCTTCGCAATCGCAGTGCTCTTGCTCACAAAGTTCATGAATGTGGACCTGTTTTTCATTGCGCTTCACAAGACGCATCACGGCATCAACAATAAAGCCCATAACCATGCCGATTATCACTTTTGCGCCCAGAATTTTTACAATGAGCATAGGTTCTTGTTCGGCAATAAGAATGGGAAGCATCTCATCTGACGTAGCGAGATACACCGCAAACAATGTTCCTAAAGAAATTACGCGACCCGCATAGAGCGTTGACGCTGCGGCAGAAAAACCACATTGGGGAAACGCCCCCAAAAGAGCACCAATAAAAGGGCCACTTGACCCAGCTCGTTCAATCCACTCTTCCGTTTTTCCCTCAGCCTTATGTTCAATAGCTTCCATAGCAAGATAGGTTAAAAACAAGAAAGGAATAAGGCGCAAGGTATCAAGCGCAGCATCAGTAAGTATATCTACGAAAAAATCCATGCGTCGGAGTCTAGCACTTATCGGTATTCCTTGTGATCAATTACGAAAATCTCACAATTAAACGAAGATTAAAACAATCGAGCAACACTCCGTTAACGACAGAGTTCCCAAAATGTCACCGCTGAGGCTGCAGCAACATTGAGCGAATCAACCCCATGGGCCATAGGAATTTTTACCACGTAATCACATTCCTCAAGAGTTTGATAAGAAAGACCCTCGCCTTCCGTTCCAAAAAGAAGCGCAAGCTTTTCGGACGCTTTGAGACGGGGATCATCAAGCGCAACTGAGTTATCATTAAGCGCTAATGCCGCAGTAGTAAACCCAAGCTCTTTCAAGCGAACAAGTGCTTCGTGAGGCCACCTGAGCGCATCTCCCTGATAGGTATAAGAAGATGGTGTCTGTCTTTCCTTATCAGAGCTTGTTTCTTCACTGTTTTCCGTGAGAATATCATCAACTTTTACCGCGCGAGGGTCTTCTCCAACTCGCGTCCAGGGAACCTGAAATACCGTGCCCATGGAAACTCGGATTGCTCGACGATAAAGAGGATCACAACACCCTTGGTTCAAAATTATGGCATCAATATTAAGAGCAGCAGCACTACGAAAAAGAGCGCCTATATTGGTGTGGTTGGTAATGTTTTCCAACACCGCAATGCGCTTTGCACCCATGAGTAGCTCCTTTACTGAAACAAGGGGCTTGCGTCTAAAGGCACAAAGAATACCTCGCGTGAGCTCATAACCTGTAAGGTTCTTGATTTCCTGTGCAGGTGCCACGAAAACAGGGATTACTGGGTTTATTGCATTGATGCGCTCAATGAGCGACTGCATCAATGCAAGTTTATGGTCAGGAATCAAAAGCGAAAGAGGCTCATAGTTAGCATTGAGTGCACGGGAAATAACTTTGTTTGATTCCGCAATAAAAATACCCTTTTCCGGCTCAAGCTTATTACGAAGCTGAACTTCGGTAAGACGCATAAAAACGTCGAGCCGCGAATCGTTCAAAGAGTCTATGTGCTCGATCATTTTATTCTCCTTAGTCTGAGTATGCAGTACCTTTTCTCAATAGCTTACGTTACTAACCTCCGGACTACACCACGATAAGAGCCATCAGAGGGAGCGTAATAAGCGACAATACGGTAGTAAGAAAAGTTCCACGTGACATCGTTCTGGTATCACCGCCATACGCCAGAGACATCATGATGCCCGAAGAAGCCGCAGGCATGGCAGAAATGATAACCACAATGGCTAAGATATACGAATCATGGATAAATAGACCGCAAGCATAGAACAGTAAAAGTGGCACTATGACTAAGCGAAAGGCCGTAGTGAGATACGACCACTTGTCACACAACATATCTTTGATAGGCATTTTGGCAAGCGAAGAACCAATAATGAGCATGGCAGCAGGAACCGTCATTTGTCCGAGTAAATCACATGTCTGACCAATGAAACCCGAATCTGTTATACCAAAAATTGCCAAAAACATCGCAATGAAGCAGCTGATCAAACAAGGGCTTACGAGCTGTTTAGCAATCATTTTTATTTGATCTTTAAAGCTGTGACGCTCTCCTTTATTAGTGCCCGTGCTCGAAATAAACATCAGACCAATCGAAAACATAAAAAGGTTGTAAGGAATGTTATATATTGCGCCATAAAGAACCGAATCGGGACCGAAAACGGAAGCCAAAACCGCAAAGCCAATGAACCCTGTATTCCCAAACGCAATAAGAAAAGCATGGGCACCCTTTGCCGCTTTCGAAACACCACGATACAAAAAGCGCGCCACGAGCGCGGCAAGCGCGCAAAGAATAATATAGACAACAGCCGAGTAGCCCAACATCATAAAAATAGTTTCGCTGCTGGGAAGATTCGTGTTACTCAAAACGGAATCAAGAATCATACCAGGCAAGGCTACCGTCATAACCAAACGGGAAAGCAAGGCATCAAAATCATCGTTCATCAGGTGTTTTTTACGAGCAATAGCACCTAAAAACACGATTACGAACAAAATAAGCATCTGCGTTGCCGCATGTTGGAAAACTTCCATAACACCTTCTTTTTATGTAAAGCCTGTCGCATATACCAGTAAACAACTTCATTGTTACATCTTATTTGCGCACCAAGATTTCTAAGACAAAACGCTGTGCAATTCATCCATAATCTGACGCGCAAGGCGCACATCAACCTGGCCTGGTGCCGAACTCTTTGTCAACGAGCAAAAGGTAATATCACTGCCAAAGTATTCACCCGCCAAACGTGAAATGCTTCCCTCTCGCCCCATAGCCATGGTAAGCGTGGGGCCATTTGTATGAAGGCGACGGACTTCTTCGGTAGCAGCAAGCAGTTTAAGAGCATCCTGTGCATCGTGCGCCATAACAGCGCATTTAGGAATATCCGCGCCCAAATCCAGCATATGCGTCATAAGATTCACCATCCACTCCTTGGACGGTGTGCCAGAAAAATTATGGTAAGAAACAAGCGTTATCACGCCGTGAGCACGAGCACAAGCAATGAGATCTAGAACGGCCGCATCCCCAATCCAACTTTCAATGTCAACCATATCGAGAATCTCAGCTTCAATAAGCGCCTTATTGAGAGCAACGTATTCCTCTACGCTAAACGTGTCATTGCCGCCCTGGCTCACGCTACGAAATGTAAACAGTAAAGGATGTTCTGGAACAGCGGCGGAAATGACGCTTCCCAATTCAACCATCGCCTGAATATCGTTACGACAGTCATTAAAATCACCACGCCATTCGAAGCACTCTACTCCCGCAGCCTTTCCTTTTTCGATAGTCTGAAGGCATTCCGCTTCCCCTGCCTCCATTACCGAAATGATGGTTTTTGGTGCGCCCTCACCGAGCATTACGCCCTTGATATTGATTGATACCATCTTGATCTCCGCTTCTTTGTTTTGAATTCCCTGAAATCTTGCCCATACCATTCATACGTTTGTTTTAATTGCTTAATCATAATGAGAGATGAAAAAATGACCAACATATACTGCAATAAACTCATTTTAGAAAAAATCTTTTTCCAGAAAGCACTTGTCCTTAAAGCCTCACAGCGGTTTCTCTATAAATAAATAGTAATTCCTGTTCAATAGCATAGAAATTTGCATTAACTAAGCGTTTTATATACGGATTAATCCTTTTTATGAGCAAATAGTCGTCCTTTTATACGTAACTATTCTGCATGAAGATATTTATTTTCTGTAGATGAATATTCATCATTTAGTGTTAATCAAACTACTCATTTCGTTAAAGGGGTAGTCGATGAATATCCAACACGTCTTTGCTGAAAACATGAAAGCACTTAGAAGCGAACGTAGATACACTCAAGAAGAGCTATCTCAGATAAGCGGACTCCACCGCACTTACATCGGAGGAGTTGAACAGGAGCGCATTAACGTTAGCTTAAAAAATATCGGAAAAATAGCAAACGCGCTCAACACTAATCCTGCATTCTTTTTTGCAAGCCTTGATTCTTTCGGTGAAGATTCCTCATACGAGCGAGCAACCTCAAATGATACAACTTCCTGTAATGTGAACGACGAAGAGCCTATCTATTCTATTTGCATTCAAAAAGGAACCGAGGTATCTTTCATTCCTATCGAAGTTGAAAGTCTTGATTTAAGCATACAGATACTCTGCTCACTTATTCAGCACGAGTATTCCGGAAAAGACCTTGCTCATCGCTACGAACAAACCAAACAAGAACTTCTTGAATATTTCAGTTGTGAAATGAAAAATGAAAAAGCGAAATAGTACTCTCGTAAAATCCACTGAAACACGGGTTACAAAAGAGTCACTACGCAGTTACAAAAAAACGCCAGAATGCAAAAAATGCCTCGATACCGAGGCATTTTCAGTTCAACATATAACGCGCTTAGATTAAAGCCCAAGAGCCTTTTTGAGCGAAGAAACGCGACGGCGCGAAACGGGGATTTTCTCTTCAACAGAATCAAGCGTAAGAAGCAGCGTTCCGCCCGACTGAGGCTCAACTTCTTTAACCAACGCAAGGTTAACCAAGTAGCCGCGATGAACACGGAAGAAACCATGTCCGTCCAAGACCTTTTCCAACTGAGCCAAACTTACCGTTGAGAAGTAGCAATCAGTATCGGTTTGAAGATATGCGTAATCATCACGAGCCATAACAAAACGAATCTGATCAATGTTGATTAAAATCTTTTTGCCGCCCTTTTCAACAGGAATACGCTCTGCTTTTTGAGCCTTTGCATGAAGAACAACGTGTTCCCGAACACGAGCTAAAGCTTGAGCTAAACGCTCGGTTTCAACAGGCTTAACTAAATAATCAATCGCATTGACCTTAAAAGCGTCGAGCGCAAATTCGCTATAAGCAGTAACAAAAACAACTGCAGGAGGATACTTTAAGTGCTGAAGAGCTTCTGCTAATTGCAAACCCGTTGCTTCTGGCATGTTAATGTCAAGAAACATTACATCGCAAGGATACTCTTTAAGCTTTTCAATAGCCTCACGAACGCTGGCTGCCTCAGATACAACTTCGGTCTGATTAAGTTCGCTCAAAAGAAAACGTAGCTCGGAGCGTGCTGGAGCTTCATCATCAACAATAATTGCTTTTAGCAACACAGCCACCTACCTTATTAGTCCCTTAACAGCTTGCTGATAAAAATGCTATCGCTCTCATGGTAGATATGAAAGCGCCTAACTATTATAAAGTACTTTTATCGAGATACTAACAATTTGTCAACAATAAAGCGCATAGCGAGAAAAAGAGTGTGTCAATCTCCCTGACGGAACCACCAAATGTTACAAAAGCATTTTAAAAGACTTTCTATCACACAAAAAAACGATTGAACGATAGCGCTCGATAACGTCAAACAATTTAAACCGAAGCACAATCTTTCAAGAAAAGAGTGACATCCGTTCCTTTTCCTAGCTCGCTTTTGATATCCATGTAAGACTCTGGGCCATAGTAACCACGTAAGCGATCGTTAATGTTTTTAACCGCAATACCAAGACCCGTGTGAGAATCTGGGTTCATAATATTATTGAGTGCGTTCTCAGTCATACCAATACCGTCATCAGCCACATACAGATACACATCGGTGCCAATTATTTCACCCGAAATAGAAATGGTGAGCTTACCTTCTGCGGGCATAGCATGCTTAACGGAATTTTCCACTAACGGCTGAATCATAAATGCAGGAACCATTAACGCACGAACATCATCGTCCACCTCTGCATTAATGGATAGACGGTCTTCGCCAAAACGTGCTTGCTCCAAAGAAAGATAGCGAACCGTCTGCTCAACCTCACGTGAAAGGCTGATTAAATCCGAGCTATTCTCGAGTGTTTGACGATAAAAGACAGCGAACTCACGCAACATAACGCGTGCTTTTTCTGGATCAGTGCGCACAAGAGATGCCATCGTATTGATAATATTGAACAAGAAATGCGGATTAATTTGGCTCTGCAATGCCTTAAGCTCCATGCTTGTTGCAAGCTTTTTCTGATCTTCGAGTTCCATGGCGGCAATCTGCGTAGAAATAAGCTGAGCAAATCCCTCGGCAATAGAAACCTGGGTTTCTGTAATACGCGATGGATTCGGATAGTAAAATTTAAGTGTTCCTTGGACCTCATCACTAATGCGAAGAGGAACAATGATCGCTGCACGAATACCCTTAACAGGCTTAGGCAGCCCAACTTCTTCCTGAGTTTTAAGAACGCGCGTTACCCCGTGCTCAACAACTTCACGTGTCGCCACCGTTCTGATAGAGCCTCCCTTTGCTCCCAAGAATTCTTCTCCCGCACCATAGTATCCCATGACACTTTCGCGATTTGTAATAGCCACGGCAGATGCATCACTCGCGGAATACAAAACCTCACATACCCGCTGTGCGCTCGAGTTATCAAACCCCCCCTGCATAGCCTGCAACGTAGCACTTGCTAAATTCAAAACCGACATAGACTGGCGTGCACGAATGCGGTCAGGGTCAAGCATGAGGGCAATGGTAATAATAAGAAACAAAGTGAATAAACAACCTGACACACTGATTACCAAGAAGTTCTTATCAGGGCCAAACATGCCCCAACCTAAAACGAACCCCAACCTAAAACGCAACCCGACATAAGCGCAAGGCACAGACAAATAATTTCAATTGCAACAAACAAATTATGACGTGCAAACTTCATATAAAAAACTCCCACGCAGTAGTTCGATCTACCACAAATAACTAAACAGTAATCTGCTTAACATACCGTACTTTACTTGACTACATTCATTCTTTACAAGCCAATCATTCATTCAATACAAGAGGTAAACAAACGCTCTTTAACTGGTGTTTCTAAGTCCTTTGATTCACTTACCCCATCGCCATGGGAAAAAACTCATTGATTGCAAGAACAATCGCAGAAAGCAGGAGGAAGAAGCCAAATACAAAACGTAACTTTCGTTCCGGAATAAAGCGAATTGCCGAGGCGCCAATTAAGGCTCCAGGAATGCTTCCCGCCGCCATGGCGATGCCTGCGATGTAATCAATATTACCTAATAAACCCTGCTCGATCACACCTGGAACAGCAAGAATAGTAACAGCAATAAGAGACGTCCCTGAAGCGTGCTTCATGGTGATACCCAAAACAGAAACAAAGAGCGGAACCATAATAAATCCGCCGCCAACGCCCACGTATCCAGAAGCAAATCCCGCGAACAATCCAATCAAAGACCCCGTAAGTAAATTCTTGGTAGTAAGGTGAGGTCTATCGTCTTCTGGTGCACGGAAGACATCTGCCACAATAGCTTCTGACATCGCATCCGGCATAGACGTATTCGCCTTTTCGTCTGATTCCAACACGCTCTGTTGGTCACAAACTGACGCCTGGACGTTCATGTTTGAATCTTTAGACGATCCCCTCTTTTTCTTGCCGTCAAATGGCTTTTTAAGAGAAGGTGTCTGCTCCTTTGGCATACGAATTGCTTTTTTAAACATGGTATACGAGGAATACGCAATGATAAGCGCTGCCGCTAACATGATGACCCAGTCAGGCGAATTATTTGCGCAATACACGCCAAACGCAGAAGTGCACGCTCCCGCAATTCCAGTAGCAAGACCGAGTTTAGGAATGCAGGTTTTATTTTTCAGATGCGTAATACAGCCCGAAAGAGAAGTGGGAATAATGGTAAAAAGTGATGTTGCTGTTGCTCCGATGGCAGGCAGACCGAACCCTAAACGAAAAAGCGGAACCATTAATGTTCCGCCCCCAATTCCAAGTAGTCCTGAAAAAATACCGACCATCACCCCGCATAAGGCCGCAACAATAAACGATTCCACGTAGTATTCTCCTAGCTTAATTATTCAAGATCGTCGATGTCGAGCTGGATTTGACCTGTTAAGCCCGGATCTAAGCTGGTCATAGGTGATTCTGCCGTTGAAATTACCACCTCTTCGCCCGCCTGTCGCGCGATAGCAGCCTGAACCAAAGCAGCCTGTAGAACTTGCTCGTTTTCTGTCTGAACCATAATCTCAACCCACTTGAACTGGAATTCGAAATAGTTCATACAATGAGCCTGTGCATATTCAAAAGCCTCTCCTGTTGCAACTTTAGCAGCAGCACGATAAGCCTTTTTATCGGGGCGAACGAGCGAACGCAAAAATGCCGTACGTTTAATGCGCTTAGCTAAACCAGGCTCCAAAAAGGGTCCTGGATAGGGCTCGAGCGAAGAAGGTTTGATTTGCAGCAAGTCAATTTGCGCACGGCTAAATTCAATCTTGTGATACTCATACAACCAGCGGAAAATATCGCGACGGAAACGGTGTCCTTCGTGACGTTCTTGTGGTGGAAGATGCACGATAGACCACTGATTATCAAACCATATGTCTGAACCATACATACGAAGATTCAGCAAATAATCCAAGTCTTCGCCACGTAAAATCCAAGGGTCAAAGCTCAAACGACGATATGCCTCACGATGAAGTGCCAAACAACCACCACACACGTGGTTAGAACGCGAAAGCCTTGGACCTGCCATGGCCTTTGAAATCCAGTTATTAAAAGCACGACCCTGCTGCCAAAAATGGTTGTACCACTTGCTCTGACTTAAAGAAAGATAGGTTCCTTTACTATTAAAGTAAAAACCCGACTTTGCAAGAATAGGAATACCCTTGCGCGTCAACTTACCCAACCCGTACATGGCTTTCGAAAGAAACTCAGAGTCTTCAACTACTTCATCGTCGTCAACAAAAACAACCGCATCAAAACCTAAAATATTGGCAACCACCAAACCTAAATTTCGAACAGCCGAATAGCCTGTTAGTCCAATTTGGTCAGACAAATCACCGAAGCCAAGCTGCTCAAGACGCTGCTGAACAATGGTAGCTTCCGCATCTGCAATAACAAACGTGTGCATATTGGGGTATTTATCAACGATAGCCTGAACCTTTGAGGCAGCTTCATCATTAACGCCTCCCTCAGAAGACACGGTGATAATAACCTGACCAAGCCCTTTTACTTTCTGGAGTGAATTAAGGCAACGTTCCAAAAAACCTTCCTCGTTGAGAGGCGTGGGATGGTCATATATATCACTCACTGCACTACGGCGTTTACGCGCAGCAGGGCAATGAAATGTTGGAATAATAATGGCCGGGTTCATACTGGACTCCCTTATAAGCACATTGCTTGCGAACATACACTGTTTCACGCAATTGGACACTTTTGTTATGTGTATCGAATTAACGAATCTTTTTTCGGCTCTTATTGTAACGCAAAGAAAAAAGCTCGCGTATCCATCACCATTAAGCCACAATAGCTTCCCTGAGTGGCTTGGATAGCCTTTTACTCTGAATATTCTGGATGGTTTTTTCTATGCATCCTCTGATTCGACCTGATTTTTATTTCAATCTGTTTCCTGCTTTTAGCCAGCTTCCGCATTGGATACCTTTTTTCTGGCCCGCAAACCTTCTTTTATGCGCAAACAATCGCATATTCTCATTGGCTAACTAGCCCCTACGGCGCGGATGCCCCCTGCGGGTTCGAATACGCTGCGCTTCTTCACGGCGTTGCTGCACCTGCACGCTTTCTTCTTTGAGACGGAGATAGGAATCAAGACGGCGTTTAGAAAGTTCTCCTCCTTCGACGGCGGCACGAACAGCACAGCCTGGTTCTACATTGTGGGTACAATCTCTAAACTTACACTGACGAGCAAGTTCTTCCACATCAGCAAAAGCAGCACCAATTCCTTCTTCAGCATCCCATAAACCAAGACCACGAACTCCCGGCATATCGATGATCGAACCACCATGCGGCAAAGCGATAATTTCACGTGAAACAGTGGTGTGACGGCCCTTCTTGTCGCGTTCTCTTACGGGAGTAGTTTGCTGAAGCTCGTGTCCAACGATCAAATTAATGAGACTCGACTTGCCCACGCCACTGCGCCCAATTAAAACCGCCATCTTGTCATCTTGTGCGATATAGGTTTCCAGCTCATTAATGGATGATGGGTCCTTTTCGGTAACCACCAAAACAGTATCATCGCCAACAAACTGATCTATCCGTGCACGAATTTTGCTTATCTCCTCTTGGCTCTTGATTAAGTCAGCTTTGGTCAAAACAACAATAACGTCTGCCCCTGTTTCATGAGCAAGAACTAATTCGCGCTCAAGACGACGATACTGAATATCTTCCAAAGGCTGAGCCACTAGTACCACATCAAAATTAGCGGCAAGCGTTTGCGGTAAAGCGCGCTCGGTAGGATCTTTCCTTACGAACTTTGTGGTGCGCGGCAAAGTAGTTTCAATGATTCCTTTATCATGTCCCTCAGGAATTTGAACGATAACCTTATCACCAATTACGGCACGATCGGGGTGATTTTTCACAAGGGAAACCGCATGCTCGCAACGAATTTCCCGTCCATCCTCCAGACGAACAAGCGGAAAACCACGATCGAGTTTCACTACAGTACCTTGCACGTTCTAACGCATCCTTTCGCGTCTAATGGAATATAGCACCAAGAGCGCACAGCCCAAGAAAACACTAATAACAGCTGCCGTTATAACAACAGGATTAATGGGCGTATCAATTTCTTTCCCTTCAGAAAGCACCTGCACTTCTTCGGCATGAATATCACTTAATCCATCATGGTCAGCACATGCCAAATGATAGGAACCTCGTACCTGCAGCATGCTTCCCTGCCTGCCATAACGCCCGAACGAATCAATGAGGGCAAGTTGTTTTTCGTCAACCAAAACAGATAGCGTTGCTGGATTAAGATCATCATCGTCTTGCAGACTTATCCAACGGAAGGAATTATCATCTTCATCGTTGATGGCGTCTCCCACCACTTCTCCTTTTACCTGGACAGTTTGTCCATCATTGAACGTATCAGCCTTAGCGAGTTCAGCAATGTCGGTGTCATACAAAAACGAGCTATCGGGCAACTGATTAACGTTTACTTTATTTCCCTTAGAGTTTGGTGCTTGAGTAAGATCTTCTGAGGAGCCTTCAGCAGAGCCACCCGTACTTTCGTCGCCTTCTTTGTTTTCAGGCTTTTGTTCCATTGAAGTATTTCCCCCGCTAGGAGCAGACCCTGCATCTGTTGTCGTTCCTTCAGGCTGAACCAGAACAAACACTACAATCGCAAGCACAAAAGCGATACACAACGACGAAAGGCCAACAATCATAGACTTAGTCATACGACGCTTTTTCATCTTATCGATAGAAGCAGGACGAGCACCTGAGCGCAAATGGCCATAAGGACCTAGACGCCAGCGCCCATTTTGTTCCTTTTTGCTCTCAGGCTGATTATTGTTATTGTCATGTTGAGCCATTATCTATCACGCCTTATAGGCTTGTTGGGAAGAACGGAAACAACAAGCTTCACCAAAAGAGCGAGCAGTGCGATAAATTCAAGACGACCAGCCCACATTTCAATGATATAGAGAAATTCAAGAGAGATTGGCATACCGCGCGAAACAATGCCCGAACTCAAACCACCATTTGATGCCATGGAAACAGATTCAAAAATAGCTGATGTTGCGTCATAGCCATGAGCAACACCTGCTAAAGAACCAATAACAAACGTCATGATAAACAAAGCCGATACTGTCATTGCGCTCTTAACCACATCGCTCGAAAGAACCTTTTTTTCAATGTGTGTATACACCACGGAAACTCGCGCGGAATCAGGTGCGAGTGTTTCTTTTATGGTTGCCACAACCGATTTTGCAATCATGCCAATACGAGAAAGCTTCATACCGCCAGCAGTAGAGCCACTCGAACCACCAACAGCCATAAGCAGGGCCAACATCAACATGGCGCCCGAAGAAAAGACGGTAGTAATCTGGTTGCTCGTTACTACTTGAAAGCCTGTAGTTGAAAAAGATGAAACTACCATGAACACACCACGACGAAGCATTTCTGGAAGCCCAGAAAACGTCAACGTTGCTGCAAGTGAACTCATAAATACGACCGTTATGACTAACAGCCAGATAAAAGCGGTTCTTATTTCGATGTCTTTAAAAAACGCTGTAGTATTCCCTCTCCAAATTTCAACAAACAATGCAAAGTTGATTGTTCCTAAAATCATCAACACCATACAAATTATCTCAAGAGGCAACGAATGATAGTACATAATTGATTGGCTTGTTGGTGTAAAACCGGCTGTCATAAAACCCGAAATAGAAATCCAAAACGCATGTAAAACAGCCCGAATAGGTTCCATGCCTGCTATCAAACAGATAATTGTTACCATCACGGCCGATACTCCCACAAGAATAATAGCAATTCGACTGATAAGCCTCGTAGTATTAACGATGTTAGGAAGCACGTGTTCACTTCTTCCCTCAGAGGTGTAAAGTCCCGAGGTCCCTTTACCTAGAATACCCAAAGAAAGCGCGACAACAATTAACCCCAAACCGCCGAGAAAGTGCATCAAAAAGCGAAACATGTTGTCAGCATTTGACAGATGATCCAAGTCAACCACTATAGAAGCGCCCGTCGTCGTAAGACCCGACATACACTCAAACAGCGCATCGATATAAGACGCATAGTGGTCAGACAGCGCAAGCGGAACGGCTGCAATAAGAGCAAGAAAAAACCAAGCTAAACCCGTAACTGCCATAGCTTGCTGGCGGTTCAATCTTCCTGGCTGTATACGCATCATTCGCATACCTGAGCCAACAATCAAAGAAAGACCAATGGCCAAAAGATAGCGAGTTGCCGGCTCCCATTCCTGGAGAACAAGGGCAGTGACCAAAGGCACAACCAGCAAAAGCGAGAAAAACGAAATCAAAACCCCTAAATAATGCCCAATAACACGAACATCATAGAATGAAAACTTCTGCCACATCAGAAATCAGCCCTAACCACAAAAGTGAAAGGAGTCCCATTGCGGTAAATAGCATTAAGACGCATTTTTTTTCAAGCAACTCTAAAGCAGCAAACATCAAGATAGCTAGTTCTTTACGAACAGTAACTTTTAGCACATGCTCCAACTTTTTTATCTCTGCCATTAAGGCTTCATGGCTCTCAAACAGACACATCGTTCTTCCCTACAAAACAAAAAAAAGACGAACAATGATAGTTAAAATATAAAGCAACAAAATAAAGGCTACGATGCTCATAAGTATTGCACCGACACCAAGAAGCGGGACAACGATCCTGTCCTTCATATCAGGCTGAACAAGCCCCTGTTGCAATTGTTGCTGTTTATGCTTGAGTAGTTTTTTCATGTGGTCATTTTAGTACAAGCAGAAAAGGGCTTCGGAATAAATCTTCCGAAGCCCTTGTAGTATCCGCGCGCCGAAGCAAACAAACCGTTCAGCCCGCAAGCCTATTCGAGATTATCCTCATTTGTTTTAGCTCTTATGTCGCCTCCAAATCAATAAGGCAATCTCTGTACATTTATTCAAAGCGTTTATTCAGCACTTCCTAAAATGTCATCTGCCTGATCAAGAACATCAGCAACACTTTCCTCGAAAGCCTTATGGTCAGATACGCTCTGAATAGTAGTTGCATAGTTTCCGTCAGAATCAATATCAACTACCACATGAGCACCGTCGTTCACTTTACCCTCAATAATTGCCGTTGCTATACGATCAACTACTTCACGCTGAATCAAACGGCGGAGCGGACGAGCACCATATACTGGGTCATAACCATCAATCGCCAAACGCTCAACAGCTGCTGGCGTAACCTCCAAATCAACACGGCGGTCAGCCAAACGATGACGAACATCTTTAAGCTGAAGCTCAACGATGGGCTCCATGGCTGCAATCGAAAGAGGATTAAAGGTAATCACGTCATCAATACGATTCAGGAATTCAGGCCTAAAGGTTGCCCGTAATGCATCGTTGATGCTATTTGAAAGCTCCGCCAAACGTTTCGATGCCGTTGCAATGTCAGACTTCATCAAGTCCTCCATCACGTTACCCATGGAATCATTGCTATTTGCATTCGCAAAATCACGGATAGACTGCGAACCCACATTAGACGTCATGATAATGATGGCGTTCTTGAAGCTCACCACACGACCCTGGCCATCGGTTAAACGGCCATCGTCAAGCACCTGTAACAAAATATTGAAAACATCTGGATGCGCTTTCTCAATTTCGTCAAGCAATACAACGCAGTAGGGCTTACGGCGAACCGCCTCGGTAAGCTGACCACCTTCGTCATAGCCAACATATCCTGGAGGGGCGCCGACTAAACGAGCAACCGAATGCTTTTCCATGTACTCAGACATGTCAATACGAACCATTGCGCGCTCGCTATCAAACAAGTACTCAGCCAATGCTTTCGCTAGCTCAGTCTTGCCAACACCTGTTGGACCCAAGAACAAGAAACTACCGATTGGTCTATCGGGATCAGAAAGACCCGCGCGGTTACGACGAATTGCACCTGCGACAGCAGAAACGGCTTCATCTTGGCCAACCACGCGATCGTGCAAACGATCTTCCAAGTCGACCAGCTTAGCCATTTCACCCTGCATCATCTTGGTAACAGGAATACCCGTCCATGTGGAAACAACTTCAGCAATTTCTTCTTCGGAAACTTCCTCTTTAAGAATTGCACCCTGTTCCTGGCGGGCTTCAAGGGTAGCTTCTGCTTCCTTCAGCTTGACCTGCAACTCAGGAATGCGACCATAACGCAACTCGGAAGCACGTGCTAAATCGCCCTCGCGGGTTGCGCGCTCTTCTTCAAGCTGCGCAGAATCTATTTCGGCTTTCAGTGATTGAACATCAACGATAACGTCTTTCTCATTCTTCCACTCGGCCTTCTGGCGATCCAACTCCTCACGAGCCTGGGAAATTTCTTTACGCAAAGCCTCAAGGCGCTCTTTGCTTGGCTCATCGGTTTCTTTCATCAAAGCCTGCTCTTCGATCTGCATCTGAGTAAGCTTACGCTCCGCAAGATCCACCTCTTCAGGCATACTGTCGATTTCAATACGCAAACGACTTGCTGCCTCATCCATCAAGTCAATTGCCTTATCGGGCAAGAAACGATCAGAAATGTAGCGGTTAGAAAGTTCAGCTGCAGCCACCAAAGCAGAGTCGGTAATGCGAACGCCATGATGTATTTCGTACTTTTCCTTTAAGCCGCGCAAAATAGCAATAGTGTCTTCAACCGAAGGCTCGCCGACAAGAACAGGCTGGAACCTGCGCTCAAGCGCTGCGTCTTTCTCGATGTATTTGCGGTATTCATCCAAGGTGGTGGCACCAATGGCATGAAGCTCACCACGCGCCAAAGCAGGCTTGAGCATATTGCCCGCATCCATCGAGCTATCACCCGTAGAACCCGCTCCAACAATAGTATGAAGCTCATCGATGAACAAAATAATTTGACCATCAGACTGCTTAACTTCACGAAGAACCGCCTTCAATCGGTCCTCGAATTCACCGCGGTACTTAGCACCAGCCAACATCGCAGGCAAGTCAAGCGCAATCAGCTCACGATCCTGCAAGCTCGAAGGAACATCACCTGCAACAATACGCTGGGCCAAACCTTCAACGATTGCCGTTTTACCAGTGCCAGGTTCACCAATCAATACAGGGTTATTCTTTGTACGACGCGAAAGGACCTGAATGGTACGACGGATTTCTTCCGAACGACCAATAACAGGATCGAGTTTTCCTTCACGAGCAGCCTGAGTAAGGTTGTTGCCGTACTGCTCTAAAACCTCAAATTCCGCTTTATTTTGTGCGTCAGTCACTCGTGTATCACCTCGCAATTCTTCATATGCTTCCTCGATGTTTTTACGGGTGATGCCAGCATCGTTTAAGATCTTGCCCGCTGTGCCCTTTTCCTCAGACAAAGCAATGAGCAAGTGTTCGCTTGTTGCATAGGAATCCCCCAGTTTTTCGGCGATTTTTACTGCGTTATCCATTACTTTAATAAACGCAGGAGAAGGCACCGCCATACCCATAAATCCGCCATTAGAAACCTTTGGCATACGTGATATTTCTTCAGCGGTTTTCGTTTTTAAATACGCAGGATCAGCACCAATGCGACTCACAATCGCATTCATATTGTGTTCACCCGAAGCAAGCAAGGCACTCAACAAGTGCAATGGTTCAACTGAACCGGCCTCCGCTTCTCCAGCGATAGACATCGCTGACTGAAGTGCTTCCTGAGCAGTCAATGCCAGTTTGTCAAATCTCATATCTATCCCCCTTCATATGGAGAATGGTTTCTCCTGTATGGTTCTACTTACGTAAATCGACGCAGGACAATTGAGTTGGTTTCGTTCACTAAAGAATTCACGCTTTCACGCGTTTCCAACTCATGAACCCTATCAGCTAAACGACGAACACGCTTATGGAGCGAATCAATTTCGTCGTCGCGCTCATCGAGCCTTCCCTTTAAGTCCAAAATTCTGATAACACCCGCAAGATTAATGCCCTCGCTGGTAAGCTCGTTAATCAATTGCAAACGATCAATGTCTGCTTGGGAATACATGCGAGTATTTCCGCTCGTGCGCTGTGGGGAAACAAGCCCCTTCTGCTCATAAATGCGCAGCGTTTGAGGATGAACACCAGCAAGTTCTGCCGCTACGCTAATCATATAGAGCGGTCTGTTTCTGTCGTTCACCATGCTCTCACTTCTTCCTTCGTTGCTGCCTGAAATGCTTCAAGCGCCGTCTTTTGCTCGTCGTTGAGTTCTTTAGGAATTTCAACATGAATCGTTATCTTCAGTGCGCCAACGCCGCCTTGCTTGCCTAACTTTGGAGCGCCCTTTCCTTTAACAGTAAGAACGGTTCCATCTTGTGTTCCCGCAGGAACTTTGATGCGAACCTTTGTACCGTCTGGAGCAGGTACAACCACTTGAGCACCAAGAGCGGCCTCCGCAAACGTAACGGGAACGGTGATAAGAACATTTTCCTTCGCGCGGGAGAACAAGGGATGTTCAGCAATTTTAATGGTAACAAGCAAATCACCCGCAGCACCGCCATTCATCCCTGGAGCACCGCGCCCTTTAAGCCTTACTCGTCCACCATCTACAGCACCAGCAGGAATTTTGATAGTCAGGGTTTCCTTTTCGGAAGTTCCCTTCGTGCCTATTTTCACACGCTTTTCGCAACCCTTAAATGCCTCATCAAACGTTACGGTCATTGATACTGTTTTGTCAGCACCCTTTTGGGGCTGAGGGCTGCGAGGTTGCCCGCCAAAGCCACCAAAATTCCACTCAGTTCCGAACGCTCCTTCACCATGACGCATACTTTCCAGAATGTCTGCCCAGCTACCAAAACCTGAACCCTCAAACGGGTTGCCACCCGCTGCCTGCTGCCAACCTCCACCATAAGGGATTTGGTTTTCATTAGCCGTGCCATACTGGTCATACATCGCACGCTTTTTATCGTCACTCAAAACCTCGTAGGCTTCGTTAATTTCCTTAAACTTTGCTTCATCACCACCAGCATCGGGATGATGCTTACGAGCCAATTTGCGAAAGGCTTTTTTAATATCTTCGGTTTTTGCGTCCCGTGGAACGCCTAGCGTCTTGTAGTAATCAGGAGTCTGTGCCATACGCTCCACCTCTCTTTCCTTACAAGGAAGGCGGACATCACCATAGCCCGCCTTCCTTCACTTACTTCATATTTTTAGCTGGATAAACCTTTAAAGCTCAATAAACCAAATGCCCAAACCGAACGTTAGCTGCATTTTCTTCAAGCTCACGGCACCCGAAGAGCCAAATTGAGTGTTCTACTCTTCCTCTTCTTCGGACTCGCGCTTAGGTCCACCAACCGTAACGGTAACCATCGCATTGCGAATTACCTTGTTTCCCATGCGGTAACCTTTTTGGTAAACCTCGGCAACCGTTTCGTCGGGAACGCTTGGATCATCAACAGTGGCAACAGCCTGAGCCTCAAGAGCATTGAAGGCTTCACCCTTAGGGTCAATTACCTCAACACCCTCTTTCTCGAACACTGCTTTGAGTTTGGAATGAACAGCACTTACGCCGCCTAGCAATCCCGTTTCGCCATTTTTCTCAGCGTAATCAATGGTGCGCTCAAAATCGTCCAAAACAGGAACCAATTCAGCAATTAACTTTTCGGTTGCGCGTAGCTTTTCTTCTTCGCGCTGCTCATTCATACGGCGACGATACGTATCCCACTCTGCATGGAGGCGATAATACTTATCCTTCCAAGCACCTGCTTCCTCCTGCGCTTTAGCGAGTTCGTCTACTGGCTCCTCAGCCTTTTGCTCTTCGGTTTCAGCTGAAGCGTCGAGCACTTCAGCTTCCACCTTCTGAGCATCCTCACCAGCGCAAGCAGCGTTTTCGCATACTTTGTCTTTATCTGGTGCGGCCATAATTACTTATCCTTTTTGTCTGCGTCTTCA
The DNA here is from genome assembly GCA_000434775.1 of Eggerthella sp. CAG:368. Taxonomy (GTDB): domain Bacteria; phylum Actinomycetota; class Coriobacteriia; order Coriobacteriales; family Eggerthellaceae; genus Anaerotardibacter. The sequence continues at coordinate 58,270 of FR895493.1, read as the reverse complement.
TCTACAACTTCAAAGTCAGCCTCGATGGTGCCGTCATCG
>FR895493.1:42035-58213 GCA_000434775.1 Eggerthella sp. CAG:368 | reverse complement strand
GGAGCCTGAGCACCCGCTGCTCCTTCAGCACCTGCAGCTGCACCTTCGGTTGAGTAAACAACCTCGGCCAGCTTATATCCCGCAGCCTGAAGAGCTTCAATAGCAGCCTTGATAGCTTCAATGTCGTTTCCTTCAAGAGCGGTTTTCGCCTGAGCAATTGCGTCTTCCGCCTGCTTCTTAACATCTTCGCTTACCTTGTCGCCAACTTCGCTCAAGGTGGTTTCAGTTGCGTTTACCAGCGAATCGCAGTTGTTGCGCGTTTCGACTTCTTCCTTGCGGAGCTTATCTTCTTCTGCATGATTTTCTGCATCTTTAACCATACGATCAACTTCGTCATCGGTAAGAGCAGTAGAACCAGAAATGGTGATTTGCTGCTGCTTGCCAGTGCCAAGGTCCTTAGCGGAAACGTTGACGATACCGTTTGCGTCAATGTCAAAGGTAACCTCAATTTGAGGAACACCACGACGTGCTGCAGGAATACCTGTGAGCTGGAACTTACCAAGCGTCTTGTTGCCAGCAGCCATCTCGCGCTCGCCCTGAAGAACGTGAATCTCAACAGAAGTCTGATTATCGGCTGCAGTAGAGTAAATCTCGGTCTTGCGGGTAGGAATGGTGGTGTTGCGCTCGATCATCTTAGTCATAACGCCGCCCATGGTTTCAACACCCAAGGAGAGTGGAGTTACGTCAAGAAGAAGAATGCCTTCGACGTCACCAGCAAGAACGCCGCCCTGAACAGCAGCACCCATTGCAACTACCTCATCAGGATTTACGGACATATTAGGCTGCTTACCGGTCATGTTCTTTACCAAATCCTGAACAGCTGGCATACGAGTTGAACCGCCAACAAGAATTACCTCGTTGATGTCGCCCGTCTTAAGACCTGCGTCGCGCAATGCCTGCTCAACAGGAGCCTTGCAACGATCAAGCAAATCCTTAGTGATGCGCTCAAACTCTGCGCGAGTAAGCGTGTAATCCAAATGAAGTGGACCAGCTGCTCCTGCAGAAATGAATGGCAAGTTGATAGTGGTCTGAGATGTAGAAGAAAGCTCCATCTTTGCCTTTTCAGCTGCTTCCTTCAAGCGCTGCAGAGCCATTTTATCGGTACGAAGGTCGATGTTATTTTCGCCCTTAAACTTGTCTGCCATCCAGTCAATGATGCGCTGATCCCAGTCATCGCCACCAAGATGGTTATCGCCTGCAGTCGAGCAAACCTCAAATACGCCATCGCCAAGCTCTAGAACAGAAACGTCGAAGGTGCCGCCACCAAGGTCGAATACCAAAACCTTCTCGTCTTTGTTGGTTTTATCAAGGCCATATGCCAAAGCAGCTGCAGTTGGCTCGTTGATAATACGCATTACCTCAAGACCAGCAATCTTGCCTGCATCCTTAGTTGCCTGACGCTGAGCGTCGTTGAAGTATGCAGGAACCGTGATAACTGCCTGAGTAACAGGCTCACCCAAACGTTTTTCTGCGTCAGATTTAATCTTCTGCAAAACCATTGCAGAAATTTCTTCTGGCATATAATCCTTGCCGTCAATATCTACAACAGCACGACCGCCGTTGCCATTCTTAACGTTGTAAGAAACTGTTTTTTGTTCTTCGCCCGTTTCCGCGAAAGAACGACCAATGAAACGCTTAACTGAAGCAATGGTGTTTTCTGGATTGGTTACTGCCTTGTTTTTTGCAGCCTTACCAACGACGCGCTCGCCATCTTTGCCGAAACCGACTACAGAAGGAGTAGTACGGTCGCCTTCGGCGTTGACCAAAATCTCTGGCTCAGCGCCCTCCATTACTGCCATTGCCGAGTTTGTAGTACCAAGGTCGATACCAATGATCTTTCCCATCCTACATATCCTTTCAGTTGTTGTATGCCCGCCGTGACTATTGAAGCTTGAAAGGCCGAAGCACTCCGAGTTATTCAAACTTGTAAGTCATGCCGGGTAACCTCTGTTATTACCTGTGCATATCACGAAAGCCGCTTGCGCGACTTCCCAATGACAGTGACTATAATAAAATCTAAGTCTAGTATTGTCAAGTTTTGTAACCGTTCTGTTGAAGATTATTTTAGTTAGTTTTATTTTCGCAGGTCATTCCTCATTTTATAAAATGACAAAAGCTCATTTAAACCTTAACCCTGTCTTTTCTCTTTTATGACAATTCCCTTACGGAAGATGCCAATTCTTGACATCCTTGGCAACGCTACTAGAATCTCTTTTAGCACTCTCTACCCGAGAGTGCTAATTGTTTATCACTTTGTGCATTACCTATCCAAAGAGGAAAGGACTGATTAATGAAAAAATTTAAAACAGAGAGTAAAAAGCTGTTAGATCTCATGATTAATTCTATTTACACCAATCGTGAGATCTTTTTGCGTGAGCTAATTTCTAACGCATCCGATGCCGTAGATAAGCTCTATTTCCGAAGTCTGACCGATACCTCAATCAAAGTAAGCAAGGACGATTTAGCTATTTCGGTCGCATTCGACAAAGATACACGCACTATTACAGTTGCTGATAGCGGCATTGGCATGACCAAAGATGAGCTCGAGAAAAACCTTGGCACTATCGCTCATTCTGGCAGCCTTGAGTTCAAAACCGAAAACGCTGAATCGCAAGGTGACGACGTTGATATTATTGGACAGTTTGGCGTTGGCTTCTATGCTTCTTTTATGGTTGCCCAACGCGTTCAGGTAATTTCCCGTTCATATGGCAGCGACGAAACCTGGATGTGGGAAAGCGATGGCATCGAAGGCTACACGGTAACAGAAACTGAAGAACTGCCTTCTGTTTTCTCGACCAAAGCAGAACAGCCAACCCATGGAACAGTTATTATCCTGCATCTTAAGGACAACACTGAGGAAGAAGATTATGACCTCTTCCTTAACGAATATGAGCTCAAAAACCTCATCAAGCGCTACAGCAACTACGTTCGCTACCCCATCCAAATGGAATGCGAAGTTCGCCACGAGCTCCCCAAGCCCGAAGATGCTGGCGATGATTACAAGCCAGAATATGAAACCGTTCTTGAAATTCAAACCATCAATTCAATGATTCCTATCTGGAAGCGCCGCAAGTCTGAAGTTTCCCAGGAAGAATATAACGAGTTCTACAAAACTGATTTCCATGATTTCACCGACCCTGCACGCACCATTTCGGTTCATGCAGAGGGTGCTTTGGAATACGATGCGCTGCTCTTTATTCCGGGACGCGCGCCCTATGATTTATACAGTAAGGATTACAAGAAAGGCCTCGCGCTCTACAGCTCAAACGTGCTCATTATGGAAAAGTGCGAAGAGCTTTTGCCTGACTATTTCAACTTTGTTCGCGGCGTTGTTGATAGCCAAGACCTCACGCTCAATATTTCTCGTGAAACGCTCCAGCACAACAGCCAGCTGCGCGCTATTGCCAACAAGCTTGAGAAAAAGATCAAATCAGAACTTGTTAAAATGCGTGATAACGATCGCGAGGAATACGAAAAGTTCTTCGAAAACTTTGGTCGTGGCTTGAAGTATGGCATCTATTCTTCTTACGGCATGGAAAAACACCAGCTCGGCGAATTACTTCTGTTCTATTCGGCAAAAGAAAAGAAAATGATCACGCTTGACGAATACATCGCCAACATGCCAGAAGGGCAGTCTTCTATTTTCTATGCCGCTGGTGAATCTGTTGACCGCCTTGCAAAAATGCCAATCGTAAAAACCATTCAGGACAAGGGCTTTGATGTTTTGCTCTGCACCCAAGATGTTGATGAGTTCTGCATGACCGCAATGCACGATTATGGCGCCGATGAAGAAGGTAAGAATGCCAAGGAGCTCAAAAACGTTGCAGGCGGCGATCTAGGACTCGAAACCGAAGACGAAAAATCAGCCGCGGAAGCTATTACAAAAGAAAACGAGGAACTCTTCAAAACAATGAAGGATGCTTTGGGAGATGCAGTTTCTAAGGTTGTAGTTTCAGCTCGCCTTTCCGATACCCCTGCCTGCGTTACCGCCGAAGGTCCCATCAGCCTTGAGATGGAAAAGATCATGGCTATGGCTCCTGATGGACAAAACATCAAATCTGACCGTGTCCTTGAAATCAATGCTCAGCACAGCATTTTCAAAACACTTCAGGAAGCACAGAAGGAAAACGATACCGATAAAATTAAGCAGTACACCAACATTTTATACAACCAGGCTCTCATTACTGAAGGTTTGCCTATTGAAGACCCAGTAGCGTATGCTCAAGCGGTTTGCGATCTGATGAAGTAGTTTACGTGTTGCAGCTGCTTCACTGGCGTCATGCCATAAACGACAGGAACAGCTCCTTGGTGTATTGATACTGCAAAAATGAATAAATGAATCGGACCTGGAGTAAAGATTATTCCAGGTCCGATATTTTTTAAGCCTTGCCCCTAAATTTCACAGTGTCCCTTTCGTAAAGCAGCTAATGAAATACACTTACGAGTGGAACGTGATACCTAATAAAGCGTGACACCCGACGTTAAGAGGCGAGCACATTGGCTAAACAGAACATCCTGAACTACCTTGAATCGGAAACCGCGTCTTTCGACGAAAAACCTTTCTCGCTCCTTGACTCCTTTGTCCTTGCCATTGCTTCTTATTTTTTGTTTGAAAATGCAAAAGCTCCACGCTCGGTTGTTCTCAATGAAGAACTCCCTCTTTTATTTGAGAGCGAATCGAAGCGCGCTAGCTACACCGACGACGCTTTCGATAAACAAACTTTATTCCCACCCGATCAGGGATTATACAACTTCGCCGAACCCGTACTTGTTCGCGGGGCGCTTGCTTCAATAGAGCCTAAAAACCTATCCAATCTTTTCTGGTTTGACACGTATGCTCAGCCTTTTCTTAAAGCCCTTTCGAGAAGTTCACGCTTTTCTGCTCTCGGGGTTTCCGATGTTGCCGTCGATCTCAATCCAAACTCATTCACACAGTTCGCAGCAATGTGTTTTCATGTGCCCGATGGCTCGTTTTACCTTTCTTTTAGAGGAACCGACAGCACCATTACTGGCTGGGAAGAAGATTTCGCGCTCAGCGTTTTAAACCCTGTTCCCTCTCAGGAATATGCACGCCTTTACACTCAGGCTATGATGAACAAGTGGCTTCAACTTCAAAAGAAGCCTCGTCATGCACGTATCCCTGCCTTACGCTTGGGAGGACACTCAAAGGGTGGTAACCTGGCCATTTACGCTGCCACAAAATGCACCCTGCCCCTCCAGTCGCTCATTACCGCAGCGTATAGCTTCGATGGACCCGGAGTTAATCCTTGGCAGTTTGAAGAAGAAGAAATCGAGCAAATAAAGCATCGCATCATTAAGGTAATACCCGCTCACTCGATTGTTGGGCGAATTTTTGACGACCTTGTTATGCCTTTTGTTGTTAAGTCGAGCGAGCTTGCACTCATGCAGCATATGCCCTTTTCCTGGGAAATTGAGCGGATCTCTGATGAAGTTACGAGCAAAGCCAGCAGCAACAAACCCAATAAAATAATAACCGGTAAAACCTACGATGAAACCGAGAACGCGAACACGCGCAAGGAAAGCGACAAACACAATAACGAAGCTGCCCTCAAAAACACCATTAGCACCAGCGACACCAACAACACGAACAGCAGGTATTCGTTTGTGTACGAGGGCAAAAACACCTTGCTTTCCGATTCTGCCGACCTGGGACTCTCACGCTGGATTGCTTCACTTACCACAGAGGATCGCATTGAATTCTGCTCTGTTTTGTTCGGTGTGGTGGAATACGTATCAGAAAGCAACAACATCGAAACACTTCCGGCTGATTTACTCAAAAAAGCTCCCCAAGTCGTTATACACCTTGCTTCCCTTGATGAGAAAACGCAGGAATTTGCTTTCAGCGTTATTGCGGGCCTTCTAGGAGATCTAGCGGGATCTTTTAAGGAAGTGCGCCGTAAGCAAACGAAAACACCACATTGATCAGGACTACCGAATGACTATTTACCGTCTTCTCCGTCTCCTTGGCTGGCTTCTTTGTCTAGATCATCCGCTTCAAATAAAACGCCAATTTTATCAATACGCAAGCCATCCATTGCTTCAGTGGAAAGGGTGATCTTCCTGCCTTCGTGATGAAGAACAAAAATATCCCCTTCTTCGGGAATCTTATCGAGCAAATCAAGCATTAAACCACTTGCTGTTTCGTAGTCGAACACAGGAACAGGCTCGTATTCAAGAAACTCCACAAATTGATCAACGGGCAAAGAGCCATCTACCAAATAGCGATCTTCGCCCACTTTAAGAATCTCATCCTGATCATCGTGCAAGTATTCATCTTCCATACGTCCGATAATCTGCTCAACTACATCGGTCATGGTGACGATGCCAGAAGTTCCACCGTGCTCATCTACAACCACGGCAATCTTAGTGTGCTTTTCTTGGAGTACCTGCAAAAGCTTTGCAAGAGAAATGCTTTCAGGCACCGCTTGAATGGTGCGAATTTTAAGATCGGCCATGGTGGCGTCGTCAGGGAGAAGATAGGCATCCTTAATATGAACGAACCCAACGATGTTGTCTTTATCTTCTTTGAACACTGGGTAGCGCGTAAATTTATTCTTGCCCATGAAATCAAGATTTGTTTCCAAATCATCGTCCATATCAATACACAAAACCTCTGTGCGCGGCGTCATGATGGCTTTCGCATCTTTGTCATCAAGATCGAAAATATTATCGAGATACTGGTACTGATCTTCATCAATAGAGCCACTATCCACTGACTCCTCAAGCAGAATTTTAATTTCTTCTTCGGTGTAGGCAGAATGCTCTTCCGCATCACTGTGACCCGTAAGCTTCATAAAGCCATTGGTCATGCTATTAAACAACCACATGATGGGATACGTGATGTGGTAAAACCAGTACAGAGGTGTTGCCGTGAACAAAGCGTAACGTTCTGTATTGATGATAGCCATAGACTTCGGAATAAGCTCACCAACCACAATGTGAAGCGCGGTAATAAGAATGAAGCCAATTGCCACCGCAATAGCCGAAACCGCTGCGTCAGGCAAGCCAATAGCTGCCAAAGCAGGATGAATCAAACTCGAAACAGCAGGCTCGCCCAACCAACCAAGTGCAAGCGAAGCCAAGGTGATACCCAACTGACAAGCGGAAAGATAGGCGTTTACATTTTCAGAAATAACCATTGCGCGCTTTGAACCGCGTGCTTTTTGATCAACCAATAGCTCAATTTGAGATTTACGAACGCGAACTAAGGAGAACTCTGCAACAACAAAGAAAGCATTCATTAAAAGAAAGAAAACAACGAGTGCAATACTTAAACCAACGGGCATTAAAAACCTACTCCTTTTCTTAGTCGTTCAATTTTATGAGCTATCCGCTTTCTTGTCACTATCTTCACCTGCGAGTTTAGCAACTGTCAAAAAAGATACACAGATTTAAGATAATGTTACAATCAGATACGCTATGGAACGAATCGCCGAACGACATATCACTCACAAAAAAACTCAATGCACCACCGTCGCCCAAAGCTGGCGGAATTTGGTTTGGATTTTCGCCATCATGTCTGTTTTGGGGCTTTTGGGGGAAACGCTTCAACATTGGATTGCGTTTGGCGTAGTTGAAAGCAGGGCAGGTTTAGTCTGGGGTCCATTTTCTCCTATTTACGGATTAGCCGCCGTACTGCTTTCTGTGTTCTTAGAACCTTTTTCCGATAGACCTTATTGGTTCTTATTTTTTATTGCCGCAGTTGTTGGCGGAAGCGTGGAATATTTCGCTAGCTGGGCGATGGAAACCTTCTGGGGCGTCGTTGCTTGGAGCTACCTTGATCTGCCCTTTAACTTCGATGGGCGCACCGATGTGTTTCATTGCGCGGTTTGGGGAACACTTGGTCTTCTTTGGGTAAAAGTTGGCCTTCCTCTTTGCGACAAAGTTTTCTCGCACATTAAAACGCAAAATAGACCCTACAAAATTTGCACGTTGATTCTTTCAGTGTATCTTGCCGTAGACATTGCGGTAACCATCACGGCTCTTCTGCGTGCTGACGAACGCACACATGGAGAACCTCCCCGAAACGCCGTAGAGGAATACTACGACCATCAGTTTACCAATGAATTTCTATCGAGCCGTTTTGAGAACATGGGTGGACTCGGAGAGATATAAGGCGACATCGCGTATCTTGGCTGATTGCCTCTTAGGAGCGATCAGCCAAGAGTAAAGCCACGAAGCCGAAAGGGACAAGAAATTGGCTTATTGCCTTTCCGAGCAAAGCGAACTAAAAAGCTTATGCCAGAAAGCACCAAAGCAATACCAAGCCCCATATAGAAAAAGGCGATAAACCATGACGGAACAAGTCCGAACGCACGTAAAGAAATACCACCCGTCATCATTATGGCCATCATAATATAGCCAGAAGCATCAAAGAATTTCCAAATTGAAACGCGCTCCGTTTCATATGATTTAATGCGATTAGCGTGCTTAATAACCATCTTTGAAAAAATCATTATATGGAACACAACAAAAACTACCACTGCTCCAAAAGCAAGGAGCCAACACATATTTGAATCTACCTGTACAAACTCCTGAATACCGAGCCAAGCGATATTCCCACCAGCAAGACACCACACAATACCAGCAACAAGAAGTAACGTACGCTTTGACACTTTCAACATAATATCCCCCTATCGCGCAAACTGCGAATTATATAGATTTGCATAAGCACCACCACGAGCAAGAAGCTCAGTATGGTTCCCTTGCTCCACGATGTTGCCGTTCTGCACCACCAAAATAAGATCAGCATTTCGGATGGTAGACAATCGATGCGCAATAACAAACGAAGTACGTCCATGCATTAAGCGATCCATTGCTCGCTGAATTAACTCTTCCGTTCTTGTGTCAACCGAACTCGTCGCTTCATCCAATATAAGCATACGCCGATCCGCCAGAATAGCCCGTGCAATAGTGAGCAGTTGACGCTGACCTTGGCTAATATTGCTTGCATCTTCATTAATCTCCATTTCGTAGCCTCCCGGAAGCGTACGAATAAAATGATCCGCAAATGCTGCTTTTGCTGCAGCTTCAACCTGCTCATCGGTTGCCTCAAGATTGCCGTAGCGAATGTTCTCACGAATAGTCCCTTTAAAAAGCCACGTATCCTGCAAAACCATACCCACCATTGAGCGCAAATCATTACGGTCAAACTCTCGAACGTCGTGCCCGCCAATGCGAATTGCTCCGCTATCAACATCGTAGTAGCGCATAAGCAGCTTAACCATGGTTGTTTTTCCTGCTCCAGTAGGGCCTACAATTGCAACAGTTTGCCCCTCTTTAACAGAAGCCGAAAAATCAGTGATAACAGGTTTTCCTGGCTCATAACTAAAACTCACATGCACAAACTCAACATTATCTTTAACTTCTGCCGCAAGAATTTTTGCTGGCTCATCTTTTTCCTCTTCAGCATCAAGAAACTCAAAAACACGCTCTGCCGCCGCAGCCATTTGCTGCAACACATTCGAAATTTGCGCAAGCTGAGTAAGAGGCTGAGTAAAGTTTTTCATATACTGAATGAACGCCTGGATGTCGCCTACCGTAATGCGCCCTTGAATGGCAAACAGAGCACCAACAACCGCAACAACCACGTAGCCCAAATTGCTTACAAAAGTCATGATGGGCATAAGAAGTCCTGACAAAAACTGCGACTTCCAAGCAGACTCTCTTAGCTCCTCGTTTGTTTGTCGAAACTTTTCTACTACTTCATCTTCTTTGCCAAAAGCCCGCACAACAGCATGCCCAGAAAAAGTTTCTTCAACCTGCCCGTTAATAGCACCTAATCGGTTTTGCTGCATGCGGAAATATTTTTGGCTCCGTTTAACCACTACCGAAACAATAAGCAATGAAACGGGAATAATAATCAGTGCCACCAGCGTCATAATCGGACTGATAGAAAGCATCATTATCACAACGCCAAGAACTGTCGCCACACCCGTTATGAGCTGAGTGACACTTGCGTTCAAGTTCATTCCCAGCGTATCAACATCGTTGGTAATGCGAGAAAGCACATCGCCCGTACTCGTTTTTTCAAAATATCCCACAGGAAGCGCATCTATTTTTGCTGCAATGCGGCGGCGCAACTCAAAGCAGGTTCCCTGAACAACACGCGTCATAATCCACCCTTGAGCAAATGAACATGCCGCTGAAACAGCATATAGAATGAGTGTAGTGAGTAGAATTACTCCCACCGCATCGAAGTTTATTCCCCCAGTACCTGCAATTTTGGCAGTAATGCCCTCAAACAGTTCCGTGGTAGCAGTTGAGAGAACTTTAGGACCGATGATGTTAAATACTGTTGATCCAAGAGCAAAAACCACCACTATAACCAAAGCAATTTTGTATTTGCCCATAAAATGCAGCAGCTTCTTCATGGTTCCTCTGAAGTCAGTTGCCTTTTCTCCCCCAAGGCTCATGCCCATAGGTCCGTGCGGACGACGAGGCGGTCGCTCAGGAGCACGGGTTACGCCGTCTTGTTCTGTTTGCTCACTCATGAGCGACACCCCCTTTCAGCTCTTCGTCCGATAGCTGAGATTCAGCAATCTCTCGATAGGTATTACATGAGTTCATCAATTGATTATGAGTACCGCAACCCACCATTTCACCATCTTCGAGCACCACAATTTTGTCTGCAGTTAATACGGTAGAAATGCGCTGAGCAACTACGATGATCGTTTTACCAGCAGCTTCTTTAGCAAGCGCAGATCTTAAACGAGCATCTGTTGCGTAGTCGAGAGCGGAAAAACTATCGTCGAAAAGCAACACACGCGCATCGGTAGCAAGAGCACGCGCAATAGAAAGACGCTGGCGTTGACCACCAGAAACATTCACTCCACCCTGACTAAGCTCTGAAGCAAACCCTCTGTCTTTCCCTTCAATAAACTCCGTTGCCTGGGCGATGTTGGCAGCATGCTCAAGTTCCTCTTCACTTGCCTGCTCATTGCCATACTTAATTGTTTCTTCGATGGTGCCCGAAAACAGAAAAGCCTTTTGCGGAACGTAACCAATTTGACTGCGTAGCTCGTGCTGCGTTACATCGCGCACATCTACACCGCCCACACTAACAGAACCCTCCGAAACATCGTAGAAGCGCTCTATAAGTTTAAGGATGGTCGTTTTGCCTGATCCTGTTGCGCCAATAATTGCGGTAGTTTTGCCTGGTTCTGCAATAAAACTAATGTTTCGAAGCACGGGTTCACTACCGTCGTTGTAAGCAAAAGTAACCTTGTCAAACTGAACAGGTAGGCCTTTTGCACTTGTGTCAAGTTGTGCAAAATGGGACTGCTTTGGGTCTTTGATTGATGTTTCCGTTCCCAATACTTCATTTACGCGCTCTGCGGCAACATCAGCACGAGGAAGCATGATGGCAATCATGCCAATCATCAAAAACGACATAACAATAACCATCGCGTACGTAATAAACGCAATCATGTCGCCTGTTTGCATCGTGCCCGCATCAATAGCCTGACCACCAGCCCACACAATAAGCACCGATGTTGCATTCATAACAAGCATCATAGCTGGCATCATAAATGTCATGGTGCGATTGGTAAATAGCTGTGTTTTATACAGAGCCCGACTCGCATCATCAAAACGAGCTTCTTCGTAGTCTTGTCTGCCAAAGGCGCGCACTACCTGTAAACCTGAAAGCATTTCACGCGCAACCAAGTTAACGCGGTCAATGAGTTTTTGCATCATTTTGAACTTAGGCATAGCGAGTGCCATAAGAATAGAAACAACAATAGCAATAACCACGACGGCAAGCACTATAACCCAGCTCATATCAGCATTGGTTTGAGAAACCATGATGATGCCGCCAATTGCCAATATGGGCGAATACAACACCATGCGCAGCAGCATAACAATTACCATCTGTATTTGTTGAATATCGTTTGTTCCACGGGTAATAAGAGAGGCCGCCGAAAACGATTGCACTTCGGCATCCGAAAAAGAGACTACACGGGCAAAAAGCTTTTCACGCAGTGTTGCTGCAATGCGAGCAGCTGTACGCGAAGCAATTAAGCCAACCAATACCGAGGTTGCAACCATAAGTGCCGTAACACCAAGCATCTTCAGCCCTATGGTAACCAAGTATCCTAGCTGAATAGCACCCATGTCCATATCGAGTGCTTCATATTCTGCCTTTACGGCACTAATTGCTTGCTGCTGAATAAGCGAATCATCGATTGAACCGAGAGCTTCTTTTGCTTTGCTTACCAGACTGTTTACTTGAGACTTCGAAATCAAGCCTGAACTATAAGCAGAATAAAGCTGCTCGAGCCCAAACCCCTGAGTTGCCGTGTCCGTTGCGGGTGTTTTAGCTGATTCACCGGGTTCTGACACTGCGGCCACTATGCCTTCTAAATCTTTGGCTTGCGTTGTTCCAGAAGCCCCCTCGCTCTGTGAAGCCTGAACAAACTGCTGAATTGTTTCACCATTTTCGCTCTGCAGATTTTGGGAAATCTGATCAGAAAAGCCCACAATAACCAAAGGCAACGCAACCGCTGAATTCAACTCCTCGCGCTGGTTTGCGCCTTCCTCTGTTAAAGCAAAATTACCATCATCGTTTTGAGCATAAGACGTCTTGATAAGCTGTTCGTCTTCGTCAGAAGCCAGCATACAAACATACTGATATGCTTCTTCGCGCATAACAGACGGTGAAGCCTCTTCAATGCCACCTTGCTGAATACCCACATCAACCAAATCAGAGGTATAGCGCGGCAGAGATAAATCAGCAAACGCTTGAACAATCAAAAGGAGCACAATAAGGAAAACAGCAACTTTTGATTGCTTCAAATAGGCAACGATTCGCATTAGCGCACCTCCCCGCTAATAAAGGGGAGAGGATGGGGACATTCAGTCAAAGCTTCAAATTTGTCCGATGATTCTATATATTCACAAATTTTTCTGAGAGTTGATACAAATTGTTCCATATCATTTTCTCCCACCGACTCAATCATCTGACCGAGAAACTCTGAACGAGCCTCATAGGCGGAGCGCGCAACTTTACGTCCTTTTTCGGTGAGCTCCACTTGTACCGATCGAGAATTTCCTTCCACTCGATTACGCTCAATGAACCCGCACTGCTCAAGAGACTTTAGAACTTGAGACACTGCGCTTGGTGAAGTGTGAGACATTCGAGCAATATCGGAAGGGCGCAAGAACAAGCCTTTTTCATCTGCTCGAGCAACACCAATAAGAGCATGCATTTCTACTTGGGAAAGCTCACGAACTTCTTTTGGCGGGGTTGGATGCACTCGCTTGAAGCGACGTGCTAAATCAACCAGCTCAACCTTCATTTTCTCTTTGCTATCCACGCAATTCCTTCGCTTACTATTATTTATTAGTTAAATAGTTTAGCTACTAAATAATAAAGTAAATAAACAAAGACCGCCAAAATCAAAAGAAGTTCATAAAGCCGTGATGCTGAAATTTTTTCTCTTAGCCTTATTGGCACAAACTAAGAATCGACAAAAGACAATGAAAAAGGTCAGCCGAAAGACGACTGACCTACACGCATTCAATGGAGCCAACGGCCGGACTCGAACCGGCGACCTACGCATTACGAGTGCGTTGCTCTACCAACTGAGCCACGTTGGCACTCATTTACGCTTAACTGCAAACAATTAAGCGCTCAAGAAGTATATATTAGCGCTTCTCAATAGGCAAGTATGCCTTTGGCTTAACGGATGTTTTATAAGCAGGACGAATAATGCGCTTGCCTGAAACAATTTCTTCAAAACGATGCGCTGCCCAACCCGCCATGCGCGCACAAGCAAAAAGCGGCGTAATAAGGTCAACAGGAATTCCCATCATGGAATATACAAAGCCCGAATACATATCAACATTTGCACACATATCTTTCTTGGTTCCCTTTTCGCGAAGGATTACCTCTGGCGCCAAACGCTCAATGCTCTTCAATAAATTGAGCTCTGCCTCAAATTCAGTGCCCGCAGCAAGTTTCGTGGCAAACTCTTTACAAATAACCGCGCGAGGGTCAGACAAGGTATAAACCGCATGACCCATACCATAAATAAGACCCGTTTTATCGTAAGCCTGCTTGTTCACAATCTTGGCAATGTAAGAAGCAATTTCGTCGTCGTCTTCCCAATTGTGAACGTTCTCTTTAATTTCCTTCTGCATAGCTAGCACTTGGTGATTAGCGCCACCATGCTTGCGGCCCTTCAAGGAACCAATTGCGCCCGCATAAGCCGAATATGGATCAGTGTCAGCTGAAGAAAGAACACGACAGGTAAAGGTTGAATTGTTACCACCGCCATGCTCAGCATGTAAGCACATCATAATGTCAAGCATGCGCGCCTCTTCAGGAGTAAATTGGCGATCGGGGCGCAACATGGAAAGAATAGTTTCACTCGTAGACTGACCAGGAATAAAACGATGCATAATCATAGACTCTTTGAAATATGTCGCGCGCTTAGCGTAATACGCCAAAACCATAATGCGAGGCAAACGCGAAAGAAGCGAGATTGCCGTGGTGATTTCGTGCTCATAGGAACGATCTTCAGAGATAGGGTCATCCGCATACAACATAAGCACAGAACGAGAAAGCGTGTTCATAATGTTTTCTGAAGCTGCTTTCATAATCATGGAAGCCGTAAAACCATCAGGCAAATCACGCTCAGCATCGAGCGCAGCAATAAAAGTATCTAGTTGAGATTGTGTTGGTAAATTACCCATCAATAAAAGATAAGCTACTTCTTCAAAACCCCACCGCTTGGTTGTGTCGCCGCCACCGAGCAAATCGTATATGTCATAGCCGCGGAAGGTGAGCTTGCCCTCTTCAGGGACCTTGTCTCCTTCACTCATTACATAGCCGTGCACGTTTGAGATATTAGTAACGCCCGCAATAACACCAGAGCCGTCGTTATTACGGAGCCCTCGCTTAATGGGATAGCGCTCATATAACGAGGAATCAACGGAATTTACAGAGACGAAATTGTCGTAGAGCGCAATGCGGCGCTTATCGTCAACAAGAGGATGTTTGTTTTCTTCGCCAAAAGTTGATTTATCCATGAAGCTTCCTTTCATTGGCAAGTTTCAATTTTACCCCATAACCGAATGAAAGTGCTTTACGAGACTAAAGTGTCATTCAATAGAAATATAATTACCAGTTCTACATATTTCAAAAAAAGTGTTTGACAGAAGCACAAATTACTGCGAGAATAATCTGCGCTGCAAAGCTTGATTGCGCCGTTACCTCAGCTGGATAGAGGGACTGACTACGAATCAGTACGTCGGGGGTTCGAATCCCTCACGGCGCACCATTGATTTCAGTAACCCCGTTGACCAATAATCGCAGGTCAAACGGGGTTTTTCTTTTCCCTATTAGGCTTATGGAATTGCCAATTTTTTACCTTTTTATCCTATAAACCAGAAAGGGCACCGATTACTCCTCGGCGCCCTAAACGTAACTCTTAAGATATAAGCGTTATACCAGTAATTACTTTTTCTTCTTTTTCTTTCCTTTTTTATTCTTAGCAGCTTTGCGCGCACGATAGGCAATTACGTCCAAGCGAATTCCCTGGAAAAGGAAGTAAATAAAAATACCGTAGCCAATTACGCCAACACCAATAAGATTGAGCATGCCAGCACCCGCCTGCATCATTGCCATCAAGATAAGCGTAGTGACAGGATTTGCAATAAGGGCGTAAATATAATTCTTTGTACTTTGCTTAAGTTTTCCCATGTTTTCTAAGCACAGCCTTTCTGCTTTTGGCCGTTTCCTCAATAACAGCAACTCCATAATCTAAAGCACTATACTACCTGAAGTCCGACCTATATCTTAGTACAGCTAGTGAAGCGTTTCCTTTTTCTCATACTTATCCAAAATAAGCGGCGCAGCTATATAGACCATGATTTGATCGGTGCCTTCTGCAATTTGATTACCGCGACAGTCTTCCCAAATTTGGCTTACCCGTGAAGATTCCGTATATCCACGCCCGCCAAGTATTTGCATTGCCATACTGGCAACCTTTGTTGCTTCTTGAGGAATGTAGCGTTTCATCGTGGCTACCGAAAGACGCTTGTCAGGGCTATCATTTTCCATTGCCCATACCGTGCGATACAACATTGATCGCATGTTTGTGATGCTTACCTCCATATCGGTAAGCATTTGTTCAATCTGCTGAAAACGACTA
>FR895493.1:16880-42005 GCA_000434775.1 Eggerthella sp. CAG:368 | reverse complement strand
GCACGCCTTGAACGCGCATGCTCCACTGCATCTTCCATAGCAGCCTGAGCCATACCGAGCGAAGAGGCGCAAGTAAACACACGACCAAACTCAAGCAGCTTAAACAAATGTCTAAAACCACCATCGTGACCTTTCAGGCGATATTCAGGCAAAAGCTCAACCCCTTCAAACGACATTGACGCAAAGGGAAGCATTGACTGGCCAATTTTATTAATTGGATAAGCACGAATACCCTTAAGGCAACGAGGAACAAGCCAAAACGAAAGCGGCGGATATTTCCCTGGATTCTTTTCATCCTTATCAATTGCCGCAACTAAAATGTTAGGAGAATACTCCCCGTTATTCACGTAGGTTTTTTTACCATTCAGAATAAGAGTTCCGTCCACAGTTTGCACAGCCGTTTGCATGTTCATGGAGTCTGAGCCTGCATGCGGTTCAGAAATTGCCAGCGAAAACATAAGGCGACCCGTTTTGCGATAATCTTCGAGAACCCTTGAGAACTCACCTTGATCAGCAAAACCACCCATAATTTGCAAATTGAACAAATCATTCTGGAACGGAAGTGTTGCACCCGCGCAGCGTGAAAGCTCTTCCAAAATTAACGCTTGCGACATAACGCTTAAATGAAACGGTTTTTCTTTTGTGGGAGTTTCAAATCCAAAGTATAGATTTGCGAACCCTTTGACTATTTCGTCAGGAAGACCTTGGTCTCTGCGCCACTGAAGAACACGTTCAGACGTAAATACAGATTCTCCAAATTCACGAAATGCGTTGAGCATTTTTTCGTGGTAGGAGCTTAATGCAAAATCCACGATAACCCCTCTGCGAACACCTTACAGCACGGTCAATACAGCTCTGACCTTTACTTCTGAAGAAGCATTTTTCGTAAAGTGTTCATTTCAATGTAATCAAGAAAAGGATGCACGCATTGCCTCCATACGCACATCGCTTTGGTATATCACCTATTACTAGGATACAAAACTTTTGATTTTTCGGTAGCAACAAAAGGAATGGTTTGACCATCTAAATATCCTTTATGTAAACAAAAAAAGAAAATTGTCCGCATGTGAACAGGTTACTTTTCCAACATTTCTTTAATTACGTGGGAATATTTGCTCCTATTTTCCTTTATGAGACGTTCGGTCTTTCGTTTCCTTGGTAAAATAAAGATACTGAACAAGCGCTTTTCTTTATCTCTTTTTCTCTCGGGTATTCCGCCTAATTTTGCCGATTAAAAGAAAAGCATTTTTGAAAAGAGGGGTTATGAAAATTCTCGCCATTAATGGCAGCCATCGTGCTGGCGAAAACACCGCAAAGCTGCTCAACTACGCACTCGAAGAAGCGGCGGCTTTAGGAGCAGAAACCGAATTAGTTGAACTTTCTGAACTTGATATTGAATACTGTGTTGGCTGTAACAAGTGTTTGTTTGGCCCAAAGTGCACCATTGATGACGATATGACTGAACTCAAAGAAAAAATGCTTGAGGCAAACGGCATTATCCTTGGTTCGCCCGACTACTTCAGTAACGTTACGGCACGCACCAAGTGCTTTATCGATCGCACCCGTCCTATGCACATGGTTGCAAACCAGCTTAAAGGTAAAGTTACGGGTTACCTTACCATGTCTGGTCTTGACAACTGCGGTGCTGAAGCAACCAATGAAATTTTGCGTCAGTTCTGGGCAACGCATGAAACCTTGACCGTCCATCCTCGTCCTGAAGGTCCTGTTATTGCTTCTAGCATCACCGGTTCTTTAATGGCGGGCATGAAAGACGGAAAGCCTCGTTGGCGTCGCAGCGTTGAAGAAGACGAAATTGCTCCCGTGATTGCAAGACAACTTGGCAAAGACATGGTTGAACTCATTGAAAAGCTTGCATAGCTTTTCAATCGATTGATTTTGTGCCTGTTTATACTAAACTCTCTCTCTTTTAAGCTTGGTATACCGTGCAAAAGGGAGTTTGCTGAATCCCGCATAAGCGTACTCACTAAACTATGCACAAGGCGCATTTCCCAAGCTTTATATGCCATAGCGCCCACTTGTTGGGCGCTATTTTTCCCATAACCCTAAATTGACCTATAAAAACATCAAGCATCAGACACGCTTTCTAACCGAGTAGAAAACCTCGATTGTAGTAATTCTTTTACATAAGAAATGAAATTAACTGCTCAGCTCCCTCAATCAAACTCACTTTTGCCCTATAAGCCTACAGGCCAACTCTTGGCTCATCAATTCCATTGTTTTGCATGCACAAAAAGCCACCCCGAAGGGTGGCTTTAATTCAGAACAAATCTGTAGATTTAGCAAATCAAATGATTTACCAATTGCAAGGAGCTTCGCCTTCAGCCTGACGCTTAGAAACAAAGATACGATCTTCGATAGGCTCGCCCTTGTATACAACAACTGCGCCCTCTTCGTCCATAGCCTTGATCTGATCGTCAGTGTAACCGAATTCCTTCATGAACTCTGCGGTGTGATAACCAACAGGCTTGGAAAGAATAATAGGAGGATCGCCATAACCACCGAAACGGAGAGGAGTCATAGGAAGTGCACGATTGCCCCATTCCTTGTACTCGACCATGCGCAAAGCGTCGTTTGCATATGCTTCTTCGTCTTTTACGATGTCGGTGTAGCGGAAGCACTTCTGAGCAGGTACCTGGTTCTCTTTGAAGATTGCCATCCACTCATCAAACGTCTTCTTAGCGAAAGCTTCTTCAAGCCACTGAATAACTTCAACATTCTTACCAGAAGCCTTCAAAGAAGTGAGGTTGTTGGTGTCTGGGTTGTCGATCTGATCATCATGACCAAAGAGACCCATCATCATTGGGTAGTACTTATCGTACTGAGGCATGCAGATGTAAATCCACTTCTCGTCGTAGGTACGATAGGTGTTGTTGAATGGATTTGGAACGTGCTTACGTGATTTAGGATAAGGAGCACCGAACTGCGTAGCGCAGATACCAATGTTACCAGCCCAAATAGCGCCAGCATAAAGGTTAGTTACAACCTTTTCGCCCTTGCCCGTACGAGTACGGTTGAAGAGAGCAGCAAGAATACCAGTTGCAAGCATGTGACCTACATTGTAGTCACCGAATGCTTGAGGAGCGATTGCAGGAGATTCTCCATCCTCACGGAAAACGTTTGCAACACCACCACGAGCAGCCCAGCATACGGCGTCAAAACCAGGGCTGTCCTTCTCAGGACCATACTCGCCATAACCGCGCATCTGAGCCCAAATAAGATTAGGGAATTCTTTGCTCAAGGTTGGGTAGTCAAGACCCATCTTGATAAGAGCTTTGTCACGCAAGTTGTTAACAAAAACGTCAGCCTCAGCAAGAAGCTTTTTCATGAAAGCCATGCCGTCTTCATTCTTCAAGTTAATGGAGATGAAGTTCTTGTTGGTGTTGTTGAGGTCGATAGTAGGATCTTCGGTCTCGGTCTGTTCGCAACCAAAACCAGGACCCTGGGTGCGCTGAGCATCACCATAAGGAGGTTCTACCTTATAGATTGTTGCGCCCATTTCAGAGAGGCAGCGTACTGCAGCAGGAGCAGCTACCCATTCGCAGAGCTCAACAACTTTAACGCCAGCAAGTGGGCCGTAGCCATTGAGTTTTTCTGTAGTTGACATACAGAAATCTCCTTTCGTTGTCTGGAACCTAGATCTGCCCATGAGACAAAGCAACGCACGCGTTTCGGAAATAGATGCACGCTATGACCATGGGAAAAATAGTACTGTTTCAGTATCCTCTCTTGTGTTGTTCGTTTGCATGGTCAGTACTCAAACTTTGTCCGGATTTTCCCTATTTTTTTCTTTAGATTCATAGGTACAGGCTATGAATTAGCCCCTTTTCTTGGTGAAAAACGTCTTTTTATACCTATTTTGGAAGATTTGTGTAACAACTTTATGAACGTGTCCACATTCCTTATTCCTACGTCAAGCAGAATTACCGTCATATCGATAAATAGCATAAGAAAGTTCTGTTTTATACCCAACAAATTGGACATTTTACTGTTTCTGTCCGATACTTCTTTCTTGAAGGGACAGACACTCCTTCATAAGAAGCACTTCGCAAATACAATTAACACAAAAGAGGGAGCCCGATTTCTCGGACTCCCTTAGTTTTGGTCTGTTTAAAGAACGTATGTTTAGACGAACCTAAACGACTCCACAAAGCATCTGGCTTAGAGGTTGTTAGTAATAACGTACTTCTCTGGATGAGACTTAACTTCTTCGCGGTTCTTAGGATTCATCTTCTGCATGCCCCAATAAGCGTCCTGGGTGTTAGCAGCGAGTACCTGGTTGCGGTTCTCCATCTTAACCTGATCAGCAAGTGAGAGACCGTCGAGAGAGCTCTGGAGAGCTTCCTTGGTAAGACGAAGACCAAATGGAGAAGTTTCGCGGCAGATTTCCTCAGCCAACTTAACTGCCTCTTCAACAACTTCCTCGTCTGGAACAACCTTAACAGCATAGCCCCAATCAGCAAGCTGTTCTGCCTTGAAGCGGCGTGGGTTCATGAGGATTTCGCAAGCACGTGCGTAACCAACGATCTTTGGCAAGTAGAAAGAGCCAGACATGTCGGTACCGGTATAACCAATGGAGAGGTAGCCAGCGTTCATCTTGAAGGACTCGCCCAAGATACGCATATCGCAAGCGGTTGCGATAGAAAGACCGCCACCAACAGCGAAGCCCTTGAGAGCACCGATGATTGGCTGCTCGCACTTAGCCATGTTGAGTACCTGGTCAGAGCAGATACGCTGCATTACATAGAAGTCACGCTGGATGCGGCCCATATCCTCAGGTGGCTCGAGGAACAAGTCGTTCAAGTTAAAGCCAGCGCAGAAAGATTTACCTTCGCCAGTAAGAACAATAACGCGGCAGTCTTTGTCATAGCGAACCAAGTTCAAGAAGTCATTGTACTCAGTCATCTGCTTGTATGACATTGCATTAAGGTTACCTGGATCGTTGAAAGAACAGATGTAAACAGGACCACGCTGTTCGATCTTGAGCATTTCATACTTGTCATAGGTAAACTCTGGCAAATGATATGCCTCTTGGTAGACGCTCATACGTATACCCCTTCCATTTCTGAAACTAATAGTTTGAATGCCTATTCATCGTAGTTTTCTATGCTTTCATTGTCAAGAATGAATCATGAAGCGCGTAGTATTTATTTTGCTAAATATTTGTAAGGATGATGCGTAAACTCTCCGCATCAACAGGAGGAATACAAATGGCAGATTTTAGCCCAACCCGCACGCATGCCACCTGGAAGCCCCGCGTCACAGCAGCGCATGTCCCTTTTTTCCGCTGCAAGACCTGTGGTCACGTTTTCGCAGCACTCGACCACGGCGGAGAAATTACCCTTCGCAATGACGGAGAGCGCTCACTTATCAACGAGCCTCCCTATTCTAATGCAGAATTTCACCCTGAATGCTGCGGAGAACCTATGGAACTCCTTAAGCCAATTCCTCACGAAGAAGTCGAAGACAAGATTAAACTAAATTACCAAATTGTTGGCGGCATGAACAGCAACGGACTCAATGTTACGTGGTCGGTCAAAGATCCCACCTGCAAGCCTCGATGGTTTTCTTTAAAGACATTTACGGGCATTATGACCAAATATGTTATGCCAAAAAAATGGCCTCCTATTGTGTTTGGTTTTGCCGATGAAGATGCCTTTGCATACTGTGACAAAAACCCCTGCGTAGAGTGCACATTCCGCTGCAAGCGTGGCATGGAAATTTATGCGTACGTGGAAAACCTTGGATTGGTTGTTATGCCGCTCGATCGTATGGTTCCTCCCGGGAGTGGAAATACCTCCTTTGATGAAATCAAAATTCCCGGACTGCAATAATTTTTCTGCTGCCGTAGTTTTTAGTACAGCAGTATTTGTGTCTACGGCAACTCCTGTTTCCACCGTTGCCTTACTCCTACAGGAACTCTGTGATAGCTCACGCGTAGATGCATTAGTGCGTGGTGCGACCCGTGCGATTACACAGCTCAAGCGTTAGTTTTGCGCTTCCACACGTTCAGATCAAAGCAGTAGTTTTTACACAGATGCGCGTTCGAGTTTATGGGGTAGCGTTTGCGCGGCTCATATGTTCGAGCGTTAGTACGGCTCATCCAAAGAAACATGGGCCTTAACGTCGCAGGAAAGACTAAAGAACTTGCCTTCCTGAAAACGATCGAGTGCCACGAGGGCAATCATAGCGGCGTTGTCGGTACATGCTGAAAGCGGGGGCATGGTTAAACGAACTCCTAATTCATCACACATTTCTTCGTATGCCTTGCGCAGCGCAGGGTTCGCTGCAACACCACCGCCCAAGCAAAACTCTTTCGCTCCAGTTTGCTCGAGCGCCGTACGCGCTTTTGCCACCTGAACATCTACTACAGCAGCTTGGAAACTTGCCGCAACATCACACTGATTTGGCTCCCTTCCTGCTGCTCGCTCTTTTTGCAGGTATGTCATCACTGAAGTTTTAAGACCTGAAAGGGAAAACTGTAAATCGCCCGAATGCATCAATGCACGCGGGAATCTGACCGCCTTAGGGTTTCCCTTCGCCGCAAGTTTAGAAATGATGGGACCCCCGGGATACCCAAGACCCATCGCCTTTGCCACTTTATCGAATGCTTCTCCTACGGCATCATCAAGCGTGGTTCCCATAGTTTCATAGGAACCCCAGTCTTTGACATGCACAAGCATGGTGTGACCACCCGAAACAAGCGAGACAACCATAGGGGGTTTGATGTCTGCATGGGCAATTTTATTCGCATACAAATGCCCTTCAAGATGATTCACGCCAATCAGGGGAACATCTATTGCCCAGGCAAGGCCCTTCGCAAAGGCCATACCAACCACCAGCGCTCCAACCAGCCCTGGAGCATAGGTAACAGCCACCGCTGAAAGGTTGTGCCACGAAAGCACCTGCCCTACTTTAGCGCTCGTCTGAGCAAGGCATTCTTCTACCACACCACCGATTGCTTCAATATGTTTACGGCTTGCAATTTCGGGCACTACTCCACCAAAGCGAGAGTGAAAATCAATCTGCGAAGCAACAACATCGGAGAGAATAGTTCCATCGCCATCAATAAGGGCGACCGCCGTTTCATCACAAGACGATTCAATGGCCAAGATGAGTTCAGATGGGGTTGTTCCCGTGGTTTCTATTTTTGTTGCCGCAGCGTTGATACGCAAATCCATACCAGCAACGTCATGTTCTGCAATAGGCAACGGCCCAGTGTAAATGAATGCATCTTCCTTGTCGGAATAATATCTTGGACGCTTTCCTATGTTCTTAAGTCCTAACTGCTCATAAAAAGCATGAGCGCCCTTATTGGAAACGCGCACTTCGAGGGTCATTTCGCGGGCGCCCAAATCGCGCGCATCAAGTGCCACACGCGTGATGAGTTCACGCGCAATGCCCATACGACGACATTCGGGGCTCGAAGCGATTTTGAGAATTTGGACTTGCCCGTCGACAATCCAGCCACCAGCATAGCCCACCAAAACATCTTCTCTGGGATCTACCGTTCGCTTTTGCGGATTAGACACCCTGTAAGCTGCCCACCAGGTTCTATCAGCGCGCGGAAGTTCATCGATAATTTGGGAAGCGCTCCAGGCATCGCTCCCCATCACCTGCTGCTCGAGCGCTGCTACGCTCTCAGCCCAAACGTTTTCCAAGGGCTGATAACGAATGACGCTGTGAGGAGCTTCTCCCTGAACACCTGTTTCAAGATCTTTTTGCTCAAGAAGGATGTTTTTGGTTTGCGAATCTGCGTCACTTTGCTTGGCGAAGCGAATGCGTTCGTGTTCTTCCGCATCAGAAAGACGCGTATATACCGGCAAAAGCGTGCAGGGATTTCCAAGAGTTTTATTGTCGGGGTCAAATACTCCCTGTTTCCAGGCATCTTGCGCTGCACGCAATAAACCTCTTCCTTGTGGGTACCAACACGAAGAATTCGTAAGCGTACCTACTTCTTGGCACAGTTCTTCGTATTTTTTGAGCGCATCACCCGTGATAAGGCAGTCGCGTTCAGCGGACCCTAGCCACTCGCCTATAGCTTCCGCCTTTATGACCATATCGGCGTTGAGACGTGTTACTCCTTCATCCGTGAGTTCGAAGCGCACAGGATATATTTCCTTGCGCATAGCATCACCCAAAACAAGAACTGGACCACGGACTCCATCGAGCCACAACTGCCACGCCTGTGAATCTGCCGTGGATACCCCAAACAACGCCACACCAAGGCCAATTGCAAGACCTTTTGCTGTGGCTAAACAAATACGCACACCCGTAAACGAGCCTGGTCCACGTCCACACACTACGCAAGCTATTTGCTCGCGAGAAATATTGAGTTTTTCAAAAAGTGCAGCAATCTCTGGAACAAGCTTTTCGTTTGACGCCCTAAATGCCCCCACTTCTTGAGATGCAATGTGCACGATGCGTTTGTTTTTGCGATCAAGTTTACCAAGACCGATGGAGATCATTTCGTTGGCAGTATCAAAAGCAAGTACGAAGGAGCCTGTGCCGGTGTCTATTCCTGACTCCGCATCTACAACAACTCCTGCATCTATAGCAACTTCGGTATTTGCAACAGCTTCCGTATCTACGGCAATATCTGAGCTTCTGTTAGTTTCAGTAGCCCCGTTGGTTTCGATAGGCTCGTCAGTCTCTGCACTACCCACACAAGCCTCTGCATCCATCCCCACAGCATTATCAGGTTCCAAAGCGCCTGCGACACCCACTTCAGCCTTCGCATTAGCGTCAGCCTTTGCGACAAACCCTTCAGCCAGCTGCCTTCTCCAACAGATGAGCAGTTCGTGTGCCGCGATGCCAAAAGCACGCGCCTTTATTACGCGCTCACGCCTGTCCTCAGCAGCAACCTCAAGAAACACCTCAAGGCGCTCATCGGGGAGTTTTTCAGGGAATTTTGAAGCCCACTCAATACAGGAAATACCTGGTGAATCAACATATTCCGCAAACGCAATATCATCTAATTCTTCAGGCTTTTCAAGACGATATAAATCAAAATGATACAGGGGAATTCTGCCCTCGTCATAAACCACAAGAACGTTAAAAGTTGGGCTTGTTACTGAGCGTTTTATACCAAGTCCTTGTGCAAGTCCCTGAGTAAAATGCGTTTTTCCTGCACCCAAATCGCCATCTAGGGCAATAACTTCAGTGCCTCTCAATAAACGAGCAAGCGCCGCAGCGCAGCGCTTGGTTTCTTCGGATGATGTCGTTTGTGCCACCACAATTGAAAAGGGTTGTGCGTTCACCATACGCCCTTCTAACTTTTACTACATGCTCTTTCCGCTGCAATAAGCGTGTGCTCCATTGTTGTGGAGGTAGTAACCGATCCAATACCTCCTGGAACAGGGGTAATGGCGGCAACAATAGGCTCAACTTCGTCGTAATCCACATCGCCACAAAGCACTCCGTTGGCGTCAAAGTTAATGCCCACATCAAGTACCACTTGCCCTGGCTTAAAGCATTCCGCGCCGTAAGCACGAGCACGACCCGTGGCGCAAATAACAATATCAGCCGAACGCATAATGCTTTCAAGACCGTCCGTTTTAGAATGGCAAATGGTTACACTCGCATTGCGTTTAAGTAAGAGCATAGCAACCGGCTTGCCAATTACCAAGCTTCTTCCCACGACCACCACATGCTTTCCTTCGATAGGAATTTGATAGTGATCAAGAATCTTTTCGCAAGCAACCGCCGTACAAGGAGCAAAACCTTCCGGAGAATCGGTGAACACAGCACCGAGGGAAGCAGAAGAGATACCGTCGACATCTTTCTGCATGTGAAGCTCATCGCAAATTTGCTTCTCGTCCATAAAATCTGGAAGCGGCCTAAACAACAAACAACCGTGGATGGAGGCATCTTGATTGATGCACTGAATTTGCGAATGCAGTTCAGATTGCGTTACAAATTCGTCCATTTCAAATACGCGCGTAGCGATACCTAATGAAGTTGCACGTTTAATCGCGGTGCGCTCGTAGCTTAAATCATCTGGGCGCTTGCCTACACGAACAATTGCCAGCGTAGGCTCAACACCCCGCGCTTTTATTTCTTCAACTCGCGGCACAATATGAACCGCCATTCCATCAATGACGGGCTTCGATTTCAATATGAGTGCCATTAATTACCTGATTTCTTTTATTACATATTCATACAGCTCATCAGCTAAAGCTCCATATTCCTCAATCAAGCAGTCAGCCTGTTGAATATAGGAGCGAGCCTGAGCTTCATTGGCCATCGAGGATGCATTGGCGTACACGTTAAGAGAAGCCCCTTTTAGGGCCGCCTTAGCGAAAAGCACCGCAACACCTACATCAGAGAGTGCCAGATGCGAGCCGTTATGAGCTAAAAATTTACTTGTTGTTATTACCTGTGCGCAAATCTCCATAATTTCTAGAGGTACTTCGGTTGCCCCCACAAGAGCTTGCTGCATTACCTTATTTTTGTGGGCAAGTTCTTCAGACGTTGCTCTGGGAAGCCTATAAGCACGCGAAAGAGGCTCAAAGGCTTGTGCATCCTTGTCAATAAGCTCTACAAACTTGTTGCGCTGTTCTTCCAGTTGAATAAGTGCTTCTTTTACCTCATCTTCAACGGCAGCGTACGTTTTTTTACCAACCGTCAAATTTCCTACCATCGAAGCAAGCGCTGTTGCAAGAGCTCCACAATAAGCAGAAGCACCCCCACCTCCTGGTGTTGGTGCTTTGCTTGCAAGTTCGTTAATAAAATCTTGGTTTATTCCCATTAGAACAATCCCGATATTTTTCCTGTTTCATCAACATCAATACGGAATGCTGCAGGACTTTTACCTAAGCCAGGCATAGTCATAACATTGCCGGTAAGAGCGACAACAAAACCTGCGCCTGCAGAAACCTTGACTTCACGAACCGTAATGCGGAAGTTGCGAGGAGCGCCCAGTTTAGCGCCATCGTCAGAGAAACTGTACTGGGTCTTAGCCATGCAAACGGGCATATCGGCAAACCCAAGGCTTTCAAGCTGTGCAATTTCTTTGCGTGCAGAAGGAGTGAAATCAACACCATCGGCACGATAAATACGAGTTGCAATTGCTTCGATTTTTTCAGACAAAGAAAGATCATCGTCATACGCAAACGTTAGTTTGCTTGGCTGTTCGCACAGACGAACTACTTCCTTAGCGAGTTCCTCGCCACCTTCGCCGCCCTTGGCCCAGACTTGAGAAAGCGCAACATTTACACCGAGTTCTTCACACTTAGCACGGACCAAATCGAGTTCTGCTTGGGTGTCGGTTGGGAACTCATTAATAGCAACCACGCAAGGCAAGTTATATACCTTGGTGATGTTTTCAACATGCTGAAGAAGGTTAGGGAGGCCCTTTTCGAGTGCCTCAAGGTTTTCTTCATTAAGATCTGCCTTGGCGACGCCACCATGGTTTTTCAACGCACGAACCGTTGCCACAACAACAACAGCATCAGGCTCAAGACCAGAAAGACGGCACTTGATGTCGAGAAATTTCTCTGCGCCAAGGTCAGCGCCAAAGCCCGCCTCGGTTACACAATAGTCACCTAAAGCGAGGGCCATACGCGTAGCCATAATGGAGTTGCAACCGTGAGCAATATTGGCAAACGGACCACCGTGAACGAATGCGGGAGTTCCCTCAAGCGTTTGGACAAGATTTGGCTTTAAAGCATCTTTAAGCAGAGCAGCCATGGCTCCTTCTGCATGAAGATCGTGCGCCGTTACCGGTTTATCATCACGCGTGTAACCAACAACAATGCGACCCAAGCGCTCTTTTAAGTCGGTAATTGAGGTTGCCAAACAGAAAATTGCCATAACCTCAGAAGCAACCGTAATATCAAAGCCATCCTCACGAGGAACACCATGGGCTTTTCCTCCAAGACCACACACAATATTGCGCAGCTGGCGATCGTTCATATCAACAACGCGCTTCCACGTAATACGACGAACGTCAATACCAAGCTCATTTCCATTATGGATATGAGCATCGAGCAACGCGGCGAGCAAATTATTTGCCGCACCAATAGCATGAAAATCCCCCGTAAAATGAAGGTTAATATCTTCCATGGGGATAACTTGAGCGTATCCGCCGCCTGCAGCGCCACCCTTAATGCCAAATACAGGACCTAAGGAAGGCTCACGTAAAGCGATGACCGCATTATTTCCTAGACGAGAAAGCGCATCACCCAAACCAACCGTAGTGGTGGTTTTTCCTTCGCCTGCTGCCGTTGGATTGATAGCGGTGACTAAGATCAACTTTCCTGGTTTGTGGTCTTCTTCGCGAAGAAGATTGTAATCAACCTTTGCTTTGTAGTTTCCGTAACACTCCAAATACTTTTCGGAAACACCTGCCGATGCAGCAATTTCTGAGATGTGCTCAGGGGTTGTTGCTTGGGCAATTTCAATGTCTGACAACACGTCGGGCCCTCACTTTCTTTGTCTAAAAGGTGTAATTCACAAAGAATGATTTTACTTCGTTAGTTCTTCATAGATGAGGCGTAATCCCTGTAAGGTTAGTTCTAGATTGATTTCGGTAATAGTTTTCGACATTGGAGCAATTCGATGAGCCAAACCGCCCGTTGCTACAATTTTTGCTTCCATGCCCAGCTGTTCGTGAATTCCCTCAACCAATCCATCTACACGAGCGGCTTCACCTCGAACAACGCCGACTTTAATTGCGTCGGTGGTGTTACGCCCGATTGCCACTCCTGGATCTTCCAGCTCAACCGCCTTCAGAAGTGCCGCGCGAGAAAGTAGCGATTTCATAGACGATTCAACACCAGGAGCAATAATTCCACCAGCAAAGCACCCCTCAGCGTCAACTACTTCAATATTGGTAGCAGTACCGAAATCAACTACAACAACAGGCGTTCCATACAAAGCCTTCGCCGCAACCGCATCCGCAACGCGGTCAGCACCGGTCTCCCTGAAATCTTCGTCTGTAATTCCAACCAGGTGACCACATAACTTAGTGGAAACAACGTATACCTCTACACCGAACGAACGCAGGCACACCTTTTCCCAATTATGCGTAAGCGCAGGTACAACCGAAGCCAGCACCGCACCGTCAAACTTAACACCATCAAAATCTTCCGCTCGAAGAAGCGCATGGAGCTTGATTCTAAGTTCATCACTGGTGTAATCAACATTGGTAGCAAGGCGCCACATGTGGAGAAGTTTTTCGCCCTCGTATACACCAAGGACCGTTTGCGTATTGCCAACATCAATCGCAAGTAACATATTCCTGACAATCCCTTCAGGTTAGAATTTTTTTGCGAATGTTATCATACTATTTATCGTGCAAGGACAATATGCTTTCCTTCCCGTTCTTTATTGAACAGAATCACGTTTCATGTTTATAAAAGGGGCCACTTATGGATCACGCAACTGCACGTATTCTTATCGTTGATGATGAGCCTTCAATCACCGAATTCGTTAGTTACGCCATGCAAAAAGAGGGCTACGAAACCGATGTTGCCTCTGACGGTGAAACAGCATTGAAGATGCTCGAAGAAAAACACTACGATCTTTTCGTGCTAGACATCATGCTTCCTGGCATTGATGGCTACGATTTGTGTCGGCGCATACGTGCAAAAATGGACACCCCTATTTTGTTCTTGAGCGCACGTGATTCCGAACTCAATAAAGTTGTAGGTCTTGAACTTGGGGCGGATGATTATTTGGCTAAGCCCTTTGGCGTACGAGAACTTATGGCACGCACCCGCGCTCTTCTTCGTCGCAGCCAATCAAATGATTCTTTATCTTCCGCTTCAGAAATTTGCGCAGGCGGTATCACGCTCGATGAAGACGCGCACACTGCCAATGGCAACAAAGGTCCTATCGATTTAACGCCACGCGAATTCGAGCTTCTTGCTTGTCTTATGCGTAACGCAGGTAAGGTTGTTTCGCGCGAAGACCTGCTTCACGATGCTTGGGGTTGGGAATTTATTACAGAAACTAAGACTGTTGACACCCACATCAAACGCTTACGCGATAAAATCGAAGCAGCTGGATATGATCCCAAGCTTGTTGAAACCGTCCGCGGATATGGGTATCGCTTCAAAAAATAAATGAGACTATCGACTCAAGTAGCACTTCTTTCTTCGCTTGTTGCTGTTTTAGCAACGGCCATAATGGCCGTGTGTGCTGTTTTCTTTTTTGATGCTTCGCTTTACGCGTTTCTTCTGGTTGTTCCTATTGGGGGACTTTCGTTTTTTTTGAGTCTGATTATTTCCGTTTTTGCCACACAGCCCTTCAGAGATTTGCTCACCCAAATTAAGAAATATCGTTCGGGTGATTCAACGGTGGACTTCACCCTAAGCAGTAGCGTTAAAGAGGTTTCCGAACTCTCTAAAAACTACCAGGACATCTCAAAACTTGCAGAAGCACGTTCAAACGAGCTTGTTTTAGTTAAGAAGCACCAAGATGAGTTTGTATCAAATGTTGCCCACGAATTCCGCACACCCCTAACAGCCATCAGCGGAAATGCCGAGCTTATGCTTGACCCCGACATGCCGCCTGCTACACGCAATCGCTTTTGCGAAATAATTCTTACGGAATGCGAGCGCTTGAAAAACCTCACTAATAATCTCTTGGCGCTTCAACACATTAAGCGCGACAACCAAGCTCAAGTTTTGTCACGCGTAAACATGAAAGACATTGCTGAAAGCGTCGTAGAATTTTTGGCGCCCATTGCGCAGGAAAAAGAAGTGAACCTGCACGTTGAAGGCGAGGCGCCCGATATTTTGGGCAACACCGACCGTTTAAAGCAAGCACTTATCAACCTTATCGATAACGCCATTCGCCATGTAGAAAAGGGGGGCGAAGTAAAGGTTGTGCTTTCAGGCGTTCGAGAAAAAACAATTGTCGCCGTAATGGACAATGGCTGCGGCTTCGGGGACGTTGACCCAGCCCTTTTATTCAGGCGCTTCTATCGAACCGATGCTTCCCGCGCACGCAACACCGGCGGATCAGGCTTGGGACTTGCCATCGTAAAGGAAATTGTGGAGGCACACGACGGAAGCATCACAGCCTACAATGCACCTTCCGGTGGCGCAGTATTCTTGATGGCATTCCCCTCGATGACCTGATAAGCATACTCCGTAAACGCACCTAGAAAATGATTGAAAACACCAACAACATAACGGTACCCAGCATAGCCACAACATCAATACCCGAAAAAGGATATTCTTTGTAGCCACTTGCACGCGTACGCAAGTTGAAGCCACGCACCTCAGCGGCAATAGCTGCGGAGTTGGTCTTCCGAACCGAGCTTACCAACAATGGAACGCACAAAGGAATCATTAAACGAACCTTTCGAATAAACCTGCCGTCAAATTCAACACCGCGTGCAGTTTGCGCTTCCATAATTCCGCTCATATCATTCATAAAAACAGGAATAAAATGTACCGTACTCGTAAAAACAAAGGCATATCGGTAGGGAATATGACAAATTTTCACCAATGAATTAGCCATGTCGTTGAGTTTTGTAACGTAAAACACCAAAAACAAAGGCACGGCGCAGGCAACCAAGCGCACGATAATGCGCACAGCAGCAATTATCGAACCTGTTCCAATATATCCCCAAGGAAGCTCAATGAGCACATCGCCTGTAGGGGTGGTGAATAAGGCAATCAAAGCAAGAATAAGCGAAAAACCTGCCACCGCTTTCGCCAGGCCAAGAGTTTGCTTGACCATGCCGCAAGCTACCGCCATAACAATGTCAAGAACAATCACAACACCTAGAACGATAAAGCTTTGGGTAAGAAAGCAAGTAAACACGATAAGCAAAGCGGCAAATATCTTTGCCACAGGATTCATCTTGTGCAAAAAGCTCGTACCAGGTACGTACTCTAAAAAGCCTTTCATTACTTACCCCCTTTCTGTTCCACAAACGCTTCTATTGCATTCGTCAACTCCTGCAAGAAATTAGCTTGAGCGATGGACGAATAAGCGAGCTCGGGGTTTCGGGCTACCAGTTCCTGCGAAATTGAAATAATCTGCGGAGCAATAAGATCAGAACGTTTGAGTATTTCAGAGTTGCGAAGGATATCGAACGTAGGGCCATCGGCAACCATTTCGCCGTATGTCATCACAATAACGCGATCGGCAAAATCTGCCACGACTTCCATATCGTGACACACCATTACTATCGTTTTTCCGCTTTTATGCAGCTTTTCAATAGCCTTCATGACCTTGCAGCATTCACGATAATCAAGACCCGTCGTTGGCTCATCAAGAATAATAGTTTGAGGAGCCATGACAATAATGGAAGCTAAGGCAAGAAGCTGACGAGTTCCTCGGTTAAGAAAGTATGGTTCGGCGTTGGCATTGAAAGCGAATTCCTCGATAACCTCATCCACCCTTGCACGAGCCTCATCATCAAGTGCGCCCTGAGCCTTGAATCCAAACTCTAACTCTTCGCGCACGGTTTTGCAGCAAATTTGACGATCGGGGTTTTGGAACAGGAAGCCCACCTTATGGGCAATTTCACTTGTCTTCAACTGAGTGGTCGGAATTCCATCAATTAAAACCTCGCCTGAGTTTGGCTTGAGCAGCCCGTTCATCAGACGCATAGTAGTGGATTTTCCTGCACCATTCGATCCAACAAACGCAACGAATTCACCGTTGTTAATGGTGAAGTTTACCTCAGCAAGCACCTGTGCTTCGGGTGTATAAGAAACGCAAACATCCTTGAATTCAATCATGCGCGCACCCCTTCCAATACCAATTCGCAAGCAGAAACCGCTTCATCGACGTTGCGACAGGTTGGCCCAGCATATAAACCACTTCTCCGTAGATTATTCATCAAGCTGGTCGATCGAGGGCAGTTAATACCCTCGATTAGTAATTCATCCGAATGTCCCAGTACTTCGGCGGGAGTTCCATCAAGTAAAATACCGCCATCTTTTACGATAATCAGGCGATCGGCATAATCGCTGAGCAA
Source organism: Eggerthella sp. CAG:368 (assembly GCA_000434775.1). Taxonomy (GTDB): domain Bacteria; phylum Actinomycetota; class Coriobacteriia; order Coriobacteriales; family Eggerthellaceae; genus Anaerotardibacter. The sequence goes on along the minus strand of FR895493.1, from coordinate 25,042 downwards.
AGCGATTTTTTGTTCCACCACAATAACGGTTATATCATGTTCTGTTGCGTACTTTTTCAGCAGGTCAAATACGCTTTTTGAGCTGACCGGATCAAGTTCTGCCGTAGGCTCATCTAAGACGAGAACCCGCGGTTTCAAGGCCAAAATAGCAGCAACGGCTACCTTTTGTTTCTGACCACCTGAAAGACTTGCGATGTTGCGGTTTTTCAAGTGGACTATACCCATTGCCTTGAGTGCCTCATTCATTGCAGGCTCAATTTGCTCGCGCGGTACTCCAAAGTTTTCAAGGCCATAAAGCATTTCATCTTCAACAACGCTTGAGATCATCTGGCTGTCAATGTCTTGGCACACGCTGCCCACCAATTGCGAAATATCAGTAAGGCTTGCATCTACCGTGTCGTGCCCGTCAATAACCACTGATCCGTAAAAATCACCAGGATAACAATGAGGGATGATTCCATTAAAGGCATAGGTTAGAGTGCTTTTCCCAGAACCCGCCGCACCAGTTATGCCAACAAACTGACCATCGGGAATACGTAAGTTTATATCGTGAATTGTGGGGGTATCCCCTTCGCGATATTTAAAGGTTAGGTTTTTGATCTCAATCACTGGTTAGTCTTTCTCGATACACTCTTTAGACAAGCTTCAAAGCCTTCTTCAAAACTGGCGTGAGGATAGCAACCAAAGCGCAATTCATAGAAGCTGTTCCAACAACCATTACGGCATATGTAGCGAACACCGCAGCCACGGGTAGACCGTTCATAACACTGCCAACAATAAGAGCAAAGGTATAGCCAGAAAATGCCGTGGAAATAAACGTGATGATCAAAGGAAATACAACGTTTTGCAAGCCGAAGTTTTTAGGAGCAATACGCATAAAGGCTGCAAGTAAAACTCCGCAAACAAGAGCTCCCACAAATTCAGATGGAATGTTTACGAGAGGCGTTGCGTTAAGCATAGGAATCTGGCTGATAAGGCCCGTAAGAATACCGATAATGGCCGCCTGATAAATTTTTGGTCGCGTAAGAATAATGGCCAAGCAATACATTGCAATCATGAAGTTCGGTTTCATGCCGGCAAAAGTGAGAAAGCTAGAAACCGTAAGCTTTAACACTGCGCCTGCTGCCAGCAACACCGCGATAAGGATAAGACTTTGAACGCCAAGGCCTTTCTTTTCTTGTGTGGTTACTACGGTTCGTTTCTGAGTAGCTACAACATTTGTCATTTTTCTCATTCCTTTCCTGGCGGATTATCGCCGACTTGCCCCTTCGGGCTTCCAATAGCGCCAGCGATGTGAATGAGAATCATGACCATCGTTTAAGCTTCCGACTTACCACGCTTTCGCGTCTTACAGCGTTTTGTGACCCCGCAGAACAAACAAAAAAGCCTGTCCTTGCAAACTCTTGCGAGTTTCAAAGGACAGGCTTTATACCTGCGGTGCCACCTTTGCTTGGTTCTGGTCAAGAACCCTCTCATGAACATGCCAACACACGTCCTGCCTCTAACGCGGGCTCACGGTCCGGATACTCGGCCTTTTTAGCCTTTCCCCTTTCACCTCAACGAACCATTTGCCAACCAGCTACTGCGGGATTTACACCATCGCCCGCTCTCTGTGAGCGCCTCTGCTGACGTTACTTTCGTCTCGTAGGTTTTATTACGACCTTTGTCGTTGGTGGAAACTTTAAACCCCTCGTATTCTTGCGTCAAGATTTTTTTGAAAATATCTCTCTGGAAACAACTATTTATTGAAATTCTACTGACACGTTTTAAGGCATTTTAAGGTCTATAAACAGGGAGCAAGACTTTCAACGATACGGTTGTACTGTTCCTCAACCTGAGGAAAAAGCACATCAGAACCTTCGAGAGACTCAGCACGTAAAAGCTCAGTAAGCTCATTGGTTGGCTTAAACAGTCCATCAAACCCCAAGCTTTGACAAACTCCCTTGAGGGTATGTGCCGCCATAAATGCTGCTTTAACATCACCCACAGAAAGCGCTTCTTTTAATTGACAAAAGCTTTTATCTTCCTCGATAAATTTCTTTACAAAACGTTGGACAAGACTTTCGCCCATAAGACGCTTTGTTACGCCCTCCCAATCGCCACCTATCTGACGGTAAGCTTCTTCAAGTTTAGTCATTCATTCCTCTCCTTATTTTGGTTTGGCGTTAAAAGAAGGGGGGGGTAAAATCAGGAGTGTTTAACTCGCGAAGAATACAATCCTCCGTCTCCGTTAAACATTCAATTAGCAACGGATTGAACTCGCCACATTCCCCACTGAGAATCATTTTCATTGCAGTCTTATGAGGCACCGCTTCCTTATATACGCGCTCACTGGTAAGAGCATCATACACATCCGCCAAAGAAACAACCTGAGCAGATATTGGAATCTGGTCTCCCACTAAGCCATCTGGATAACCGTTCCCATCGTATCGCTCATGATGCCAACGACAAATATCGTGTGCTGTTTGCAGCAGCAGCGGATCATCACTATACATAGTTAGATTAGTAAGCATTTCAGCACCTAACGTAGTGTGAGTTTTCATAATCTCAAACTCTTCTTCAGTAAGGCTTCCTGGCTTATTTAAGATGGCATCAGGAATTGCAAGCTTACCAATATCATGCATAACCGATGCTAAAGAAATGGCGGTGCGCTGCTTGCCCGTAACGAAATAACGATCTGTTTTACGCATGAGGCAATCAAGAAGCATTTCTGTAAGATTACGCACGTGCAAAACGTGAGGACCGCTTTCGCCATTACGAAGCTCCATAGCGCCACCCATGATGTTAACCAACATATCTCTGCTTTTCTCGCGCTCATAAAACTGCTGCGAGAGCAAAGCACTTAAGCGACGCTGCCTTGCGTAAAGACGCATCGTGTTGCTTACGCGCTGGCGAACCATACGCATATCAAATGGACGACTGATGTAATCCGAAGCACCTTGCTCATAGGCGCGGAACACAATATCGTCTGAATCTTCACCCGAAATCATAATAACAGGAATGTCTTCAAGCCACCCATTGTGTGACATAGCAGAAAGAACCTCAAACCCGCTCATTTCTGGCATGACAATGTCAAGCAAGACAATAGCTATATCCTCACCAAGCTGATGCAAAATTTCAATAGCTCTAGTCCCACGATCTGCTTCGATAATTTCATACTCGTCTTTGAGCATTTCGCTCAAAATAGTGCGATTGATTTCAGAGTCATCCACAATAAGCAAGAAAGGCTTGGAGTATTCTTCTGCATCGAGCGGGTCGGAATCGGTAATAACCGAATTCTTATGGCGTTTAGCACGATACATTAAGCCGTCAGCCTGTCTAAGGGCTTCTTCGACAGTGCTGCCTCGGGAAATTACTCCTCCAATACTCACTGAAAAACACAATTCGTCATATCCCGGAAGTGTGGTTTGGGAAATGTTATTACTGATTACTTGTAGTCTGCGCTGGAAAACCGAATCCCCAACATTGGGCATAACAAGGACAAACTCGTCCCCGCCAATACGCACCAGCATATCGCTTTCACGAATACAGCGAAGCATTACTTCTGCGGCAAGTTGCAAGGCTAAATCGCCTGTATGATGACCCATAGTGTCGTTGACTAATTTGAAATCATCCAAGTCAATAATGGCCACCCCTGCATACAGATGCTGCTTTCGTAGCTCATCCTCATAAAAACGACGATTATAGGCACCCGTAAGAGAATCAATATACAAAAGACGCTTATCAATGAGCTGCCAGTCACTATCAACAGGAGCTACGCAAAGCAAAACAGAAGGCTCTCCGTCGACATCAACGTAGCGAGCCATCGCCCTATGTCCATCATGATTCAAACAAAACAACCACTCACGCTCGCCGCCATCGTTCAAAAGCTGAGCACATGCTTTTCTACCACACACCGAATGATCACCATCAAACAGAAGACACGAACCCTCTTCAATTTGTTTTTTATTTACTAAGCGGACAATGGGATAAACCTTATGAAGATCGTCGATTTCATCTTTAATTTGTTGCTCTGTCAACGACGGATAATGGCTACTTTTAGTTTCGTGTTCGAAAGAGTTCTTTTCTATACCATCATTTTCTGACATACAAACACCTGGCACTATTCGTAAAAATGCATGAAACTATTTGCGTATTCGTTTTTTGTTGTTTATTAGCACGCTACAATCTTATAGCTAAAACCAACTTATTTACCAGCAGAATCATCATTTTTGTGAAACGTTTGAGTCAAACCTCCCTAGGTTTCACAATAGTGACGGACTTAGAAATGTGGGCATCTATATCACTTGCGAGCGAGCGCATTATCTCATCGAAACAAGCATTTACGCTAACTGCAAGCTAGTGCTCTTTAGGCCTACCAGCATCAAATAGCCTGCTGCACAATAGACAAGCTGCTCGAAGATCCTGGAAAAGCTTCTAATTATTATTGTTTGCTTCGCTAACCGATCAGTCGCAATGTCGGTGTTTTTTTACCGCATACAGCGCATCATCCGCTTCCTTATAGATGTCTTTCTGATCGCTTTTTTGATCGTAAAAGGCAATCCCGGCACTTATCGAAACGCCGAACGTTTCATCGGTGAGATTTTTCAGCTCAAAGTTAATTGCTTCGATTTTTCTTTTTATAACCTGACGTTTGTCCTCTGTCATTGAATGCATGATGACAGCAAATTCATCCCCGCCAATTCTACATACATAATCTTCGCTTCGAAACGCATTTTTTAACAAATCAGCAACTCGTTTGAGCACTCTATCGCCTTCAAGATGCCCATAAGAATCATTTACCTTCTTGAAGGCATCAACATCAACAAGAATGAGGGCGAAGGACTCCCTGTCACGTTTATAGCGACAAATTATTTTATCGTAGGAACCACGATTCAATAATCCCGTTAGCGCATCATGTTCAGCTTGATGTTTGATAGTTTTTTGTTTTGCTTTATTTTCTTCCCTTATGCGATTAAAAGATATCGCAAGGTTTTGAGTTTCTCTTGCTCCCGTAACAGGAAGCATTCTTCCATTTTTTATAATTTCATTAAACGTAACTAATGGGCGAACTATATACGCCCAAAGCACAACAGCTACCGCCACAACAACCACTACAAAACAAACAACCGATAATTCAATCATGGTGTAAGTATTGGAAAAAATAAACTCGGCATTGGCCTGTGCCTCTTTTGTGTGTTGAACCAACTCATCTGTGCACTGGATAACCTTCTCTGAGATTTCACTGCGAGCCTTCTGATATTGCTCATTTGACACTATTTGTTGAGCTTTTTGCAGCTTATACTCTGGTGAAAGTGTCGCATCTTCTGAAGAAAGTGTGACATTCTTTATTTGTTCTTACCATGCAGAAGGATCACTGCCGTTAGCTTCGCACACGAGCCTCATGGCATAGTACTCTGTTGTCATTAATTCATACGATAAATCATTCGCAGCTTGCAACGCATCAATTGCTTGCCCCTCATTTATCTTGCTTTTCAAATCTTGGACTGCGATTTCTCTGCTCTTAATTGAGTTTACTTCGTTGAAATATGCATCGATGTATTTGCTTTCGCCTGTCATGGCTGCTAATCGAGTTTGCTCAGTCAGATAATTAGAGGCAGTTTGAAGTTGCTGTGCATCTTTTTCGCACGCAACATACGTATCGGTTGCGGTCTGCAGCGCCTCAAATTGCGCTTGGCCTTTCAGAAACAAACCGATACTCAACAGAGCCAACATGAGCGTTACAACAATACTCGCAATGCAAATATTTCTGATTCGGATTCTATTCACGCCCCCCCCCGATCAACAAGATCACTCACGCCCTTTTATGATTGAACGAATTTCTGAAACGCACGGTTTCAAAACAATCAATCTTTGACGGCCTGACATACTTTGAACCTTGGCATCTTATGTCTTGGCTCGACAATGTTTTACCCATGAAAAGCATTGAGAAAAAGTGAGATAAACATAAATGGAATAAACCACTGTTCGGGTACTTCTTGGGGTCGGCACTGCTTTACGCCATTACCTTACATCAAAACCCTTTCATGCAAAGCAAAATGGCACTACTTGCCCATCATTGGGGAAGTATTGGGGGTCTTTAGGTAAATATCTTTGAGTTTTTGTCCAACAAAGGGCACGTGTAAACGCAGTCTTCTTCGTTGCTTTATAAAACGCTCTTGCTGATTACCCTATATACAACTGTAATTTGCCATTCGCACACGTTGTACTAGCAGTTTTTAATCGCCGTAAGCTACATCTTAAAAGGAGTTATACCACGCACGGAATGAAAACACCGGCTGACATAACGATAGATTCGCCTGTTGAAAGCTGATAGGGAACACCATCAAGGATAAGTTCTCCTACCCCCTCAAGAATCGTTATAAGAACCACGTCTGACTCATCCAACACATAGCACCATCGTCAAGAAAATCATGGTGAGTATTAGCCTTAGCAAGCTTTATTTTTTTGCACCGTATTCTTTGTAGTAAGCGTCAATAGCTGCTTTGATTTCGTCGTTAATAACAACGCGTCCCTGGCATTCACGGTTATAGAGATGTTCGGTAACCTCTTCCATGCTAACAATGGAGGCCGTAGGGAAACTGTAGCGCTCGCTCACCTCATCAAGTGCGCACATTTTGCCACCCTTTCCAACCTCCATACGGTTAAGAGAAACCATCAAGCCCTTAACTTTCACCTTTGCTTGAGAGGTAATAATGGGATAGGTTTCCTCGATTGACTTGCCCGACGTAGTTACATCTTCAACCATAACAATACGATCTCCGTCGTTAAGGTTACTGCCAAGCAAAATGCCCGTATCGCCGTGATCTTTAACCTCTTTACGATTAGAACAATAACGAACTTCTTTGCCGTAGAGCTCATGGATTGCCATCGCGGTAACAACGCTTAGAGGAATTCCCTTATATGCTGGGCCAAAAACGACATCAAAATCAAGACCGAAATTATCATGGATTGCTTGAGCATAATACAAACCCAATCGATGAAGCTGATCCCCTGTTACATAGGCACCTGCATTCATAAAGAAAGGAGATTTTCTGCCACTCTTAAGCGTGAATTCGCCAAATTTAAGGACGTCACTTTCCACCATAAATTCGATGAACTCTTGTTTATATGCCTCCATGACATACTCCTTTTCGTTTGAATACTTATCGTGCGTGGACAGGTTTCCCACCAATATACACCTTCATAAAGTGCTTTTTTGGCGGCGTAACTTTTCCGACCAAATCAAGCGTTGCAACGCAAACATCAAAAGCGGAATTAGGACGACGAATCACTTCGCCTTTTTCTTTCATTTGATCCAAAATGTAAGGAGTTTGATGCACGCGTTTAAGCTGACAAACAAGATCTTTTGCGGTTTCCGCTTCAAGAGCAGCTCCGACTCTTGTTACCGTATAGGTATTGGCGCGCTCCTGGCCATACGATTTTCCCACCAAAATAAGTGGCAGGCGCGCACAGATACATTCAGTTACGGCTAAGCCTCCCGATTTGGCAACAATCAAATCGCTCGCAGACATCAGATCAACCATGTCCTCCACATAATTGAACACCGAAACATTCGTGATGCCGCGCTCCTTAAATACCTGCTTCAGATGCTCGGCATAGGTATAATCTTCGCCCGCTAAAAACACGAAGTGCATATCAAGGAAGTTCGAAAGTTCTCCGAACATAGGCTCGACGATTCTGCGAAATGGAAAATACGGCTCCGAGTATTTGGCACCCGCCATTACTAAAGCAATCATTTTGTCTTGGGGAAGCGAAAACCGTTCACGAATAGCTACAGTATCGTGTTCTTCGTCGAAGCCCACACGTACAGGAATACCGGTAACCGCAATATGATCACGAGGAACCCTTCGGGGTAGTAACTCTTTAATCATAAAATCGTCGGCAGCGCAGAACAAATCGGTATATAAATGAGGCCATAAGCCTTCAACACCGTAGTCAGTTGGGACACAGGCAATAGGGAAGTTCTGACCCGTTTCCATTCGTGCAGCCACCGCGCAGTTCGCCGCAACAATATGCGTAGCGATAATAGCGATTGGCCTGCGTTCTCGTACTAAATCAGTAAACTTCCAAAACATCACGGGTGACCAGCCCGAAGCCCCTCCCCATAAAATGCGCCCCGTAAAAATATGGTGCCACGTTACGTCATAGACTGGACTCAT
>FR895493.1:10891-16834 GCA_000434775.1 Eggerthella sp. CAG:368 | reverse complement strand
TTTTTCACCACTAAAGCGAATACCGCCGTAATCCAAAATATCAAGCACGGCAATTTCAGTGTTTTCGGGAAGATTTTCATGCTGACCACGCAGGGTTTCCATAGCCTGCGCAACCGCCTGCGCAGCGCTTCTGTGACCTGAGCCAACAGAGGCATGGACAATGATTACCAAAGGACGCGAATCCGAAGACGAACAAGGGGCATGGTTCGCTTTCTTCAACGGGTTATTCTTGAATAGAGAGAGACCCATCAGCAACTGCCCTTTCTTTTTCGTCCGATAATTATTTAGGCATGGTATCGCAACTTTTATCACCCTAGCACGAGTTTTATCAATACCTCACTTTGTTTTTGCATTGTTGAAACGCCGTTGCTTTCAAATAGTCAGTACCAACTAGCAGCGCTCCCTTTCATATTCGCAAATCTAACCAATCAGAATCCCATTGAACTAAGATCCTTTGGATACTAAACTGAACATGTTCAAATCCCTATCATTAAAGGAGGTCTTGTGAAAACAGTAGCAATTATTGGCACGTTTGATACGAAGGGTGAAGAGTTCGCCTACGTGCAGAAACGTTTCCAAGAGCTTGGCATTGAGACTTTCACTATTCACTGCGGAGTTTTTGATCCTCTTACCATGCCAGACGTAAGCAACACCGAAGTTGCGGCAGCGGTAGACATTGATATGTCGGTTATCGTTGAGAAAAAGGATCGTGCCTTCGCAACCGAAACCATGGCCCGTGGTATCGAAAAGCTACTCCCAAGCCTTTACGCAAATGGTCGTTTTGATGGCGTGTTTTCCATGGGAGGCTCTGGTGGAACAAGCATTGCAACCGCTGGCATGCGTAAACTCCCTATCGGAGTGCCGAAGGTAATGGTTTCCACTATGGCATCGGGCGACGTTGCTCCCTATGTTGGAACCTCAGACATTGCCATGTTCCCTTCTATTGTTGACGTAGAGGGCATTAACAGCTTCTCGACCACCATCTTCAATAACGCTGTTCATGCCATGGCAGGCATGCTGGAATTTGCACGTCCTCAAGAAGAAGACGCAAAGCCCTTGGTTGCAGCTACCATGTTTGGCGTAACCACCCCCGCCATCCAGAAAGCCCAAGCCTACCTGGCCGATAAAGGCTACGAGGTGCTTGTATTTCACGCTACAGGAACCGGTGGAAAGTGTATGGAAGCACTCGTTAATGGTGGCTTTATCAAGGGCGTGCTCGATTTAACCACCACCGAATGGTGCGACGAAATCGTTGGCGGTGTTTTGGCGGCTGGTCCTGAACGCTGTGAGGCGGCAGCTCTTAATGGCGTACCTACTGTCATCAGTGTGGGAGCACTCGATATGGTTAACTTTGGTCCTTGGGAAACCGTGCCTGAACAATTTGCACAGCGCAACCTTTACAGGCACAACCCAACCGTAACGCTTATGCGCACCACCACCGAAGAAAACAAACAGATTGGTGAAACAATTGCTTCTAAAATTAATCTTTCAACGGGTCCTTGCGTTTGCATGCTTCCCCTTAAGGGTGTTTCTATGATCGACGCCGAAGGTCAGCCTTTCTGGGGACCCGAGGAAGACACCGCGCTCTTCGAAACTTTAAAGAGCAACATTTCCCCTGATAAAGCAACTACTATCGAACTAGACGCGCACATCAATGACGATGAATTTGCTATTGCGGCTGCTCAAAAACTCATCGATTTAATGGAAGAAAACTAATTTGGTACCTTGGCCGCTTTTCATAGCAGCCTTAAAAATGAAGGAGTTATTATGCTTGAATTATCCCGTGCAGAAATTCTTGATCGTTTCCGCAAATCACTCGCTGAAGGCAACATTTTGCTGGGTGTTGGCGCTGGCACTGGCATCACCGCTAAATCCGCTGAAGCAGGTGGTGCAGATATTTTCGTAATTTACAATTCTGGTCGTTTCCGCATGGCCGGTCGCGGATCTTTGGCAGGATTGCTTTCCTATGGTGATGCCAACCAGATTGTGGTCGAAATGGGCGCAGAAGTGTTGCCTGTTGTTAAGGATACCCCTGTGCTTGCAGGCGTTTGCGGCACCGACCCCTTCCGCGTTATGAAAAAATACCTTCAGCAGCTTAAAGACCAAGGCTTCAATGGCGTTCAGAACTTCCCAACGGTTGGCTTGATTGATGGCGTTTTCCGCCAGAACCTCGAAGAAACAGGCATGGGCTATGGCCTTGAAGTAGACATGATTGCTGAAGCTCATAAGCTCGATATGCTTACCTGCCCCTATGTTTTCGACGAAGAGCAGGCAGCAGCAATGACTAAAGCTGGCGCTGATATTATCGTTGCTCACATGGGTCTTACTACCGGCGGCACCATTGGCGCAGAAACTGCACGCACGCTTGAAGATTGCGTTGGAATTATCACGGGTATCGTTAAGGTTGTTAAAGACATCAATCCTGATGCTCTTGTTATTTGCCACGGTGGTCCAATCGCTGAACCTAAAGATGCTGCCTACATTATTGAAAATGTTCCAGGTATCGATGGCTTCTTTGGCGCAACCTCTATCGAGCGTTTCGCAGCTGAACGTGGCATCAAAGCCCAAACCGAAGCTTTCAAGAGCATCAAGAAATAAGGGTTAAACTTCAATGACACCTGGTTACTGAACGGAGTGCCAACATTCCTGTTCTTGGCCAATACGGAAAATAAAAGCACGGGCGAGATTGGATCACCCGTGCTTTTTCTTATCAAAGGCTTAAAGGCACTCCACTAGGTACCACAAATTGTGACGCAATCGTCATAGAAACAGCCAAAATAAAGGGCGCTCCATTCAGCACTTTCCCACGTTCAGCACGACACTCCATAGCTATCATGGAAGAAAAGGCGAGATTGGAGTCCTTATGGAAAGTACTCACGAACTTGAACTGTTCATTAAACCAAGCTGCCCCTATTGCAAAAAGGTCATGCGCTATATGGCTGTGCATGCCATCGAGATTCCACTGAGCGATATCACCAGCAACCCGGAGGCAGCTGAAAAACTCATCGAAGTTGGTGGCAAGCGTCAAGTTCCCTGCCTGTTTATTGACGGTAAGCCGCTGTATGAATCAGACGATATTATTGCGTGGCTTAACAAAAACCTTCTTCAGTAAAACACTACCAATATCCACATACACCATAGTGTTCTCACGTACCATTCAGAGTACATAGGATTTGCGCACCCCTTAAGCCATAACCTAGGCAAATTGCAACATGTTTATCTAGAGTCAGCGCACTTAACAATACTTTGCTGCTTCTTTTCAGCCTGCTAACGACCTATTGGTTTTATTGGTACTATTTATCGTTATTTATCGTTATTACAAAGGTGCGGTATTTAGCTCTTAAACACAGTATGCCTTTCTGATATTTTGAGGATAACTTAATCCCATCCCCCGATTCGAGATTAAGCGACCTAGTCACAGACGAGGACAGGGGGCATTATGAAAATCAGTATGCCAATGCTGTTGTTCTGGGTTGCAATAGTTCTTGTTCCGATTGTTGTTTCAATCGCGGCCATCGGTATCGTTCCAAACGACCAATCTATTCCCATGCGATGGGATGAACCTGGTCTTGTCCATGGGGGCTCTCCCACCAAGATAATGATCATTGCAATGGTTCTGGCTACTGCTAACACCTTCCTTGCGGCGGGTTACCTATTTAATAACAACCTTGATTTACCCGACCTAATTCACGGCGCAGATAAGCGTAATTATCGAATTATTTGCATTGCAGGCGCTCTTGTATGCGCTTCATTTGCCATCATTGTTGCTGTTTCATGGTCGCAAGCGCTCATAGCAACCACCTACTAACGCATACCGCCCAATTCTATGGGTTCAATCATTATTCGCGCAATAATTTGCTATCTTGTTTCCAATTTCATATTCCCCGTTTTGGATAAGGCTAGGGATCTTATCCATTTCGTGCCAAACGGTTACACCCTGCAGACGGCAAGTGCGCAACGCTTGCCCTGCATAGTTACCACGGGCAACGTTGCTTCATAAACGCAACGCTGCTTAGAGCAAGCACATCCTTTGCGCATGCAATGTTTGGCAGCAGTCTCTCAGGTTTACCCTTTGCCTTACCTGGCAGCACGAGAGAGGGGAACACTATGAAAATCACATTCTCAATGGCTCTATTCTGGATAAGCATGGCGTTTTCCCCTCTTGGAGCAGCTATTTCAGCTCTTAGTGTTATTCCTACCGAAATAACTCTTTTAAGGACATGGGAGCTTTCAGGTCTTATGTTGCCTGGCGCCCCGAGCGAAATCATGTTTACAGGCATTATGCTGGCAGCAGGAAATGTTATGCTCGGATTGATATATGTCTACCACAATGAAATAAATCTCCCTGGTGCCATACAAGGAACAAACAGAAAAGATGTTCGCATTACCTGTGTTTCTTTCGCAATCGCCACAACAAGTTTCGCAATCATATTGTCATCAATGTGGGTTCATTCAATTCTTTCTTTGTTGTACTAACAGCACTAATACGGCTGTAGCAAAAGTGCGCACTGTTTAACGAAAGGCCACTGTTTGTTATTCTGCTAACGAACAATTAAGAAGGAGTTATGGGTGGCTCATTTCCGCAAATCAAAACTTACCGAACAGCGCCTCAATTGGTACAAGGAATACTATGTTTCTAACCCATGGGAGATGCGCGGACATTGGCGCGAGCTTATGCCTCAGGCAAAGCGAGTCCATTTAGATTTGGGTTGCGGGAAGGGCATTTGGACAACCCGCGTTGCAAAAGAATTCCCTAACGATCTTTTCATTGGCATTGACTATGAGCGTATGTGTGTTTCTTTTGCGGTTGAACGAGCCGCGAAAGAGTCTCTCTCAAACATTTTCTTCATGCACGATTCCGCCCACGGAATTGAATCGCTCTTTTTACCTGGAGAAATTGATGTTGTTCATATCAATTTTCCTACGCCTTTTCCTCGAAAGAAGGAAGCGCTCAACCGCATTACCGATAGCCGTCGTTTAATGGCATATCGCACATTTTTGGGCGAGAGCGGAACGTTTCACGTGAAAACCGATAGTCAGCCCTTCTTTGACTGGACACTTGAACAACTTGAACTTGCCGGATACCAACTCAAATGGGTCACGCGTGACCTGCAAAGAAATGTGCGAATTGCCAACGAGACTCATGAAATTAATGCGCCCAGCAAAGAGAATACGACCGTTTCACCCCATGCGTTTCTCTTCGAGGAGTCGAGCGCTGACTTTGATAATCAATCCAATAGCGCCAACCATCACGAAAAACCCAGCGATCTTTCAATTTCACCTGAATCTTCTGTCGAATACGAGCTCCAAATACATGGATTTGCTGCCGATACATGCGATCTTACATTGAGCGCCTACGAAGAAAAGTTTATTCCAAAAGGAGCACGCATACATGCCTTAATGGCACTTCCGGGACCTATCCCCGAAAACTGGAACCCAAGCGAAAAAGTGAGCTTAGTTGATTATCTGCCCAGCGATTTAGACAGCATTGAGTATGTTCCCCACGGTATGCAGGGAACGGTTGAAAACCTGCGCAACCGCAAGCGTAACGAACAACAGCGAAATAGGAACTAGAAACAAAACTTTGAGCACGAAGGGCAAGCAGCCATGCCGCCTAATGCCGTTTCGCGCAATTCGTAGGGGATGCTTCGACCAACCTTAAACATGGCATCAACCACTTCGTCGAAGGGAACAACGCCCTTGATTCCCGCAAGCGCCATCTGGGCCGCAGAAAGCGCATTCACCGCAGCTGCTGCGTTGCGTTTCTGACACGGCGCTTCAACCAAGCCACCAATAGGGTCGCATACTAACCCCAGCATGTTAGCCAATGCATCACCTGCCGCTGTCAAGCACATTTCAGGCGTACCACCAAGCAGCTCAACGGCCGCACTTGCCGCCATAGCAGCAGCCGAGCCAATCTCTGCCTGGCAACCACCTTCTGCC
>FR895493.1:0-10878 GCA_000434775.1 Eggerthella sp. CAG:368 | reverse complement strand
CTTCTGCCCCAGAAACGGTAGCATTACGCGCAATGATGGCGCCAATTGCTCCAGCATTTTTTAGAGCTTGACACAGCTGCGCATCGCTAAATGTATGCACTTCTTGTAAGGCTAGCAAAACCGCAGGAATTACTCCTGCCGAACCCGCTGTTGGCGCAGCCACAATCAACCCCATAGTTGCATTGGTTTCCAATACCGCAAGGGCATTCCGCGTTGCAAGAGCAATAAGCTGCCCTCGCACGCCCAAGCCAGATTCCTCAAGAACATGAAGCCTTGAAGCTTCTCCACCAATCAAGCCGCCCATTGAAGGGGTGGGCTGTCGTATTGGCTGAACTGCAGAATTTTTCATCACCGAGAGAGCACGCGCTAAATAGCTATCAAGAACACCCTCAGAAATACCTTTACTTGCAAGCAGCGCATATTCTCTCTCTTCTGCCACTTCACTTATCATTCGATTGTTTTTGATGCAATAGTTCAAAAGCTGTGCAGCATTTTCAAAATCAAGGTCTTGAAACACCTTTAAGGCCACGTCGGCATTCATCGCTGGTTTTCCCTCATCAGGTGCCCTATGCAAGCCATCAGCAGGAATGAAACGCACGGTTTCTACAGAAGGGAAAGCCAAAATATCCGCAATGACGTCATCTGGAACAAAATCGTCAATATCTAATACTGTGAAAGCTTCTCCACCAACACGTTTGCGGTGTAGAGCAGAGGTGCCAATATTGATGCCTGCATTGCCTAGCGTACCAGCAATATGAGCAAGTGTTCCTGGCAAGTCTTGCTGGCGAACAATCATGTTATTAAACTCGCCCGTAACATGCACATCAATGCCATCAATGCGAACCAATTCAGCCGCTCCACCTCCAATAGAAACGCCACGTGCCGTAACAGTATTTCCTGAACGATCAGTTACTGAAACATCCACCGTATTAGGATGCGCGACTTTAGTATGCGGATCAGGTTCAAACGAAAACTCAAGTTCTTCTTCCTTCGCAAGATCAAACGAATTCTTAACCTGTAAATCATCGGTGTGGAGACCCAAAAGCCCTGCGACCAATGCTCTATCGGTACCGTGACCGCGATAAGTATGAGCAAACGAACCATATAAAACAAACGTTACGCGTGCAGGTTCATCGGTAAGTAAATTTCGTACCATACTCGCAATACGAAGTGCCCCCGCCGTATGCGAAGAAGAAGGTCCAACCATAATAGGGCCAACAATATCTCTAATTCCTAAAGGCTTCATGACCTATTCCTTTCACATAATGAGCTTTTTTATTATCGCTTGAATTATCAGTGTAGAGATTTTAAACATTATTATCATTAGGAATGTACAAAGCACAATTGGCTTTAGGGCACCCAATCATCAACATCAACCAAAGGCTTTCAATGAAACATATCTCTCGCATCGCAGCAGTAGTAGCTACCCTTTGTCTTTTTATCTGCTGTTTTTCTGGATGCTCTTCTTCCCAACAGTCAGCTCAGCCAACACCCTCCAATACTCTTACTGCTCATTTCATCGATGTTGGCCAAGGGGATAGCGAATTTTTGGAATTGCCCGACGGAAAAACACTGCTTATCGATGCCGGAG
Source organism: Eggerthella sp. CAG:368 (assembly GCA_000434775.1). Taxonomy (GTDB): domain Bacteria; phylum Actinomycetota; class Coriobacteriia; order Coriobacteriales; family Eggerthellaceae; genus Anaerotardibacter. Next base: position 9,287 of record FR895493.1, on the reverse strand, counting down.
AATGGGACCAAGCCAACACTGTAAAGAGCTACATCAAAAATCTTGGCTATTCAAGAATTGATTACGTTGTTGCCACCCACCCCCACTCAGACCACATCGGGGGCATGGCAGAAGTACTGCAGTCATTTGATATTGGAGAAGTTTGGGCTCCCAAAGTAACCCATACCACCAAAACCTACGAACACTTTCTTGAAGCAGTAGCTGATAAAGGCTTAAAGATCAATGCCACCACTCGAGGGACAAGCATCTATGACGAGCAGGATTGCTCTATCGAAATCTTATCGCCTTTTCTAAACGCAGACTACGATGACCTCAACGATTGGTCCACCATTCTTAAAGTAACCAAGGGTGAAAAATCTTTTCTTTTCACAGGAGATGCCTCCTCTTCAGTTATCGCCAAGGCTCAAGCAGGGCACGTTGATGTGCTCAAGGTTGGGCATCACGGAAGTAAAACCTCTACAACCAATGACCTTGTTGCTTCACTTAGTCCTGAATGGGCAGTAATTGAGGTTGGTACGGATAATGACTATGGGCATCCAAGCAAAAAAGCCCTTTCCGCGCTAGAGAAAAATGGAGTAATGATTTATCGCACCGACCTCAATGGCTCCATTATTGCAACATGCGATGGTAAAACCATTGAATGGAAAACAGAAAAAGGTGAGGTCTAACTTTTGAAGCTAAGCGCTTTTATTTTTTCAATAGCATATTGAAATAAAATCTCAAAAACACGCCATTTACCTGCGCAAACAAAAGACTATACTAGATAGTGTTGCTATGCACATTGCACGCGTTTGTAGCAGCAGTGTCATCTTTTTTTGACGCTTATTCCCCAAAGCTTTTCTTCGCCCCCGATAGCCTTATCGTGAGTCAGGAACTGCTTCCACGAAGACAGGAGTCGTTATGGAAACCATCATCGTCGACCGCATTGAAGACAAGCAAGCTGTATGCGAATTCTCTCGCGGTGAATTCCGAAGCATCCCCCTTTCCGAATTGCCTTATGGTGTCAAAGAGGGTAGCATTCTTACCCGTGGCAATGTCTGCGGCAAATGGGCTCTGGATACTGAAAAAGAAAAAGAAATCAAGGAAAAGATGGCAGCTAAGATTGACTCCGCTTTTAATTAGCCAAAAATTGCTTTTCTACCAGTTGTGTCATAGCTCTTATTTCACCTTCCCAAACCAGAGTGAATAATACGCTGGCTGCTAGAAAGCTTTTATTTGGATTGATGCCACGAGGATTTTCTACCTCGTGGCATTTTTTTGATTTACTTATCCTTCTTGGAACAAAGAAGCAAGATACCACCAACAAGAGTTACAAAAATAAGAGTGCATACGCCAAAACCAGTGGTGTTAGGCTTAGTACCCTTATAAATACCCCAGCTATGTACTGTCATTGGAATCATCCAAGCAAGTGGGATGATAGCCCAGCACGTTGCGACCAAAGAAATGATGCAGAAAATAAAATTGATCAAGCGAAGAGTTTTGTCTTTTTCTTCAACTACATATTCAGGAGAAACAATAGAAACATACATGGGATCATTAGCCGCGTTGGCTTGCTGGCATTGAGGCTGAGGAACTGTCTGAGCTGATTGCTGGGGAGCGGCAGGTGGTACAGGCGCGGGTTGAGGTTGTGCTGCAGGTTGAGGAGCTGGCTCCATAGGTGATCCACACTGTTCACAGAAGTGTGCGCCATCGACATTCTCTTTTCCGCAGTTAGAACAAAACATTTCTTGATTCCTCCCAAATTTTGGTTGCTATTTGCCATTGGCTAAACGGCTCTTCATCAGCCCAAACTTACATAAAATATTTGCCATGCTCATTCTATACCAATAACGTGTCTACATAAGAAATTTCACCAATACGTATTGAAACGTTGAATTAAAGGGCCTTTATACGGAAAACGCCGTTCGAAGGAACGGCGCAACTTTCACAAGCCTCACCCTCTTCGGCTTACGCCTCAGGCGAATTCCTAAAAAGCGTTCACTGGACGCTTTTTTTCGGAATTCCACCCTAATGGGTTCGATTCCCCCTAACCTCGTTGGAAAAAACAACAACGTATGCTTTTCAAAGTTCTCGCCGTTCCTTTGTTCTTTAAACTGTTTTGTAAAATCACCGTACTTCGTAGCGCAGTGCAACAAAAAACGCCGTTCGAAGGAACGGCGCAACATAGCTGGAGCGGGCGACGGGAATCGAACCCGCGTCGCAGGCTTGGGAAGCCCGAGTAATAACCATTATACGACGCCCGCAGATTGTGCTCCCAATTATAGCGCAACCAAAAATCGATGAGTTAAATCCCTAAAACAATTACTTGTGATAATAGCGATGCTGTTCGTATTTAGGTTCACAGCACACGTTAATCCCTAAGGTGCGATATAAGTCCGCGTCGGTCGACGAAATAATGACAGAGAAAAACGCATCGCAACCACGTAGGTCTTCAATATGTTCAACAAGTTTTGCCGCCAAAGGATCAGTAGCAGAGCAAATAGAAAGTGCAATCAAAGTTTCGTCAGAATGCAAACGGGGGTTTCGGCTGTGCAGACAACCAGTTTTAAGCGCACAAATTGGCTCAATAACCGCATCACTCAAAACATAAATATCATCCTCTACGCCTGATACCCCCTTTAAAGCGTTCATCAACAAAGACGATGCGGCACCAAGTAAGTTGGAAGTTTTACCCGTAACAACGCTTCCATCAGGTAAAACCATAGCACCCGCTGGCGCGCCTGTTGTTTCTTCCTTCAATAACGCAATGCTGCGAGCAGGAGAAAGACTCGGCGTTACTCCCACCTTGTTCATGAGAAGCTCAAGTTTTTCAACCTGATCTTTCCCCGTAGAGGTTTTCTTGTAATCAACCGCTGCTTGGAAGTAACGGCGAACAATTTCCATGTTTGCAGCTTCTCGAACCGCATCATCATCAACAATTGCCATGCCCGCCATATTAACGCCCATGTCGGTTGGGGATTGATAGGGACTTTCCCCTAAAATACGCTCCATCATGGTTTTAAGTACAGGGAATATTTCAATGTCACGATTGTAGTTGATAGTAGTTTTTCCATACGCTTCCAAGTGGAAAGGATCAATTGCATTTGCGTCATCGAGATCAACTGTTGCTGCCTCATACGCAACATTCACAGGATGCTTAAGCGGTAAGTTCCACACGGGGAAGGTTTCGTATTTTGCATAACCCGCCTTAACGCCACGCTTATTTTCATGATAAATCTGAGAAAGACACGTTGCCATTTTTCCTGATCCAGGACCAGGCGCTGTTACCACAACCAAGGGGCGTGTTGTTTCAATATAATCATTTTTTCCATAACCCTCATCGCTCACAATATGATCAATGTCATACGGATAGCCCGCAATGGGATAGTGCAAAGCACTCTTGATGCCCAATGAATCAAGTTGGCGCCTAAACGCCTCGGCGGCAGGTTGGTTTGCATAGTGAGTTACAACAACCGTGCTTACATAAAAACCCAAGCCGCGCAAAATGTCCATCAGTCGCAAAACATCTTCATCGTAGGTAATGCCCAAATCGCCCCGAACCTTGCTTTTCTCAATATGGTTTGCGTTAATGGCGATAATGATTTCAACTTCATCAACCAAACTTTTAAGCATACGAATTTTAGAATCGGGCTCAAAACCGGGCAAAACACGCGACGCATGATAGTCATCAAAAATCTTGCCACCAAATTCTAAATAGAGTTTGCCACCAAATTCCGTAATTCTATTGCGAATGTGCTCTGCCTGAAGCGAAATGTACTTATCGTTATCAAATCCAATGCGCATGCCGTTGGCCTCCTGGGAAGTGTGTTGAACGCAACGATTATAGCCTATCTCAGAGGCTCATTTCCTCATTCTGTCAACCATTAAGCGAACTTTGAAATACCTGAATTGAGCGCTCAAAAACACCGTTATAGTAAGCAAGCACCAATCCGTAGTTGGTCACAGGAACCTCTGCGGCTACACAGGCATGAATACGCGAGAGCATTCTTCTTCGATTAAACATGCACCCACCACAGTGAATAACCAAATCATATTCTGCGAGATTTTCAGGAAAAGTTACACCTCTCACATTGTCTATCGAAAGGTTTTTGCCAATTGACTTGCGCAAGAGAGCAGGGATTTTTACTGTTCCTATATCTTCTTCAATAGGGTGATGGGTGCACGCTTCCGCAATTAAAACTTTGGAAGTTTCCGTCAGGCGAGAGAGTGTTTTTATGCCTTGTACCTGGGTTACCAAGTCTCCCTTAAAGCGCGAGAATAATACCGAAAAACCCGTAAGAGGAGTATCTTCCGGAACAATTTTTGATACTTCTGCAAAAGCTTGAGAATCCGTTATCACCAACGCCGGAGGGTTTTTAAGATTTGCGAGCGCAGAAGCCAATTCCTCAACCTGAACCACGTATGCATGACTTCCCGAATCGAGTAGATCTCTAATCACCTGCACCTGTGGCAAAATCAGACGCCCTTTTGGCGCCTCTTTATCTATGGGCACCACAAGCATAACTGTTGAGCCTGGTTCAACAATATCTCCCACAATAGCAAGATCTTCAATGAACTCATCGGGAGCATGCTCGATGATTGCCTCTCGAAGGGCGAGCACACCCGACTTTGCTCCATTGCTCTGAATTGCACACATACCCACTGCGGGCAAAGTGCGATATTCATTTGGTACTTCCTGTGAACATTCTTCGAGGGTTTTACCTTCAAAAGCATCCATTTTATTGAAGATTAAAAGCACCGTAATACCACGAGATTTCAATTGTTCGCATAGTTCTGTTTCATACGAACTCCATGTGCCTGCCTCAGTTACCACCAGTGCCATATCGCATCTATCAAGCACCTGCGCAGTTTTTCTTGTACGAAGTTTTCCAATAGCTTCTTGATCGTCGTCGACACCTGCCGTATCAACAAAAAGCACGGGTCCGAGCGGCAAAAGCTCCATCGCTTTATCAATAGGATCAGTTGTTGTACCTGCCACATTAGAAACAATACTCGTTTCTTGATTGGTAATTGCATTAAGAACGCTCGACTTCCCAACATTGCGTCTGCCGAATAGTCCGATATGCATTCGAAGTCCTTTGGGAGTATTAAGCATTATTTCCACTATCCTTTATATAGTTCTCTTAATTCTTGAAAGTATTTTTATCATATTCTTGTTTCAAGCAATTCACTTACCTATAGACAGTGAATAAAATGAGTGCGTTTACCAGTGTTTGGCTATACGAAAGAAGGCAATAATGTACGACGTAAAATCGCCTAATGCTGACGATTTTATCAACCATCAGGAAATCATCGATACGCTTGCTTACGCCGATATGCAGGCAAAAGACACCGCGTTTGTTTCTTCCCTCCTTGACAAAGCACGCAAGGGAAAAGGACTCTCTCATCGTGATGCTAGTGTACTTCTCGCCTGTGAAGACACAGAGCTTGTTTCAGAAATGTTCGAAATTTCGCGCAAAATTAAAGAAGACTACTACGGAAATCGCATTGTGCTGTTCGCCCCGCTCTATCTTTCCAATTACTGCGTTAACGGTTGTACGTATTGCCCCTATCACCTCAAAAATAAAAACATTGCACGCAAAAAGCTCACCCAGGAAGAAATTGCTGCTGAAGTTATTGCTCTTCAGGATATGGGGCACAAGCGCCTCGCTATTGAGCTTGGAGAAGACCCTATCAACAATCCTATTGAATATGTATTGGAATGTCTCAAAACCATCTATTCCGTTAAACATAAAAACGGCGCTATCCGCAGAGCTAATGTAAACATTGCCGCAACAACAGAAGAAAACTATCGCAAACTCAAAGAAGCCGAAATTGGCACGTACATTCTTTTCCAAGAAACCTATAACCGAAAAAGCTACGAGGAGCTTCATCCCACGGGGCCGAAGCATAATTACGCTTGGCACACCGAAGCTCATGACCGAGCCATGCGCGCAGGAATTGATGATGTTGGCCTTGGTGTACTTTTTGGCCTTGAGGGTTACCGCTATGAATTTGCTGGATTGCTTATGCATGCAGAACATTTAGAAGCTACTTTTGGAGTTGGCCCTCATACCATCAGCGTACCTCGTATTCGTCGTGCAGACGATATTGATCCTTCAACATTTGATAATGGCGTTGACGATGAAACCTTCGCAAAAATTGTTGCCTGTATTCGTATTGCTGTTCCCTATACGGGAATGATTGTTTCCACACGCGAGAGTAAAGCCTGCCGAGAGCAACTTCTTGAACTTGGCATTTCTCAAATTTCAGGTGGTTCACGCACCAGCGTTGGTGGCTACTATAAAGAGGAAGAGAATGAGGACAGCCGTCAGTTTGAGGTAAACGACAACCGAAGCCTTGATGAAGTTATTAATTGGCTTTTAGATTTGGAGTATCTCCCTAGCTTCTGTACTGCTTGCTATCGTGCAGGAAGACAGGGTGACAGATTTATGGAACTCTGCAAAAACGAACAGATTGCAGACTTTTGTCACCCCAACGCGTTAATGACTCTAGAAGAATATCTTATTGATTACGCCTCCGATAATACTCGTAAAAAGGGAGAGAAACTGATTGCCGCAGAGCTTCAAAAACCAGAGGTAGCCGAAGCTAAAACGTTCGCTACCCTTACTAAAAATCTTGAAGCCATCAAACAAGGTTCGCGCGATTTTAGATTCTAAGCGGTAAACGATACAAAAGAAAAAGGCTCCATTGGAGCCTTTTTAAAACAATCATAAACTTGGTTTCCGATTACTTTTTCACGCCACCAATGAGGGACATTTTTGTGCCACAATCTGGGCAAGTGCCCTTAGTAATGATGCGACCGTTCTTGGTAACACCTTCCTGAGGATCTACCATTTCTTTCTTTTCTTTGCATTTAACGCAATAAGCAACGACTGCCATTGTGACCTCTTTTCTTTAATAGTCCAAGGGATATTTTATTCGCACCCGAACAGCTTCCTTATTGTAGCCATAGAATGTTTGTTTTACCAGATGAATTAGGCAATGGATCACATGCTTTTCAAAATCGCCATAACAAACGCCGCATTGGCTTCTAAGGTTTGCTCATCGATATTGTCGATCGTGTCGTCTTTGCTTCCATAGTGCGCAGCTTGCCCCTGCTCCATACCCATGATAGTCATTGCTTGATGACCGCGACTCATGGCATATTGAGCTGTAGTGTCACGGCTATCCATGGTTGCAGTGGAAAAACTAATTCCCGTTTTTTCGCTTGCCGCTCGCAAGAATCGCTTCATGCGAGAAGAAACTGCTTTGGGCTTGAGAAATCCCTCACGCTCAATAAAGGTGAGGCGCCCTGCACCAAGTGCTTCCAAATTAATAATAATTGAACCTTTGAGCTCATCAGCATGCTCATCCATAAAAGCCTGCATACCTGAATGAGCAGCATTTTCGGCGCCAAGCGCAACAAACCAAACTTCGGTATCAAGACCAGGGTAACGGAAGTTATTGAGTTTTCTAAACTCCTGGTTTACACTTGCCGCCTCGCTATAGTTCTCAGCAGAAGAAGTTGCAATATAGTCAGCACCAAAATCCTCCGCATACTCTTCGTCATAATTTTCGAGGGATTCCTCAGCATCAGTCTTTCCCTTCCGCAGGCGTTTAAGTGAGAAAGCACCACCATTCCAACCGCGAGGATTATCGAAAGAATCGTCAGAGTAATCAACATCAACAAACTGCCCCTTGTCTGCTGGAGCATCTACAGGAGTGTCATCTTCACGGAAGCTTTCCCAATTTCCACGAGCCTTACCAACACTGCGCGCTTCATAATTGTCATCAGCATTAATCCACTCCCTCATTGAAGGCTCGACTTGATCCTTCTTTTTCTTAGAGCGAAAACGACCGAACAGACGACCTGCGCGAGATTTAGGCATGTCGACATATCCAGGACCTGCAAATGCGCCCGTTTGTGTATATTCCTGATCATATGCTGAATCATCAGCATCGTCCACATACATATCTTCGGGAGCAACATCAGCAACAAGCTCATCACCTACAGGGGCAAAGGCGCCCGTTCCGCCAACCGTGGAGAATGATCCTGTTGGAGAAACAGTGTTATGTTCAACCTCCCCTGAGTCACCTAATGATGGCAAGTTCAAACCGAATGTATCGACGTTAGACGATTCCTCGTGAACAGGAACGCCATTTTCGCTAATACGAGGAAGCATATTAGAAAGGAGTGCTTTTGTGCCTGAACGCGTTGATTCATTGCCTTCAGCCATCGGTGCGCGCTGCTTACCTTCATCTATGCTCGCATTCGGCGCAGACACTACATCTGGCAACACAATTACCTGTCGTTCCGCCTGTTGAGCAGGCTGCAAGGTGTCAATGTCTACTCTGGGAATAGCTTCCGACTGAAGTGTCGCGATGGAATCCATACCAATAATTGGTGACGCAATAGACGCTGCTTCCGGTGCAGGAACTTGGACTCTTTCCTGGGAAGGAGATGCTTTTCCAACATTCTGAGGAGCCTTATCTTGAACCAAAGGTACCGGCTGATTAGATGGTTGCTTAAGCTGACCTGGTTTAGTCTGAACGGAAGCAGCTCGGTCTACCGAAACTGAAGGCAGTACGGAAGTTTTCTTTGTTACGGAAACATCCGCAGCTTTGGGTTTATCTGAGGCTTTCTGGGTCTCTGATGTTTTCTCTTGATCTTTATTCAATAGTGCAGAGACATCAATGGGAGCGATAGCTTGAGTTTTACCCGCCGTTGATGTTTCCTCTTTATTCCCTGAAGACACTGGGGTTACTTCCACGGTTACGCGCTCTGGCTTTTGAGTATCGGATGCTTTCTTTGTTACCGCGCCGAGTGATTTAGCAGAACCAGAACGAGCCGTTGATGCTGCAGCAGCCGATGTTGAAGGAGCCTGGGCAAGATTATGGTCTTCCTCTTTAGCTATATCGGTAACAGACACAACAACAGGAGGAGTTATCTCTTTTCCTGACTGAGCAACAGAAACAGGTTCAATAGGTGCCGTTGATCCAAGGTTAGCTTGTTTAGGCTTTGGTTCAGGCTCGGGCACTGGCTTTACGGGTGCTACGTTTAGAGCCGCTCCTTCAACACCTAAATCACTGACCTCATCTACCTGAGCGGGCTGCATACCCTTTTCTTTTTGCTGCTCCGGCTCGCCCATACGCTCGAAAGCAGCTTTTGCCTCGTCGGAAAGATGAGGAGCTTCCGTTGCGGCAATTTCTGAATGAAGAGCTGCGAGACGTGCTTCGAGTTCTGTCATAGGCTTTTCGGGTTGAACTGTTTCACACGAAACATCTCCCGTTTGACCTGGCGCTGA
>FR895492.1:201841-202482 GCA_000434775.1 Eggerthella sp. CAG:368 | reverse complement strand
CAGAAGCCCCTATGGTTGCTAAAGGAGTCAAGACGTTAAAGAGGGGGACGGGATCATTAGCTGAAATTCCATCAGTAATAACGCGGTATAGCGGATAGTCTGAGATCGTAGTTCCGTTCTGGAGGATTGAGGTGTTGTTGTAGGCGGGGTCAACAGGGTCACCGTCAGTTAAATCTCCGCTTAAGGTAACTGCTTCTGTTATCTCTATTCCGTTGCTGTCTTTTGTGTATCTTACGACACAGAGGTTGGATCGTTTTTTGCCTTGCGCACCGTTTGGAATGTTCCAAGTCTGTGTTCCGTCAAGGGTTACATGCCTTCCGTTAATTAGCATTGCTCCTGACTGTACGACAAGTGTGTTTGAATCACTTAAAGATGCAGCAAGCTGGTTTCCGTCATTTAGTACATACCTGTCTGTACCAGCGACTCCCGCATATAAGCGACCATCGGAATCTGAGGTGACGTTCTTTCCGTTTTTACCTGTTCTAAGCTGTAGACCCATTAGTTACCGCCTTTCATGAAGTTAGCAAAAGCTTTGTCTTCTTTGTTTACGAGTTTGTTGTATTCGGGCATGCAAAAATAACCACATAAGAGTGCCTTTTTCTCTTTGCCGTTAGAGTCAAATCTGGTTACTTCTTGCCAGG
>FR895492.1:178004-201819 GCA_000434775.1 Eggerthella sp. CAG:368 | reverse complement strand
TAACAGGCGGTGCATCTGTTGCGCTGACGAGTTCTTTATACCCGCACCTGTCACATTCGTATTGCACGAGGTTTTCTGTTTTTCCCATTAGTCCTCCTCGGTATCTGGGTAGTCTGCTATTCCTGTTATGTATTGGACGCTCGATATACCACTCGATACTTTCAGTACCACATCTACAATTTCAGAGTTTGCTGTTATTCCGTGTTCGGAATTAACTGCCGTTACCTTATCTCCTACGTCTAAGGTCGTTGCATCGGGCAAATCAATGTCAACTTCGCCACCGTTTTGTAACTCTTGGAGTTTCTTTTTAACCTTGTTCTTTAGATCGTCTCCCTGTTCGGAGGAAAGCTCGTATTTGTAAACCCTCTCATTCACTCCTGTAAGTGTTTGTGTGGTAGATATCACGCCAGCCGCATCGGCGTAGAAATGAACCACTTCACGCGCAGTTCCTTCTCCTTTGCCAAGTCCGATAATGTGGTTGTATTTCGTAACGTTTTTCTCTGCATCGAAATAAACGGTCTCTGACGGGATGTCTCCGTAAAGGTCGTTTTTCTTTGCGGTGATAATCGGTTTCCCATCGTGGGCTTTAATGATTAAGTGGCAACCTACGCTTGCGCAAACCATTCGCAAAGCGGTGTATGCGTTGATGTATCGGTAAAATTTGTAGTTGCTAACTGTGTATCCTGTTGGCGTTTGGGCAACATCGAAAAAATCCGACAATCCAGTTTGATTGATTATCGTAGTGATGATGCTTGTTAAATCTCCACTTAAGACAAGATGTGTTGACCCACTTGGGGGTGAGATTATCTTGTCTTTAAGGATCCCCTGAAACGTTCTTCCCTTGTAGGAGAGGGTAGAACCAATAGCTGTTAGGGACGTGCAAACCGTATCAATAATTCCACCAAAGGGAGTACCGTCTATCTGTATTCGGTAGCTTGCATAAAGCCTAAAATCTATATTTGATAGTTCGAAGTTGTTTTTATCGTCTCCATACTGTAGGTCGAGATCATAGTTTGAGGTTTCTGTAAGTGCGGTTCCGTTAGCATCAAGAATCACTATATTCATTCGGCAATTCACTCCTCTCGTGCCAAAGAGTTATATCGAAGCCGAATGTGTCATCCCAAATTACTGCGTGAGTGCCAGTTGGGATGCGCTGGAAAGCATAATTGCCTGACCCTTCGCCTTCGCCTCTTTCGGCTTGAGCAAAAGCATCTGAGCGTTTACCTAATTGATCTACCAACGTAACCGTTGGATCTGGTCTTGAATCGACAAGAAGATAGGAGTTATTAGGAATAATCAGCTTGTAGTGGTAGGTGTTATCCGCAATTTTGATTGATGGATATACGGCATAGCCCCATATGGTCAAGCTAAAGCAAATAGGGTTAGCATCGTCTACTGTTACGTAACGTACGCCAAAGGTTGATGCGTACTCATACGCGTATTCGTATGAGTACTTTTTTGTTCCATCGGTGTCCCCCGAATTTGGGTACATTCCCAAAATTTCAGGTTTGCGCCACACACCATCAAGAAGCACCGCCTTGGCAGTTGCCGTGTACTCCTTGTGAAAAATTGAACTCGGGGAAGATGAAACGACAAATCCTTTCTGTCTCCAATCTCCATAGAAAAAAGTACCTGGTTTGCCAGCTGCAATGTCCGCTTCAAAAATACGGGTCATGCGGTCAAGTTCGGCAAGGTCACCCGTTGAATACTCGAAATCAATTTCTCGTGCTTGTCTCGTAATATTGGTAATGCGATTTAGACCCAATTCGTAAGCCCATTCTCGCCCTCTAAAGCCAAGACCTTGATCTATTGTCATTAAGGGACAATCAAGGTCAACTATTTGATTGGTTACCGCACCAACGTATTTAAACTTGTGCAATTGTCCTCCTAACGAATCGCTCTCGGTCTCGTTTACTCATGTTTTCGGGGATGATTGAAAAGATTGCTTTAAGGTCATTGTGCAAAACCATGATTGCGCCAATCAGATCATCGTTGCTGTTCTTTTGGTTGATGCCATCTGCAAGTAAGTCAACAAATGGTTGCGAATACTTGCGATTAGTTAACGGCACAATCGCTTCCGCGCCTGCTTCACCCACAATATCTAGTGGTACTGCCTTTGTTGCGATGTGTCCGCCCGATGCATGGTAGCGTGGGACAATGCCACCATCAGCATGTAAGCGAATGCCACCAGCTGCATTTTCTGAAACCTGTGAGATAAATGCTGTGATGCGACCAACTATAGGTTTAAGCCAAGAGTTGTTCCAGCGGTCAATCATATCAAGGCCGCTCTGTAAGCCGCCTGTATTTGAATCTGCGGTACCGCTCTTGTATTCAAGATTGGTGCCGTTCCATGTGTAAACTCTACCTTGACCATCCACAAGGCTTGCACTGTCGCATGTTGCCTGTGTTGCTTTGTTTACAAGAGTTGTTCCGTTCCAAACGTAAACATTTCCCTGTGCGTCTAATAATTCGGCTTGATCAACCAATATGTTTCCGTCTTTATCAACGATCTGAGTGTCGTTATAGTGCTGGATAGCCCAAACCATCATGTCCATGTTTCCATTACATGCATTTGCAAGGGAAGTTAGGTTTTCAGTACCTATTGCGTTTAGCTGTTCAGTGCCAACTCCTGCATCTGCCAGCTTCTGGGAAAACGTGGTAAGGTCGATGCCATCAAAAGCACCATTAGCGCCTGATTTCATGCTTTCAAGCGATGCTTTTATCTCATCCGCGCTCTTAGCGGTCTTTTTAGCTCCCTCGTCCATCTTTACGCCCCATTGGTCAAGCAAATCTACAATTGACGCACTCGTACCGTCATAGGCTTGTGCGAGCTGCATTAACTGCTCCTGCCCAAGGTGACTTAAATCTTCGGTATTTGCCCCTAAATTGCGTAAGCTATCAGTAAGGCTTGTGATGCTTTGTCCACGCTGTTTGAGTAAGTCTCCAGCTGCGCCGAGGCTGTTCGTAAACTTATCGTAAGCGTCTGCCGCTTCACTGGTCGCCTTCGTGGCTTGTCCCATTTGGTCTTCAAGGTCAGATACACTTTTTGTGGTTGAATCAAGCGTGTCTTTTGCGCTTGATTTCCAGTTTTGCATTGCTTTGTTTGCTTGGTTGGTAGCTGCTTCAACGCTGTTTCCTGCCGCAATGGCTGTGTTGTAGTTTTCTTTCCAAGCTTTGTCGTATTCAGCGGCAAAGGTCTTTTGGGCTTCTGCCTGGTTCTTAAGTGCTTCGGTGTATTGGTCTTGTAGTGCGTTTAGCCTGATTTCTTCTTTCTTCTTTGCGATAAGGTTATCAATGCTAGAGGTTAAGTCTTGAACAACGCCGTTCTGGTCGGTATAAGTGCCGTTCATAACGTCTTGCGCGGTGATGTTTAACCCGAATTGTTCATTTACCTGAGACAATGCCCACTGCAAACGACCCTGTGCATCAGTTGATAAATCTGTAGCACCAGCGCAATCTTGAATAATTTGCTGTGCGGTATTAAGTGTTGCGATTTGGTTTTCTGCTTCACTGGCTGTTTCATTCATTTTGTCCACGCTTGAAGCAATTGAAGCATTCAAATCATTGATACTCATGGCGCTATCTTTTGAAACGCTTCCAACATTGGCAATTTTTCCGCTGTATTGGTCAAGTGCTCCTGTGCGCGATACTGCATCAGTTAATCCTTGGGTGGCTTTCTGGGCATTCTCGGTGTTCGTTTTCCAGTTTTGGTAGGCTTTAATACCAAGTGATACCGCCGCAACAATTCCTGTAATTGCCAGTGTCGCAATATTGGCAGGAGAAGCAAGAGACTTTAGAGCGTTTACTGCCGTTGTCTTGAACGTATTAGCCACACCCGCCGTAACACTCATAGCTTTTTGGATGTTGCCCATACCACTCACTATATTCGCGCTCATTGAAGTGCTAAACGCTTGTCCAACGTTGGTTATAACGTTGTTTAACGCAACTGATTTAGCTTGCAATATGCCAAAAACCCCAACTGTGGCTAAGATTTGTGGTGCAAACTCTTTTATCACGCCAAGCAGTGATTTAACCACAGGCATTACACTGCTAATCATTGGATTGATGGTGTTGAAGGTGCTATCAATACCTGTTTTGATGTCTCCTAAAAATTCCGCAATGTTTTCTTTTCCGATGGCTTTTAAGGTGTTTGCAAGACCGCGCGTAATAGCAGTATTGACGCGTGCTACAGAGGTTTGTACGCCGTCCGAGGCTGAACGTGCTTGACTTTCAAAGCTTGAAAATCCTTGTCCACCTTCTTTATCAAGCCGAATCATTGCATCGAGTAAATCATCCATTGTAAGGATAGCTTCACCGCCGCCACCGCCAAGAGCTTTGTATAGGTCATTGGCGTTTGCGGTAGGACCCAACATAGATTGAGCTAACTGGTTCATTTGTCCTGGAGCTGCTTGCACTAAGGATTTCCAGTCTTGCATATCTGGTTTTCCTTTTGAGAGCATCTGTCTAAACTGCTCTGCTGCTGCCGTTACTAATTGTTGGCTCGAACCAGAAGCTATCAGCATGTCATTGAGTGCAAGACCAGCATCAGTTGCTTTCTCTAAGTCTCCTGTAGCAGCTGCCAAGCCCTGTACCGTAGAAACCATACCTTGTAGCGTTGTGGGTAAGCCTTGAATGTGCTTATCCATCTTGGAAAGTGATGCTGATGCGTCATTTGCAGAATAACCAAGCGACTGCATAACGCGAGGATAATTGTTTAGCGTGTCAAAACGCGCGGATGCATCTCCTACGTGTGCTGCTATGGTTGACATTGCTTTGTTGGTAATAGCCGCAAAGGCACCAACAATGGCTCCTGATTTAACTAATCCTGTAGATGCCGATTTCTGAAAACCGCCTGAGTATTGTGTTCCAGCCTTAGAACCTGCGCTTGTACCATCGTATTGGGCTAGAGCACCTTTGATAGCTGATGATAAGCCAGGAAACTTAGGAACGATATTAAGAGCTGCTGTTCCAACAACTGCCATAGGCTAAACCTCCTCCCATTCTTGATCTTTGATTCGCTTACGGGCTTCTTGTGCTGATTCCAAGGCTTTCTTACGCTCAACTAAGTCCCTAGGACGCGTGACGCGCGGTGGCTCTTCGCCCTTGGGGACGTTGGTAAAAAGTGCAAACAGTTGATCTTGTATATCGGCTAGTGAGTGCTGCCATTTCTCCCATGATCTTGCAGGGTCAATGGCGGACACCGTTAAAGAGCCTTCTGGAAGCGTTCGGATAAGGTCTATAGCTTCCTCGTCTTGCACTTGGTCGTATGAGCATGAATAAAAGCGTCTAAAGTCATGTCTTAGAAAGCACAAATACTTATCTTCTAAGTCCGCAA
Source organism: Eggerthella sp. CAG:368 (assembly GCA_000434775.1). Taxonomy (GTDB): domain Bacteria; phylum Actinomycetota; class Coriobacteriia; order Coriobacteriales; family Eggerthellaceae; genus Anaerotardibacter. The sequence goes on along the minus strand of FR895492.1, from coordinate 196,484 downwards.
GCGTTATAAGTTTTTTAATTCACGAGAAGAAAGAATGCGACCAAAGGCAACACCCATAGCTACTACGTCAACGACACCTTCATTATCGGTACAAGCGTCTATCAAAGCGTTGTACTGGGTTTCTCCAAGGAGTCTCATAATAATTTCATCTGCTTGATTGTCGGTGAGGTTTGGATTCGCAAGGGCATTGATTAAATCCTTGTCTCGTAGCAGTTTTGCAGGGATTTTAAGGTCAAGACCAACTGCGGAAACGGTCACTTCTTGGTTCCATCTATTCCAGACAAATTCAGCCTTGTTATTAGCTGCCTTAATTGCCTTTTTAGGAATACCTAGAGCCTCTGCGTATTGAATGATTTCGGCTTCACTCATTCGTTCGAGATTTTCTTTTTTCATTCTTTCTCCTATAAAAAATGCGCCCCCAAGAAGGGGACGCAAAAATAAGTCGGTTTATGCTGTTGCTGGTTTTGCGCGATAAATATCGAAGATATTGCCTGTGCCTTTAACTGCGGTAAAGGTCATGCCGTACACAAGCAAAGATCCTTTCTGGTGAGCAACATCGTCGAAAGAATCAATGGTTGCACAAGGGATAACGGTACGACGCAAGAAGCCACCAGATTCAAGTTCGTCAATTACAAGAGCAACTTGTTCATCGGTTCCCAAAACGCCCTTAATGTGAGATACCGAGCCATCGGTTCCAGCTTCAACGTTTCCAGAACCATAGCGAAGTTTTGCAACAGAGGGGCGGTTAGGTTCAATAAATTCAAGCTTGTAGGTGTTCTCTTCGTCTGAAATTGAGGTTCGAACAACGTCACCGTTCCAGTTCTTATGTTTGTTCTTAGAGCGGGCGTTAGCCTCGGTGAAGCCGTTTTCGGAAATGTCACCTAAAGAAACAAAGTCCGCTAAAGTGTCCATCTTTGTTGTTGCATCGCTTGGGAGTGTTGGATTAGCTTTAAAAGCGACATAAACGCAACCTCCTGAAGTGGGCTGCCCAACAGTAGTCAGGTTATTGTCGATTGGTTCCAAATCTGCCATATTTTCCTCCTAAAATAAAAAACGCCCCTATAGGGCGTTATCTGTTTAATTCTCGTATGTTTGCATTGAATAGCGCATGTACCAGCGAGGTGTTCGTGTGGTTAAGTCTACGTCACTGTACATAACCTCTTGAGTTATGCTTGCATACCCGTCTTCGAAGCGAAGTCTATCTATAAAGTCTGCAACTTTATCAGCAAGTTCCCATGCTTTCTGTTCAGTTGGTGCATGGCAATAGATAGATATAGTGGGGTTATCCACTAGCTTGTTTTCACGTCTGCCGCCAAGGCGCGTTACTACCACGAAAGTATCTGGTCTATCTGATGGGACGTTTACCTTTACAGGAATAGGGGATAGATACTCTGCGAGACGTTTTCTGATGTCTCCTTGTGTATTTAGTGCCATTTATACCCCCTGCTTTTCTAGGGTGCGGTATACGTTTTGAGCCATTAGCCCAACGGGATTTCCAGCCCAAACCGCCCCAACACAGGTATGAGTAAGCTCGTCAACGCCTGAATAGTAGTTATCGTTTTGCATCTTCGACAAATCTTGGTGTGCGTATTCTTGTAATGCTGGGATTAGGCTTTCAGCTTCACTTGATGCGGCGGTGCATATTTTGTCCGCTTGTTCTTGCAAGGCTGATCTCATTCCTGCACTTTTGCAGATTTCTTCAATGCCAGAGAGATCTATCTTGAAATCAACCATATACCACCTCCGCTAATGCTGGATAATTCCATTGTCCAGGGGTGTTTTGTTCCATGTAGGGAATAGGATTTCCGATTATTCGATACTCGTTTTGGTTATATAGAACCTTGCATCCGCGCAAAGACTTTTTGTAAGTCTTTGGAAAATGAAACGTTACAGACACTTTGACACCATCGGGTCGTGTTGCTTCTAAGTCTTCTGTTGTACTTGGAGCGCACAGGACATTTTCAACCGTTTCGTTCTCCCATATGATTGCGGGTTCACCCATATCATCAAGTTCGCCTTCTACTGGGCGCAAGACTTCTACGGCTTCGCCTTCGAAAAGCCCCATAGCATTTAATAAGTCAATCATTCGCTTATCATCACCCCCACGCCAATGTAAGAGCAATTACACCCTAGGCGGTCTTTGTTTGCACTTGTTAGATAAAGTGCGTTGTCAGGATTAGAAAACGTAACTGATGCGTTATAAGAGCCGCCTGTTTGTGAAGCCTGCTTAATGCCTTCCATTGCATCAGGTGCGACCATTGCACGGTGTACAACCTCGCAACAAACCGCAACAACGTTTACATCAAGTATTTCGTCTATGCCTTTTTGATAGGAGGGCAATTCAGAAAGAATCAAACCCGTAGCATCTAAAAGGCGCGTTTCAACGGCTTCTTTCTTATCGGTAGATACCGCACCATAGCGTTTTTCATAATCCTCAAGTGTCGCTACTGCTTCCACGAATTACCCTCCTTTAATTCCTAAAGACCCGCTAAGATTGCTGCTACGATATCTGCCTTAGAGGTCTTTCCAGTAAGAGAGATATTCTTTTGAGCTGCATATGCTTTCAATCCCTCCACAGTCATAGCGTTAAGTTCTGCTTCGGTCACGGTGCTGTCACCGTTGATGTCAGCATCAGCATAATTGGTACCGCCAGTAGGAGTGATAACAGCAGCAGGGAAACGCTTGGTTCCATCAGGTTGAATCTGGTTAATTGGGTTAGCGATGGCAAAACCAACGCGGCATACAACACGCAAGGCCACGCAGTCTTGCTGTGCAAGATTCAAGATAACTTTGCCATCTGCATCAGAAATAACCGCCTGGTCGAGCCACTTGAAGGTCATATCTTTGCGGATGCCAACCAAGAAGTTATTCCAGTCAGCACCAAGAATCATGGCTTTAGCCTTATCCCATGCGCCGTTTTCAACTTCATTGAGTGGTAAGCCATAAAGACCAGTAGTACCAGTGTCAGCGAGAACTTGCTGATAAATTGGTTCATTGTCTTTAGAGCGTAAGCGGCGCAATTTCCAATTAAGACCAGGCTGAGACGCAAAGCCATTCATTCCATAACCTTGATCTGCCAAGGTTTCGCCCATAGCGGCAATATCGTCAGCCAAATCAACGCCAGTACCCAACTCAATTGCGTTATTAGCGGCAATCGCGCCAGGAACAATAGCAGCAGGCCAAGAATCAGGCTTACCAACTCCAAAGATACCCGCTTCGTCAATCAACTTGCCAAAAGCTTCTGCAATAGCAGGGGTGATTTCAGCCCACAAATCAATAGCGGAATCTTCAATGATCGCTTCTGGTACAGGGATAATAACTGCAATTTCTTCGGCGGTCATGGTCAAACCCTTCCACTGGGCTTTTGAAGTCTGCTTAAGACCAGTGTCACCGTCTACCCAATAAGCAGCAGGGAAGAGGTTCAAAACAGGCTGCTTGCGCTGCTTTGAGGTCATGGTTACATGACGACCACGGGTAAGTAAAACGGAGCTTTTAGGCGCGTTTTTAATGATTTCAGTTGCGTACTGAATAGGGATAATTCCGCCATCACCCATATCAGTACGGGTAAGTACATCGTTTACATTTGGCATAAAAACCTTCTTTCTTTCGAGAGCGATTAGTGATTAGGGATTGTTGATCTGAGCCAGTCATTAGCGGTTTGTGATGGTTCGTGCTGTGCGTGTTTGCCATCACCTAAAACAACGGGAATGACTTTTTCAGGATCCTTGTTTTTTTCGATGAAAAGCTGCGCTCTTTCTGCGAGCTCTTCTTTGCTTTCGGCTGCAATAGCCCCTAGCTGTGCGACAGAAAGCCCTGTTTCTTTTGAGACTTCGTTAATCCAGCTATTGCGTTCTTTTTCTTGTTTCAGTGCCGTGATTTCTTGTCTCGCTTTTTCCAGTTCTTTCTGCTGCTTTTCGGTTTCAGTCATCTGTGCTTCTTTCAGCTCATCTAACTCATCAGCCTTTTCTTTGTTTGCTTTTGCGCGTGCTTCCCACTTGCGTGCTTCTGCTTTCCAGTCGGTTTTAGGTTCCTGTGGTTCGGTTTGCACCTCGCCTTTGTTCTCGCCAACCTCTGGATTTGCGCCGTTTTCATCTGCCATTTGCAGCCTCCTTCTCGCCCTTTTCGGGCGTAGTTTCGCCCCGTGCGGAGCATTGCGTATATACGAAAAAAGCACCCATGCGGGTGCTTGATTCCTGAATTGGTTATATAATTGAAATGCGGTTAGTGATAAAGCGCCCGCCGACCTATACGGGGGGGGAAAGTAATGCAAGCAGCACTAACCGCTTTATTTTTTGTATCTCTCTATTGAGCTTTCGCTGATCAGTAGCATTTCATCAAAAGCTTTACTCCATTTACCAAAAAACAATGCAACTGCTTGGTTTTTCGGCGACTCTCCTAAGTTGTAGCTGTTTACAACTGTCATATCCAAGACAAGGCGTCTGCTTTGCTTTGAAGCTTCTTCGAATTGGTGGTCGATGGTGTTTTTGCCTATTGTTTTGTTTTTTCTATCTCCCACAGGCTGTTTTATTTCCCATGTGTTTGAGTTGATAAGCAAATCAGCTGTCTTTTTATCAACTATTGTTTTCTTGAAGTGAACATCAAAGCCATTTTTCGAAAGAGTATTTGCAATCTTCCTTTCTTTTGTAAGTGGGTTAGCTCCTTTATCTTTTGTTATCTTTCCAGGCTCATTTTTATAAACCCACTGTAGAGATCGCGTTTCTATTTCTTTTACCGTCGCTTTGGTTAGCCATTGGCTAAACGAATCAATGGTTTGATTTGAGCTAATGGCTGATTCCCATTTCCTACGTGTGTCATTGTAGATGGTTTTTCGAGCGTTTAGATATACATCGTACAAATGTTCTGGGTCATAACCTTCAATTTCCGTATCTTCTGTTCCTGGAAAAACTCGGCAATCACAAAATGAATGAAACCGATTTAATCCTAAAACGTTATAACCAGCGGACTCTTTTGTGTGATACACGAAACCTCGGCTCGCAAGCATTACGCAAAACCCGCACGTTTCTAACCCTGATGGAACACGTGCCCATCTAACGCCTTTCTTGTAATCACGCTTGGCGTTTTTAATCATGGTTTGATTTGCGGTATTGCGGGTAAGGTCAAAGGCTTTTTGACCAACGTTTTGTAAAAACCCGTTTAAGTCACCATTAACAAGCTTTTTGGCATGATATCTCACAGAACTTGTTAGTTGCTCTTTGTTGTAATCCATACCGTAAGACTTGCCTGGCTCTAAATCGAGCGCATATTCTGACATCAAGGCATCATAGACGTTTGCTGAATATGCTGCCGCTTGGTCTCCAAAAACACCCAATGTTTGCTCTAGTCCAAGAATTGCATAATCACGAATAGCGGAAACGCTAGAAAGTCCTTCAACCTCAATTCCGTATCGGATTATTGAAATCACGTAATCTTTAGCTTTTGCGGCTATCGTATCGACTGCATACCCGTAATTACTGAGTGTTTGGCTGCTTATTTTCATCAGCACCACCTAGCAGTTGAGCTATAGCGTTCTGGGCTTGAGCGCGTCTAATATCCTGTTGGATGCTTGCTATTGCCTGTTGGTCATAACCTAAATCAACCCAGAATTGCTCTGTTTGAGCATACTCTGGAACAGCTGATGCAACCTTGATAGAGAAGTCAGCTCGTGCTGCCATTGAAGGGCGAATCGGGTTTGCAAACTTCGGCATTACGGATTTATCTTGGTCGGACAAATCACGCATGAGGGAATTTCGCTTAATAGCTAAGACCATCTTCGCAATGTTAACAAGTGCTGTAGTGCTTTCGCTGTTAACCCTTTCGGCTTCAATGATCAAGTCGTTTTGAGCTGCATACATTGCTTCTGCCGATGAAGGATTGTCAAAGACGATACCAAGAGAGTTAAGCGGTAAGCTTGCTTCTCCTGCGAACTGTTTTGCTAGTGTTTGCAGGTGGTCATTATGTGGTTGCATACTCATTTGGGGGAGTTGCCCATACTGGGGTACATCACCGTTTTTATTGGTTGAAACATAGATGATCTTATCTGCGTATGTTTCAAGCTTTCGCTTTGATGCGCTCTCAGCGGTCTTTTTGTCAACACCAAGCATATAACGCTGTGGCCATGTGTAAAACGTGCCTGATATTTCAGTTCGGGCAGCAACACCCATTGCTCTATCAATTAACGACCTGACGGTACGGTTAATACGGCTTACACCAAAGGGGCGATTAAGTGTTGGATGATATCTCAAAGGCTCCATTAGGGGGCGCTCTAGGAAGTTATCAGCCTTTTCAGCAATCCATTTTTCGTTAACCTTTCTGCAAGAATAGGTTGCTTCTTCGGTGTACATAGTGACCCATGAAGGAGCCCTTCTTCCGTCTATGTCTTCTTCAACGTCGAGCACGACAAGACCGTATTTGATTCGCTTTTTGCGAAAATCCCAAATTGCTGCAAAGTCGAGCGCGGAATGAGAAGAGACGATAATATCGGGTTCACCTTTAAGACCTTTTGATAGCGTGATGGCCGCACAAGAGCCTATCAGCTCGCTTGTTATGGTCTGTCTGTAGAGGTCTTTGAAGTCGATTTGACCAGTTGCATCAATAAACGCATTATGCGCGTCAGAATCGCTCCTGAATCCTTCTAAAACCGAACGATTAACTAAGGCGTCCACTGCTTTTGAACCCCATCCAATAACGACATTTAAGTCTTTAAGGTCTTTTGGAGGGCTGTCTTTCCAGATGGGCTTTATTAGACCGTCGTAATAGGCTTGATTTCGAATATTTCCATTGATGTGTTTTTGCCAAACCGCTAGCAGCTTATTGAAGATATTGGTCTCGCTGCTATTGAGGTTCATCATTTCAGGGCTTACCTGATAAAGCGTAGGATTCTCACTCAATATATCTCACACTCCCCGTCAGGGTCTCTCCGTGTTGTTTTTGCTGCCCAATAAGCAAGGGCAGCAGCTTCTATAAGCGGTGAATTATCACCACCAAAGCCCCATCCTCCATCACTGCCTATAGGGCGTTTGATAGAGGTTAAGGCTGATTGATTTAAGGCTTCTTGCTTATCACTGTTCCAATGCGTTACTTTGCCGCTTCTTAAAGCTTCAAAAAACATGGAAGCCGAAGCGATAACACCTTTAGTGCCAGGAACGAATAACGCTTGTCGTGGGTATTCTTCTCTTAGTGCATCGAGTAGCGCATCAGCGCCGTTTTTGCCGTCTACGGCAATAGCAGCCGTTCGTTCTGCTCTTGTTTCGTCACATAAAAATTCAGAGAGCCACGATATGCCATCGGCAAGAGAGGCATTATGTACTGCTTCGATATGAGCTTTCCCTTCTTCGGTCAAAAGGCACCCACAAAGAGCAACCGCTGAACCATCAGGGGCAAACTTAACCCCAAAGGCACGCTTTCCCTGTGTTGGTATTTTGTCGCGCTCTATACCTGCTTTAGTCCACATGGAGCGGGGGATAGCTATGTTTGCGCTACCTCCACACCACCAACCAAGGCGCTCACGGGCAAAACCGTCTAATGACATGGTAGAAAATTCGTTTTCCGTGAACTGTTCATCAAGACGTATTCCCATTGCTGGATTTGTTTCATAAACCTGATCCAACACGTCTTTAAAGGTGCTGCCAGCAGCAGGCATTTCTTCAACGCTCCACTCATGCCAACAGGTTGTTTTGCTTGGATTAGTGAGGGAGCTTTTTCGAATGCGCTCAAAAACCGTTCCTGGGCTGTTCGGGCTAGGAGGGGTTCCTGTGTATATCATCTGGCGATAGCCAGTAGGGGACGCTGCAAGAGTTGGCATTAAGGCTTCGATTTGCTCATCTGTTAACTCTTGCGCTTCGTCCAAGACAACGACCGAATACGTGTTGCCACGCGATGCGCCACGAGATCGGGCGGAATACTCGATCAAACCACCATTGGAGAGGTAAATCGCTTGTTCTCCATTGGTACGGCGAATATTAACAACTAGCTCGTTTAACTCTTCGTTTGCAGGGTCAGTAAACATTGAAGCTAGGCGATTGAAAGACTTATTCGCTGTCTTTACTTGATGTGCGGTATGTAAAATCTTCTCACCGCAAACAACCATCTTATATAGCTCGAACGCTTCAATAACACCGTTTTTGCCATTTTGGCGTGGACAAGATAAACCACAGGTTAAGTAAAGAGGAGCATCTTTTTTATCACGCGCCAACCATTGGTTTAGTATCAACTCTTGCCATGGGTCAGGTATGAAGCCGTATTCCTTTATTAAAAGTGTCGCATCCTGTCCATCTGACCACGCAGGCTTTTGTGGCTCAACGCTAATTCGCGGCTTTTGCGCTCCTATTCGAGCGTTTTGTTTGGACAACAGATATCACGCTCGCTTTCTTTTTACTTTCACTTGGCTTTACTTCATCGTTAATACCTAACTGTTTGTTCAGTGCTCTGATCTCTGCGCTTGCTTGCTTCATGATTCCGATTTGAGGGAACGCTTTTAAATCTCCCATATCGTTCATAAAGGCAACTTGACCCTGCGCATCGTCTATATCGTCAATGCATCGTTGGACAACTGCATACCATTGGCACAAAAGAGTAAGAGTCGGGATATCCGACTCTTTGAAGTTTCTATCTTTAGTTATTTCGTCCCATTTAGCCGATTTATAGTCATCGCTTTTTATAGAGGGCGGTTTCTTAAGTTTCGCCATAGGCTCACTCGATTTCTTTAGGTATTTTGCTCATTACGGGCATAAAAAAAGACCCGCAAAAGCAGGTCTTAAGTTCATCGTATTTTGAACCAATAACATAATAGCTGATTTTTTACTGCACTTTACTGCACACTTTTATTTATTTGCCTGAAACTCTCTTAACAGTCTTCCTTCAAGGCTTAGTTCGCTAGGCTCATAAATTAGACTAGAACCATCCTCCAATTCATAAGAACCACAAGGTAAATACTTTCCATTAGGCAAAACGTATAAATTTCCATCTAGGGTTAAGCCTTCTGGTAAAAAAGGAAAACCAAATTCATCTCTTTTGAATGGATAATTGTTGTCTACTTCGTACTCCATTTATTCCACCTCGCTACTGATTGTAAACACCAATTTTTTGAGTAACTAATTTTCCGTGATTAGCTTTTTGCTCGGTGAATTTTATCTCTATTCCTATTTTAGCAAATTCTTTAGTTTTCGCATCATTTACCGCTCGCCACATGGCTTTTTCGCTAGAAAAAGTTTTACCTTTTAACGCCTTGTCTACCTTCTCGCCCGCCTTTGTGACTTGCTTATAAGTCACACGTTGTTTTACGGTTGCCGTATACGTGCCTTCTCTGCTCGTGGCGATCATCTTATTTATTTTCCCGTTAGTTAGGGAATGCTTCCTAGCTATATGGGTTAAATCAGCTTGAGAGAGCGTTCCTCCCCAATTCCTACCATCTGATATGCCATGAGGATGATTATGTATTATTGTCGAAATTCCTTTTTCTTTAGTTATATTTTTTATCTCAGCAACTGCCGTACTTCCTTCTTTACCGCTTGAACCTAGAGCATGGATATATCCATAATCATCTACGTAAGCGGAATATTCCACTTTTTTATCCATAAGTTGCTCTCTGAATCGTTCGATAGCCTGTTCTGAAGTTGTTCCTCCTGCCGCCCCTGCGTTTAATGTTGCAACTGCATACGCATTCAAGGGGGCTGTTGTCCTGGAACCGTAGCTTTCTCCTGAATAAGAAAATGCACCTCTTCCACCCATAAATCTCTCCTAACTAAAAAAGCCACTTAGTTAGTGGCTTTAATCTTTTCTCTCTTAAATTTTGCTGTTGTAGTGTTTTGGTATTCGATAACTTCAATATCTTTGAAGTTGATTCCGATATTTCCGCCATAAAGTAACAACCGCTTTGGTCTTAGACGCTTAAAAGCTTCTTCTAAGCCCTCTTTGAATACTTTCATAGCGTATTCATCCTGCTTTATCCCCACCGTCGATGTCGCTACAGTTGAGCGCCTAGGCACACCCTCAAAGCAAAACTTATAGCTTTCTGGTTGTGCCCATGAAAGGGTAGGGATGACTTTAATTCCCTTGCTTTGCCAATATTTGCCCAGTGCTTGACTGCGGTATCTGTTCCAGGCTTGCATAGGCTCTGGCATATCCATGTAAAGGCTAAAATCGGGCGTTAGAACGTGACTAAACTGCTTTAGTAGCCCCAAATACTGCTGGGGGCTATTCCATACGCGCTCAAACTGATAATCGTCTTCAAAGAAGCAGATTGCTTTATTCTTTCTCTCTTCTTGGGGCGTTGTTTTTGCATAATGAAACGCGATTATCTCTTTTGGGCGTGCCATAATGCCCTTTAGCTCAGGAAATCCGCGCTCATTGCAATCAAAGCGATTTATCAAATCGAGGTTATACGACTTGTCGGTACGCAGTCGTTCCGCGCCGTGTTCTCTGTATTTGCTTTTGAAGTCTATGCCGAATTTCGTCATATCAATTCTGCTTATAGACTTCATTTCGGATTTCAAGAGCCCAATATTCCATTGGCTTACTTCACCCGTTTTATTGTCTGCAATTCGATATGCCTTTATCTGTTCTTCAGATAGACCATCGCAGTAGGCTATGTTTTCGTCTGGTATCTCTTTCCAGCCAAGTGCTTTACACGCTGCAACGCGCGTATGTCCTGTTACGATAACGGGGTTTTCTCGTGACTCTAAAACGATCTGACCACGCAAGCCAAACTCTTTAATCGAATCGGCAACTATAGGAATTGCTTTCTTGTTATTTCGAGCGTTGCGCTCATAAGGGATTATCTCGTTTATATCCATAGATATATACCTTTTCATCAGGGCTTTTTGTGTGTCTGACACAGGATTGCTGTATTGATTAAGCGTGTTACTTATAGAAAAAAAGTAGCACGGGGGTATTTTGGCGCAATGTGCAGGGATGAGCCTTCGGCTACGGTGGGGGCTACCCCCCTACCTGCGGAAACGGGAAAATCCGAAAACCTCACTTTTTTAGAAAATTCCTGAATCTTGACACGCTGAAAAAACGTTTTTGTTTTCCTTTTGCCCTGCATAGGGAGCTGATAGGGTATAGCCTATCTTGTTCCCTTTCCTTTGGTTGCATATCCTATGTGCTGCTTGCACGTTATTGATGTCTAGCTCATTGCCACCGAGTGACACAGGAATAATTTCATCAACCTCGAAAGACAAAGGATCACCAGAAGGCAGAGAGTAGTCTATAGGCTGACCACAGATAGCACATGGATTACCTTGCGCCTTTAGTCTTGCCCTTAGCTTTCGTCTGCGTGTTCCGTTGCGTGCATATCGGCTCTGGCTCATGGGTCTCCTCCTTGTCTATCCCTCTGGGTTTCTGGTCGCTCTTGTTTGCTAAGTGGTTATCAGCTGAGCACTGCTTGCATATTCCGTTATAGGTATCTCTTAAGCAGCCACAGTAAAGGCAGTAGGGCATTGAAAACATCCTTTAACAAAAGAAAAAACCGCCCCGAGGGACGGTTTAAAACGATACATTTACCAATATCAGTTTACGTTATTTTCTACTGCAATTTACTGCACACTTTTATCTGAACTCTACAGGTAGGTATCTATAAAGGATACTTAGTGCTCTTGCATGCCAATTAAATACCTGTCTTTCGGACACATGAAGAAGGGTAGATAGTTCTTTGAATCTCATCCCGTTAAAGTACACGAAATAAAGCACAACGTAATAGTTAGCATTCTCTATGTTAGCTAAGGCTTTGAGTGCTTGGTTTCTTTCCTCTACGTAACCGATTAGGTCAGTGTTCAAGGTGTCACAGAGTTCATATAGCTTTACGAACCCTTGTTCGTGACAATCTCCTTCGAGTGTTTTACTAACGTTCTCCCCACCAGAAACGCCGTTTAAGGTAAGACGTGATTGCTGTATTTCTATTTCAGCCTCTAATACTTGGATACGTCTTTCGTTTAGGCGAATGTTTCTTAAGTAGCTTTGTGCTTTCTTTTGGTGGGAAGTGTATTTGTTCAAGTGGTCTCCTTTGACTGATCTGATTATATCATTGGTAAAACATTTGTTCGATTCTGTTTTTAGAGTCGATTTGTTTTAATCAGTAGTTGCTGCCTGGTGTTTTGACCGTTCCATCACCAGGGTACGCGAAAACAACGTTCGCCCCAAGAAAAAAATCCGCCCGAAAAAAATCGAGCGGAAAAAAATTACTTACAAGCTGAATCAATAAGTTCAGCTACTCTTCGCCAAACTTGGCTAGGACTCCATTCTGAGAGAAGTTTATCGCTATCGAAGATAATTGAAACTATGCCTGATTCACAAATAGCTGCGTAGCAAGATCGTTCCATGTCTATGTTCTCTGTGTGAAACCAGCCGTTTTCTTCACGGAATTTTCCAGGGCTTTCAAAGTAGCTATTCAGCCTTTCGGATATTCTCGTTCTTTTCGTATTATCCAACTAACTCTCCCTTCAATTCGTCGCATTTCTCTTGTAGCTTTGCGCAATAAAACTCAACTCTATCTTCTTTTGTTCGGTTAAACCACTTTTCCTTAAACTTGTGAACATATTCTCTGTAGACTTCTTCGCTTACGTCACTAGCAAGCCAATAGTCTAAAGCGGACGCAAGCCCTCCATATCGACCATTCCACAATTCCGCGCAGAACAAATCATGGAAGAGTTCGTTTATTTCCTCGTCCCGCCATTCTCCTTCCATATCGTCACCGATTAGATGAGTGTCGATGTTGAAATGTCCACCACTCATTTACCATTGTCCTCTCTTGTTGTTTGTGTTCGTTACCTTATTTTTCGCTTTTCGTTCTGCATATCTTTTTCGACCCTTCGCGTTGTATTCTTTAATTGCTCGTTCGCATTTTTCGCAATGGCAGCGTTTGTTGACTGGTAATGCAGCTGCTTTTTGCGTTCCATGGTATTCACTGTTGGGGTCTTTTAGGCTCTCACATACGCGCTCGATGTAATTGAACCGATAATTCGGGTTGCCCCGTTGTGAGCGTCTCGCCTGATGCCTGTATTTCTCAACGACCCTCGTACTTGGGTCATAAAGCGGTTGCTCGTCTTGTTTGGTTTTGAGTGCAGAACGGCAAGACTTACCGTAGATTTTCATTCCTGCACCTCCGCGCCACAATGCGGGCAGTACTCGAATTCGCCGTATATCTCATAGCACAAGCGCCTGCAGTTCGAGCACTCGTGCAGCCTGAGCGGATAGCCGTCCTGGGCTGGATCTGTGTCTATGTGGTCTAGCTCGCAAGTCGGGCGGTCTATAAGGTCGGCAAGCAGATGGAATATGTCTCCCTCGCCGACGACCGCACGGATTGCGCTGAGTACCATAGCGTCGTACTCCTGTCTGGAGTACACTTGTGACAATGTGGCGGTAGCCTCATCAAGACCGCGAAGCCTTGCCGCTACCTCGCGGCGCTCTTCGTCGCTAATCATCGTTTAACCTCCGCGCCACAGTTGTGACAGTAGTTCGGTACGCCGTACTCGCCGATTTCCGCTCCGCAGTTGGAGCAGAACACAAGACCTTCCATCTCGTTTGGTATGAGTTTTGGGCACTTTGGGCGGTCTATGAGGTCAGCAAGGCGTCCCACATCATCCTCGTTCGCGAAGCCGTCAGTGGTTCCCAATCCAACTCCTAAGATGGAAAACACCTCGCTATCGGGTACGCCATAGTACGGTTCTTGGTCACAACAGTTAACGACGTGCCTCAGCTTCCGTGCTACCTCTCGGCGCTCTTCGTTAGTTACATTACTCATAGCATTCATAACTTTTTATTCCTTCCGTTCCACCTCTGCTCGGCGATTCCAAATGGCTATAGCTTCTTCTTTGGTCGATACTGGACACGTCATACCGCACCAGCATTCATCTTCGTTTGAGCAAGTAATGTAGTTGCAATTTCCTCGGAAAACAGGCTTCGCTTCACTGCCGCAAAATGGACACAGCTTTAGTTCGTTACTCATCATTTCGTATCTCTTCCTCTGGGTTTTTTAGCCATTTGTCAAAACTATCAACGCACTTGCCGCAAAGGTGGTTTTTCTTACCGAATCGGTACACAAATCGGCTCGGCTTTCGCACGAAAATGTTTCTTTCGGTAAAAGACCCGCATCGGTCGCATTTATAGGCTCTCATTTGCTTTCCCTTCGAACAAACTCGCCGCACCAATCATCCTTGTCTTTCCTTCGCGATTTAGGGAACCCGCGGCAAACCCCGTAATCTTCCGCGCGGTCTGTATATTTACGCACAAAAAAACAACATGCCGAGCAAGTAGCCAGGTACAGCTCTTTTTCAAGTTTTTTACATCTATTCATCATCAACACCTTCTCTCGTGTTCCAGGCTTCCTTATTAACACCAACTTCGCTACCTCAAAACGGGCATGGTTCTAACTCTGGTTTAGGTTCTTCGACGGTAATTCTCCCGCGCTCAATGTTGCGTTGCTTGCAAATCTCCATACAATCTGTGAAGTCATCTACGCCAATCGCGGCGATCAAGTTTGCGCAAGCCTGGATGGTGTCGGCGATCTCGTAATATAATGCAACGCTGCTTGTGCTTAATCTGCTCTTATCCCACCGCTTAAACGCTTCCACGGTTTCGGCTGCTTCCTCAAGAATCTTTAGAGCCTGTTCTTTCGTGGCTTCGGGGTAGTCAAAAACGGCAACTTCTCCGACGTTAATTGTTTTCATAAGTACTCCATTGTTTGAAGTGGGGGCATGTTTCCCACCTGATGTATTCGGGTTGGTCAGTTTCTTTGCACCAAATGCTTTTGGGTCTATCGCCTAAAACCTCGTCCCAAACTTCGCGTATGAGACTACTCATCTCTGCATCGTAGTTTTGGCACTGGTCACAAAGCGCGATCATAGGTCATCACCAAAGCAGTCAAACATCGTGTTTTTTTCCATGTCTTGTTTGGTTAGAAACTCGTATTTCTCTAAGCAAAAGCCAACACATAAAGAGCCGATTGCTTCGTTGAAGAAAACTACGTCATCAAAGCAATACCTACAGTCTTTACAGGGTGTGCTTTTGAGTTCTTGTATCTTGTTTTCTTCTTGGGTTGCGATGTAAACATCCCATGCTTGATGTGGTTGCATCTAAACGCGCCTCCATCCATCCATTTCAAGTGCATCTTGGTATTTGGTTGGCTCTTTGGTTATTAGGAATTCGAGTACGTAAACCTTGTCCGAATAATCAAACGTGTTAGTTACTACTTTTCCTTGGATGTATCTGCGCTTCCTGTCTGCTTTGACGTACCTGAGATGCAGCATCTGATGATGTGCGAGCCCGTGGCAATAGTAGCGACCGTCAGCGTCTTTGAGGTTGTTTCCAAAACCACAGAGCGTGATGGTTGGCTTTTTGAGTTTGCGTCCGTTTTCATCGATTAACTCACCAGCTCCGCGCCTTACCATATGATGCTGCTCTAAGGGTTCAACTCGTCCGCAAATCTTGCATCGGGGAGCAATGATTGATGGACACTTCATGAGGGGGTGAAGAATCTTGGGTAAGGTCGTTTTCATCTTGCTCTCCTGTCCTCGCCATGGAAAACGATAGGCATAAACTCGGTTAGCCTTGATAGCACCGCCGAAGCCATTTCCCTGTCATTGACCTTGTTCGAGTAGCGTTGCAGCAGCTCATTGTTCGTAAACTGCGTGGTTATGATCGTTGGTAATTCGTTGTTTATTCGCGTGTCCAGTAGCTCAAAAATTCGCATGATCGAATCGGGGGAAACATTCTCTTTACCCAGATCGTCAATGACCAGAAGCTTTGTTCCTTGGTATCGTCCAAAGATTTCATCAGGGCTTTCTCCGCTCGAATAAGCAGAACGGACTCGATTCAAAATGTCATTCATCGTGGCAAACTTTCCGAGGTTTGTTTGCAGGTGACTCATAAGCATTGCGCATGAAGCGTAAGTTTTACCTCTACCTGTTTTGCCCTGAAACAAAACGCCTGATATTTCGTGCGTTTTAAGTTTTCCAAGAAGGGTTTCGGTCGAAGGCGTGAGCTGTGCTTTCTGGTACTTTTTCGGTATCCCTGAAAGCCTTATCCGCTCTTGAATCTTATAGATGTCAGACTGTGCGAATCGTGCATTGACCTGAGCAATTTGAGCCTTTTTTTGCTCGTCAGTTAGCGACTGCCATTCGGTCAAGCTCCTCGATGCTGATAGCCCGTTCGTTATAGATTTTGCCGTACTCTTCAAAGACCTCATCTAGCCCATCACCTCCTTGTGACGTGCAGTTTCCTACTTTTTCAGCGTTTAGATAGCTCTCGAACTTTGAGCCAAAGAGCGTGTCGGGACGAATGTATTCACACATTCGAGGGTCTTTTGCCCATGCCTTGATTCGTCCGTCAATGACGGTCTTGAAGTCTTGGACGGTAAAGCCCTCTTTGAGTCTGGCTCGGATATGGGCTTTGGTGTTTTTCGAAGAAGAACGATAGGAGGTGTTCGCTTTTTCGTTTAGGTAATCAACGATTTCAGCGATAACGGGACTATCTATATCTTTTGTACTGTTCTGTACTGTATTGTCTTGTATTGTATTGGGTTTCGTATTTTCAGAAACCACAGGTTTTTCGGTTTCAATATCGGTGGTTTTTTCTTTTTTCGGACGTCCACCTTTACCACCGTTGCTTCGCTTACTGACGCTATAATCAATGTCCTTTTTCATCATTTTGAAAGTAGGTTTAAGCAACCTTGGTAACTCTGTTTCGATACCGAAGAAACCGTATTCGCAAATGGCTATTTCTATTTGGTGTCTCTCCTCGGGAGTGAGGTCTTCCATAGCATCAGCAAATTCTTCGAAACAAGTAAAGGTATTAGCCATGATCTCTCTTTCTCGAAAGCGGTTAAAACGGTATGTCTTGGTCATAGATTGAGTAATCAACCTGCTGTGGCATACCTGCCATTTGCTGTTGTACGGGCATCTGTTGTGGCTGAGCTACTACCTGTGCTGGTCGCTGCTGTACGGGCATTTGCTGTTGTGGTACTTGCTGAGGTGCTTGTGCTGGTCGCTGCTGCATAGGCGCTGCTTGTGCAGGTTGGTAAGCCTGTGGGGCTTGCTGTGGGGCTTGCGTTCTTTGTGCACTTAAAAACTCAACT
This sequence comes from Eggerthella sp. CAG:368, assembly GCA_000434775.1. Taxonomy (GTDB): domain Bacteria; phylum Actinomycetota; class Coriobacteriia; order Coriobacteriales; family Eggerthellaceae; genus Anaerotardibacter. The sequence goes on along the minus strand of FR895492.1, from coordinate 179,419 downwards.
TCATCAACAAGGACTTCAAGCTTGCTTCTTTTGTTACCTTGATCGTTTTGCCATTGGGAAAAGCGAAGCTTGCCTTCAATGGCAACCTTGGTGCCTTTGACAAGCCACTGCGCTAGGCTTTGAGCGCGATTACCAAACAGGGTGCAGTCTACGAAATTGGGGCGATCCTCCCATTGGTTAGTTTGCTTGTTGAAATAGCGATCATTTACCGCAACCCCAAAGCTTAAAACGCTCATGCCTGACGCAGTTGCTCTTAGTTCTGCGTCACGGGTTAGGTTGCCACTTATAACTACTCGGTTGATACTCATACTTTCTCCTTTAGTCATATGGATATGGGTTTGGTTTTCTTTTTTTCGGAATGAATTGTCCTTTGCGCTCAATAAAAACTCGTCCTTTTCTTCGAAAGCGATTAATTTTGTCTTCGCAGTTGATAAAACGAATTTCAGCAGATAGAGCATTTATTAGCCTGTCAGCGTTTGCACATTCATCCTCACAGACAACAGGAAACTCGGTTACTTCTACGATGTCTCCTATCTCGGTTGTTTCAACGAACTCTTGTAGGGTTTTATGTGCGAATATACGCATTTTGCTTTTTGGCTTTCCTCCTGGTTCTGGTATGTCAGCTCTTTTGATCTTGGTTAACATGATTCCTCCTGGTGAAACTTCTTTATGGTTTACTAACACGTCATAATAAAACATGTTCTGTTACGACCTTCTCATAACGTAATGTGCATGTCAAGATAAAACGTATGAAAAGTGTTAGTGCAAAAGTGCCTGGTTTCGGTTTGAGGCTCAAAAAAGCAAGAATTGAGGCTGGCTTAACTCAACAAAAAATTGCAGATTCAATAGGAGTGACCTCTCGTCATTATCAGAAGTATGAATCGGGGGACGTTGAACCTCCGCTGAATACTCTAGTGTCTCTCTCAATCATTCTCGGTGTAACTACCGATTATCTTCTTGGCTTATCTGACGAAGTTTCCTCTGGTGAATAGAGAATAAATCTTCCAATTTATCCCAGTTTTTTATGCTGCCAAGCATTTGACCAGATTCTATCTTTTGATAATTTCTCGTAGTGATTCCCAAGTAATCAGCTACTTGTTGCTGGGTCATATCAGCCGCTATGCGGGCTTGTTTAAGGGTCGATCTCATTACATTCCTCCTGAATTCCATTCACGGGTTATTTCTTCATCTAAGATTCGAAGCCTTAATTTGATTGCATGGATTGCTTCTTTTGACGCGCTATAAACTGCCTCTGAGCAATCCCTATTAAGCTTCAGTTCGGCTATTTCGGGCTTTCCTCTACAGATGTCCGAAACGATGCTCACAGGGGTCTTATTTGCTCTCTCTAAGAGGATTTCGACCCTTAAAGCCTTTCGGTATTCGGCTTCATTTTTTGCAAGCTGACAGCCGCTTTT
>FR895492.1:175910-177925 GCA_000434775.1 Eggerthella sp. CAG:368 | reverse complement strand
CTTGTTGTAGATCGAAAATCATTGTTCAACCTCATAGTTGGGGTTCGCGCAACACTGAATCTGATTCATTGCTTCAAGAGTTGTTCCTGGATTGAATTGATAGCGTGCGCCGCAGGTTTTACAGTGGGCAACGAAGGGTCTATCTTGCGGCGGCTGTGTTGATTCTGGTTCGTATGTGTCNNNATGTGTCAGCATCCGCCGTGTCGTCAATCGCAAACAAGTTACCCAGTGCACGCTTGCCTGCATACGAGGATGCGGTACCTGTAATTTGTGAGGCGTCCATACCTTTCTTATTTTCAGGCTCACGCGCAAATCCAGAAGCTTCGAGAGACTCACCTGTTTCGCAATCAATAAGTTTGGCTACGGTTTCGATATAGATATACGTTTCACTTGCTGCATACACAGAGTCGTCACAGATAACAACACAATTAGCGTCTTTGCAAAGGGGCTTTAGTGCTTCTAGGATGTCTTCTTTGGAGCGGTACGAGAACCCTCCGAACTTGTTGTATTGGCTTTTCTCTACCTTTAACTTCTGCTGGATTGTGAGTAGCTTCTCGTGGATGTTAGACATAAGGAACCTCCCTTGCGTATACCTCGGCAAGGGTGCCACGCTTGAAAGAACCCGTAATACCAACTGAGCCTAAAATCTTGCCTGCTTCGCGTGCTTGAGTTGTGGTGGCGCTTGGAATTACAACCACCCATGCACAAGGAATTTCAACTGGAGCGTCAAGGATTGGTGCCACTGGAATAGGTGCTTGCGGTATCTCTTGGATTGGTGTTTCTGGAATGGCTTCAACAGGCTCTTCTTCAATTTCCGCCTTCATCTCTTCGATTTTTTGGCGGTCTGAAACAAGCTTGTCGTTATAGGCGATTGCAGAAGCTATATCCAAGGTTTCAAAGAAGTTAGCTTCTGCCATGTCATAGAAATCAAGGTTGAGCTTCTTTAAGGATTCCCAGTCAGATGCAACCTTATCAACCTTTGCTTCAAGTTCTTCTTTAGCCTTTACGATGTTAAAAGACTTATTGAGCCACTTTGGATTCATAAGACGGCTAAAAGGGACAACAGGAGCAAGCAAACCCGCATAGGCTTCATAGTGCTCTTGTAGCTCGTTCTCTTTGCGGTTTTTAGCGATCTGTTCGGCTTCTTTTACTTTTGCATCAATCTGAGATGAAACCTCTTTAATCTTTGAGGTGATAGTTGATACTTGACTCTCAAAGTCTTTAAGGGGTTTCTCGTATTCGCGCTTAATGGCTTTTCGGCGCTCATCAATTTCTTTGGCGATTGAGTTTAAGTAGGCTCGATCATGCTTAGCGGTTTTAATCTGCTCTTTGTCGGTTATATCAATTTCAGCATCATAGGCTGATAAAAGCTCATCAACTCTTTCATTTAGTGCCTTGAAGTTAGCAGTGATGGATGCTGGTGAGAACGAAACGGATAGCCCGTTTTGCTCTTCAATCACCACTGCTTCAACTTTTTCACTCATGTATGTTCTCCTTTAAAGATTTTCGCTCGCGTCGATAGGCTCAACGCTGAAGCGGATGCTGTCACCAGCTCGCCGTGTTTTATCGTGCTTGTAGACGTGTATTTCACACACCTGCGAATCATCGTCATAAGCAATACCATTCAAGGCATCCATAACCGCCTTTAGGACGTTGTCGATGTCGGGTTTGCTGGTATTGCGCTCTCGCTGAATGTTCTTAGGGGTTCTCTTGGGTAAGGCTTTGAAGATATGGAGCGTTAGCCTTACCGCCCCTGTGTATTTCTCGCCGCGATAGGCATAGCCCACTATCTCTTCTTCCTCTAGTGTTTTGGTTGGGGTGTAGACGTGGGGGTATCCATTGCGAGTGGTTACCTTGGTTCGCCTTTTAACGGGAATGAGGTTTGCTACATACGAATTGATCATTAGCGTTTCTTCCTCGCGTATCTCCAGTCGTAAACCTTTGGGTTGCTGCCTGTGATCTGGTGGAAGAGTTCGTTTAGAAGCTCAATCCCAGCAGGCGAATCAAGGGCTGAT
>FR895492.1:175653-175862 GCA_000434775.1 Eggerthella sp. CAG:368 | reverse complement strand
GTTTCGGGTTCTGCCATGAGGGCAAAACGAGAGAGCGCAGGCCATAGGTTGTTGTTCATACCCATCGAGGATTGATTCCTCATGATGGTTTGCTTGTATGGCTTTCTGGCCTCTGCTTTAAGTCGTTCTAGCCATTCATCCCAATTGGTACGCACTGGATTAGCGGGGTAGGGTTTCTTTGCCCATCTAACAGCTTCGAGCGCGTGGGT
>FR895492.1:129519-175625 GCA_000434775.1 Eggerthella sp. CAG:368 | reverse complement strand
GTCCATGCGCTCATTGAAACGTCACCACGCCCATTGCGTATAGATAAAACAGAAGAACAGACGCGGTAAGTAGAGCGATTAGTAAGGCTTCCAGATCAGTTAGCTTTCTGCGAGTTTTTCCATCCAAGCTGGTATCTCTTTGGTGATTACGTGAATACGAGTACCGCTTTTGATGTGAGGGAGTCTCAGCTCGTCCTGTCTGCGGCAACATTGATATATGAAGCTCGCTGGTAACCCCGTTATTTTGGCTGCTTCTTTCACTCCTATAGTGAGTGGTGTTGTTACTTGCATAATTCATCGATCCTCCTTAGAATCGTTAATGTGTTGTCCGCTTCTAAGCGGTTGCCCTCGTCAGTGGTGTGGCGGGGGCTTTTTGTTGTTTTCGATGGCTTACATTCGCCCTATCTTGTATCCGATTAAGGCGCATACAACGCCAATAAAAGTCATTGCGAGAAATGGGATAAACTGATTCATGTTTTTACCTTTCTGTTAGGAGCGCAATGCAAAACTTCGATGTTTTAGGCACTGTTTTTTCTGCTGTTATTTCCTCCCTTGTGTCTTGGCTTATCTCTTTTGTTCTGTCTTACGTTGTCCCTGACATTGATACCTTTGCTTGTGTAGCTTTCGGTACAGCTATGGGTGTTCTTGGTTATAGTTGTGGATACCGTCGTGGTGTTGGGCATAGCCGACAAACCCCAGCGACAAAGCGCCAAAAAATAAAAAATCTCGAACGCTGTTTTGCTTCACTAACCAATCGCCAACGTGGGCTTGTTATTGAAGCCTTAAATGAGGGTTCCGTTAATCTAAGTGCTCATGATCACGATGCTCTTACTCTGTGCGAGCTTGGTATTTTTGGTATGCCCCCTTTTACGGGGGTTTTTGAATGGATAGACTTCCAAATTCAGCCCGATGTTATTCTTGAAATAAGGAAGCATCGTAGTAAGTGGTTGGAGGGTTAATGTATTGCGTAAATAAAATTGGCCTAAGTTCTAGTGAATTTAATGAGCTATGTAAGCTTGTGTAAGCTTAATAAGTGAGCAACTATTGCACCTGTGATAAAGCAAAATAGAAGCCAGAGAAATCTTTTCATTTTTACTCCTCGTATAGCTCTTCAAGTGAACATCCAAGTTCTTTAGCGATTTTGACCATGTAGCCAAATTGCGCTTTGTCTAAGCCTTTCTTTTCGTATCGGTATAAGATTTCATCCGTGATACCTAAGTTCTTAGCTAGTCGATAACGGCTAATGCCTTTTTCTTCGCATAGCTTTGCAATGTTGCTTCTCATATGTTTTCTCCTTTACGTATATGAATGTTTGTTCTTATACTGTTTGTGTCTCTAAATGCCTCTACAAAAGGAGGTGGTCATTTTGGCCAACATTTTGAGATGGCGGTCTTTCGTAAATAGCAAAGCCGCCCAAGCGTAAGCTGCTTGAAGTTTGCAACTAAAGAGGTAAGCATGAATGCCTGCTGTTTTAGGGGGTTCACTCAAAAGGTGAACTATCGTTTCCCGCACGGGAAACAAGGGCGGATTGACCCTTTAACCTAATCAGTGCAAGTGAAAGAAAAAAGCTTGGCTCTAGGTTGGTGCTAGTCATGCCTAGTTACCACCTAGATTCACTCTTAGCCGCTATTGACTAGCTAAGAACTTTCTCTGCTCTTTCTCTCTTTAGTCAACGTGAGGTTCGGCTTTAGCAAGTTCTTCGTTAAGTTCTCTAGAAAGGCGTTCTGCTTCTTCTGCGTGCCACTTTAAATGGGCTGTGATTTTGAGAATTTTTTTAAGATCGCAGCCCTTAATTTTCGGCACGAGTTCTACTACTAAGGCTTCCATCTCTTCCTCCTTTCTCTTCGTGTCTTTATGCGGTTTTCAAGGTGCTAAACACTCCCTAAATGACAGCAGGTAGATGGGTTTAAGGGGCAAAATGAGGCAACCGATTAGGAGAAATCCGAATTAGGTACCTGCTGCCACATAGGGGAGTGTTTGGGGATGTTTAAACTTTTGCAATCGCTTTCCCGTGGCGATCTGGTGTTTGTTCAAGCAAGTACTCCACAGAGCACCCGTACAGTTCTGCTAGTTTTTCGAGATTCTCGGAGACAGGTTCGACTTCTCCGCTCTCCCATCGAGCCACAGAGTTCTTGTTAACTCCAACGGCATTAGCTACATCTTCGAGCGACAGGTTTAAGCGCGCTCTTTCTGCTTTCATATTTCCTCTCATTTTCACCTCCTAACACCGAAACGGTGTTTGTGATGTGATAAATATACACCCCTCTGGTGTTGCATGCAACCGTTTTGGTGTGAAAAAATAACACTATATCGGTGTATAACATCCGAAGGATATAAAAATGGCTGGATATAAAATTGCGGAAGCTCGCATAGCAAAAGGATGGTCTCAGCAAGACCTTGCCGACAAAATGGGGACAACCCAGCAAACAATACAAAGGTATGAGGCTGGCGCTCGAGACATAAAATCTAGTGTCTTAATTAAGCTGAGCGCGACACTTGGAGTGACTATATCTTACTTGCTAGGAATGGAAAATTCGTCACTGCCTAATAGTGCCATGGTTGATGTTCCTCTATACGGATCCATTGCAGCTGGAACGCCAATAGAAATGCTTGATATTGAAGGAACTCAACCAGTGCCAACTAAGGTACACGAAAAATATCCCGATGCCTTCCTGTTAAAGGTAGAGGGGGAGAGTATGAATCGTGTACTTCCTAATGGCTGCTTTGCGCTGGTTGATCCCTGTAAAGAAATAGACCACGACAATGAACCCTATGCGGTGTGTGTTAATGGCTACGATGCAACCATTAAGAGGGTAAAGCAGCTTGCTAATGGATTCCAGCTAATACCAGATTCTGATGATCCGACATACACTACAAAGACTTTTAACTATAACGAAGAAGGAACAGAGCAGATAACCATTATAGGTAGAGTTGTCTATTACGTTTTGCCGTTCGACTGGGAATTTTAGTAAACGAGATAGGTTGATTAGTGAAAGAGTTCACCGTTATAGAAAAAAGAGGAGAAAGATCTTGGAGTTTCACTTCCGAAGGAAAAGGCAAAAACTCTAGAGGGTCTGAATATTACTCTCCTTCTGCTTACGTTGCTGATGCTTGGCGTGTTTCTGCCTGTGCTTACTTTAGGTGGATACTTATAGGGATAAATGGAGACACCGTTCTTCTTAGGGTGGTACACCCATCGCAAGCCCATCTTCCAAGGCATTGGAAAAAGCGTATAACTGATTGGAATTTTCAGGAAGGAGATTATGCTGTAGTGTCCAATAGCGGGGTAATGGTCGGCATTTTAAGCAATGGTTATCTCGAAAGATCAGGGTACGATGTTGGTGATTATGCTCCATTTGCGGTAGTTTTCCCGAAAGCCGGAACAGAGCTAACGCTGACAAATTATGTAGAACTTTTTATTTTGGAAAACGAAAAAGGGAAAGAGTTATCTAGACAAAGAGACGAAGAGAGAGAAAAGAATCTAGTTAGGGAATCTGTTTCTATAGATCTTCCAGCAAATTTCAACTTTTTTATTGCCAATATATACGAGGAGGGTTTTTTAGCGGACAAAGAGGAAAAGAACGAAGTTCCTCTTTGTTTAACGGTTAGTTTTTCAGTAGATCATAAACCAACACAGAAACCGCATGTTCTTATAAAAGCAAAAGATGAAATTCTCTTTGATATTAATGCGAGAAGTTCAAGATATAAGAATCTTGCTAATTGTGTTGGTAAAAAGATAATTTATTCCGGTTATGTAAAGAAGAAATATGCATTTGGAGGACGTGCTAACTATTGGAGTTTGTTGATTGTCTTTCAGGATTAATAAATCGAAAAAGATAGCTCCGAATCTTTACCAATACATACCAAGGCTGGGTAAAACACCTGATAAACGCTGAATTTCTTTTATTATTTGCTTGACGGTATATAGTGTATACACTATAATAATAACTGTAAGTTAAAGAAAAGAAAGGAGGCGGCAATGAGTTTCACAATTCGGATATGGCGACTCGCCCTCACTGTATCCATAAAGTGCAAGCTTCTTAATCGCAAGAAGTGAGCAACAAGGGAGAGCCGACAAGGCTCTCCCGAAAGAAGCTTAAAGCCGCCTCCATATGAAGGAGTATAGCAATGGTTACCGAAGCTCAAAAGAGAGCATCTAAGAAGTACCACAAAGAAAAGCTTGTTCAGCGTGTTGTGAGGTTTTCCCCGCGTGAAGCCGATCTGTTGGCTCATTTAGACGCGCAACCCAATAAAGCGGGCTACATTAAGAGGCTTATTCGGGAGGACATGGAGAAACAAAATGGATAATAACGAACCGATTAAGGCTGAAATAATTCTTTATCAGTCAGGAGAAACAAACGTCCCTGTCGAGGTTCGCTATATGAATGAGACCTTTTGGCTTACGCAAGAAGAAATTGCTGTGCTTTTTGATGTAGGTCGAACAGTTGTAAGCAAGCATTTAAGAAACATTGTTTCCGAGGGTGAACTTGAACTAGAACCCATATGTGCAAAAACAGATGTTCTATTGAGCTTAATTTAGCATGGTGCTAAATTATGGGAGAAAGGGGAGCGTTTGCGCATGGAAAGAGAGCCTTATTACGACCTTGAAGTTGCGCAAAATCTCGTCAAAGAAGCAAACTATCGAGCAACAAAGAGGCTTAGGAACAATCTACAAAACCATGGGTACATTGTAGACGAGACAATAGAAGACGTATTTGCTGCGATTCGCCCAGAGAACTATTACAAGACCGACAAGCTAGAAAATATTCCAGGAGTTTTCGCTGATATTTACCGTCATGTTATTTGTTACGGCGAAGAATGGTATGTAAAGTTTTTTATTGAAGAGAACGGAAAAGCCTCTTTAGAGATTTGGTCTTTAAAAGAGGACGGCTATACATATTAAGGAGTTTATTATGCGCTGCTTAGAATGTGGTGGAGAGATGCATTTAACATCAGCGCCGTTTACTGAGGTATTCCGCGGCGAAGAATTAACTATTTGTGGAATTAATTATTACCAGTGCGAAAAGTGCGACGAAATTGTATTTGATGCTGCCGAGGGAAAGAAATACGACCAACAAATTATTGACCAGTACTCAAAAGCTGTGGGGCTTTTATCTCCAACAGGGATAAAGGAACTAAGAAAGCGTCATGGGTTGACACAGAAAGAATTTCAGCGCGTTCTAGGTGTTGCTGACCCTACTGTTTCGCGTTGGGAAAGCGGAAAAGTATTACAAACAAAGCCTGTAGATAACCTCATGAGAATCTATAAAGAGCATGACAATATCTTTATGGAAAGCATAAAGCAGGTTGGCATTATGGCAGATAGAGGGGACTGCATTATTTTACCATTTCCTAAGGCGCAAAAAGAACAAGCTTCGTATGATTTTGAAGCAAGGGAGATGTAATTATGAGTTTTGAAAAGATTGCCCCCTTGTCAGTATACATGGACGATAGCAAGGTTCTTGAGTTTTCGTTTGCGTCCAATATTGAAGCGAAAAACAAAGAAGAAAAACGCCACGAACTAATTGTGAACTATAAGTTTCTTCCACAAAGAAACGACAAAGGCGACATCGTACTCGATTTTGTATTGGATGTAGATAGTAATGGTGCTCCAACTTATGATATTCATTTCAAATCGAGAACAATATTCATTTTCCTTGACGATGCCACAGAAGACCAAAAGGACGAGTACTTAAAAGACGAAGGCGCACTTAAAGTGATAGACATTGCGCGTACCTATATAAAAATAGCTACCGCAAGTGGAGTATATGAATCTTTTAGTATTCCAGCGTTTTCGCCAAGAGATTCAGCCTCAAATAAATAAGGTGGGCGGCAAAAGCCGCCCCCTGTGGAATCCTACTGACGCATTATCGCGCGTTCAGGTTCCGCTTATATCTTATCAAAAAAGATTAAAAATTAACTGCAAGTTTAGGGGGAGTGGTTATTGCAAAAAATGCAAATTAGCAGTTCAGATAAGCCAACGCAATAAAGAAACCTCGCGCAGAGTTGCCGCTCATATGCGCGAGGCTAAACGAACACCAACCGATAAACGGAAGGTAAGGTGATTGTACCATGAGAAGCGAATGGGGAAGCATTGGCAAGCGCGGCGATGCTTGGCGCATCCGCTGGCCTAAAGGCTACGATGCTAAAACGGGAAAACGTCTTTATGGCACTAAAACCATACACGGCACCAAAAAGGATGCTCGATTAGAACTCGATCGTATCCATGCCGATATTGAGCAAGCAGACGCTCAAATGACAGTATCATTCTTCTGGGTTAAGTATTACCTGCCAGAGATCGAACAACATTTAGCGCCTTCGACTGTTGCAGGCTATAGAAATATCTACAGAAGTAAAATTGAGCCCGTGTTCGGTAAGCATCTATTAAATGAAATAACAGGTAAAGAAGTTCAGGCTTGGCTTGATTCCATGAGCTATGGTGCGGCTAGGCATGCTAAAACTGCTTTCTCGGCAATGCTCGGACGCGCTCATGCTATGGATTATGTGAGCGAAAACATTATGCAGCGGCGTTACAGATTGCCAGGCAAAGAAACGCGAGTGATTAACGTCAACAAGACAACGGGAGATGATGCTACGCTTGGCAAAATCGCAGAAGCCGCGCGTGGGGAAGTGTGGGAAGCGGTGTTTTTGGCTGCTGCGTTTGGTGGCTGCCGTGTCTCTGAAGCGTTTGGGTTAAAGCCTGAAAAGATTAGCGCAATCGAGCATAAAGGCGATATATACGCCGCTTTGCTCATTGATACCACTGTGCAGATTGTTAACCGCAAGATAAGCGTTAGGGACAAGCTTAAAACAGAAGATTCGGCGGGAATTGAATCGCGTTGGGCTATTATTGCGCCGCCGTGGACAAATCGAATATTAGAACTCGCAAGCCAAGCACAAGAAGATGGTTTAGCGTGGATGTGTGATAACGGGCTTGGACAGCCAAGAAATCCCGAGGAGGTTAAGCGTGAGTATAAGCGTTGGTTTTTGGATAAAGAATACCCGTTTATTCCCTTGAAAAATTTGAGGAATAGCTACACCACTAATATGAGAACCAAGGGCGTAGATTTGGAAGACATAGCTAAGTTGTTAGGGCATACCACCGATGCCATTACGTATAAGCATTATGATCTGCCTGATGTGGGAGACCTTATTGAACGAGTGAGTTGTGCCGATGGTCACAAGTAAAAAGAAATGGTCACATCTTGGTCACTAAGGGGCAAAAAATAAGAGTATATAATCCGCAATGACCAGCTTCTTTATATATAAGAAGACGTTACGAGACGATACAATCCGCTCTCTTAATCCCAAGGTCCGGGGTTCGAGTCCCCGACGGTCCACCATTTTGAAACTACGCTTCAGCAATGGAGCTTTTTCTTTTTCATGAGACATTCATGACTCGAACCCATTAGGGTGGAATTCCGTTAAGAAAACCATCCTGTGGATGGTTTTTAGGAGTTCGCCCGCAAGTACGACACTAGATACGGAAACAATAATGGCAGTTGTGCAAATCATTTGCTTATTTCGTTTTCTTATAAGCTATTTGCTTTAATAAAAGATGAGAAAAGAAATTTGCGCATGCTGGGAGTATCATTTGGCGACTTTTGAACTGATATTATTATTAGGAATCGCGGTACTTATTTCATCGATTGTTGACCAGTTCGTCCCCAAAGTTTCATTGCCTCTTATTCAGATTGGTCTTGGTGTTGTAATTGCGTTTTTGGCAATTTCGCCCGTTACTATCAATATTGAACCTGAGCTGTTCCTTATTCTCTTTATTGCTCCACTGTTGTTTAGTGATGCGCTTGAAGCCGACAAAAAGAATCTATGGGAAAACAAAGGGACGATTCTGTCGTTTGCTATTGGCCTCGTTATTGTTATCACTCTTTGTGTTGGCTTCGCTGTTAATGCTCTGATTCCTTCTATTCCCTTGGCTGCCGCTTTTGCTTTGGGCGCGGCTTTAGGGCCTACTGATGCTGTTGCGGTACAAGCACTCAAGCAAGAGGCTCAACCTAAGAGACGAGAAGGTGCAATTCTACAAGGAGAGGCGCTTGTCAATGATGCCTCGGGTGTTGTTTCATTTCAGTTTGCAATCGCTGCTGCTGTCACGGGGTTCTTTTCTCTTCTCGATGCCACTACATCGCTACTCTTTAGCTTTATCGGCGGCATTGTGTTGGGTATCATTTTGGCTGTTCTGTTCCTCTTTATTTCCTCTAAAATTCGCGATTTAGGCCTCGACAACATTACCTTCCATGTTTTGTTTGAGGTTTCTATGCCGTTTGTTGTCTTTCTTATTTCGGAGCTCATTGGAGTGAGTGGCATTTTGGCTGTTGTAGCGTGTGGCATTGTGTGGTCGCTTAATAATGATAAGAAAGTTTCCCCGTATCGTTCACGTTTGAACATTGCACTTTCAAGTGTATGGAAAGTCCTTGGCTTTGCTCTTAACGGCATTGTGTTTGTTCTTCTTGGTATGCAGCTTCCCATGGCAATGCAATCAACGTGGGGTGATGTTTATATCAATAACTTTGTTGTTATTGGTTATGTTTTAGGCATTACGGCATTGATTGTCGTGCTCAGATTCCTTTGGGCCCTTGGAATGACCTGTGTTGCGAGAAACCCTGAAACGGGAAAGCGCGATAAACTCACCAAAAACACTATTCGTAATGCTCTTATTACTACTGTTGGTGGGCCAAAGGGTGCCATCACGCTTTCGATTATCTTTTCCATTCCTTTTTTCTTATCGGATGGTTCTGATTTTCCTCAAAGATCACTCATTATTTTCTTGGCTTCTGGCGTAATTTTATGCACTCTTCTTTTGGCAAATTTCCTTCTGCCAGTTTTGGCTCCTAAAGAAGATGATGAAGATGAGAAAACAAAAGAGCTTCAGGTTATTAAGATCGAAATATTGCGAATGGTTATCGAGCGGTTAATCGCAGATTCCGATGATGATATTGATCGCGAAACAAATGACGTTATTCGATCGTACAACATGCGCATTGCTTCCATTCGTGACGCAAGTGATTTAGAGCCACCTTCTACAACAAAGTTAAGAATTCAGGTTATCGATTATCAGGCAGATAAATTGCTTGAGGCGTCCAACAAAAATGAGGTTGATTATTACCTTTGCTTTACGTATCTAAGACGCATAATGCAGCAAAAGTACCTTCTTGCGCATGAGAAGGAATCACTCTGGTCTTTTCAAAAATACCTTGGTCGCGTTCGTGTGCTTTTTCAAGCGATCAAAAAATCAATCGCTGAATTGTTCAATATAGATGTTCATCTCAACGATGAAGAAATGCGCAAAATCCGTATTAAGGGCGAAGAATATGCTATTGAGTTTTTAAGCTCGCTTGTGAATGATCCGAACTATCCGAGTGAGGTTGTTGCCAAGTTGATGATTTCTCATGAAACGGTGTTGAGTATTCTTCAGTCGAGCGATGAAGATGTTGAATCTCCTGGAGTTTTAGGGGAAAAGAGCCGTTTAAGGGAAATTCAACGAAAAGGACTTCAGTACGAAATTCAAGAGATTCAAGATCATTATGCTTCAGGTCAGCTAACGCGTCTTCAAGCCAAAGAAATGCGTGACAACGTAAGCTTAATGATGATCGACGTCGAGGACCACGTTTAAGCTTATTCATGGCTTCACTGGATGAAATAAAAGCACAGCTTGCTTCCGTTCCTGCGCTTCCTGGGGTTTACCTCTGGAAAGATAAAGACGGAATGGTGATTTATGTGGGGAAAGCTAAACAGCTTAGAGCTCGCATGCGTCAATATGTAAACTACCAAGATTCTCGTGTGAAAATTCCTCTCTTGGTTTCTCAGATTGATTCATTTGAATATGTGGTCACGGATAACGAGCACGAAAGCCTTGTTTTAGAGAAAAACCTGATCAAGCAATACTCTCCTTATTTTAATGCGGATTTTAAAGATGATAAAAGCTATCCTTTTATCGCCTTAACCAAGGGGGATGTGTTTCCAGCTATTAAATATACGCGCGAGGCTCATAAGCCGACTACGCGTTATTTTGGTCCGTATACTGATAGCAGGGCAGCAAGAAATTTAATCGACATCGTTCGAAAAATCATTCCCCTATGCACGTATTCGTGTGCAGAATGGCGCCGCTTAAATCGACAGTTACAGGATGTTGCTTATGAGGATGTTGCATTTGATGCAAGACCTTGTTTTGACGCTCATATTGGCTTAGGTCCTGGGATTTGTTGTGGTCGTATTAGCCCTGATAAGTACCAAGAACACGTAAAAAAAATTGAGAGATTTTTGTTGGGTGAGCGAAAAGAGTTTTTAGAAGAGCTCTATGAAGAAATGTCTTCCGCTGCCGAGGCGCTTGATTTTGAAAAAGCAGCTCGAATCAAAAAAAATATTGAAACCATTGAATCTCTTGAAGATAAGCAGCATGCTGTTTCTTCGAGACGTCTTGATGCGGATGTTGTTGGCGTCTATCGCGAAGAAACCATTGCAGGAATTACTGTGCTGATTGTTCGTGAAGGAAGTGTAATAAACAGTAACGAGTTTATTTTCAATAAAGGCAACGATGTTCCTTCTGATGAATTACTTCGTATGTTTTTACTTCGTTATTACGATTCAACTTCATCCATTCCTCACGAACTCATCATTGGTGAAATGCCAGAAGATTATGAGGTGCTTGAAGAGTGGCTCACTACGAAGCTCGAGAGTACTCATGGTGCACAGGTGCATTTTACGGTTCCGCAACGTGGTGAAAAAAATGCTCTATTAGCTCTTGCTCAAAAAAATGCTCGTCATGCTTTGTTGCGTTATAAGGCACGAAGCAGCTATGACGATAAGCGTATCAATGCTGCTTTATTGCAACTTGAGAGCGCATTAGCTCTTGAACATCCACCCTATCGAATTGAATGCTTCGATGTTTCAACCATTCACGGCAAACATTCAGTTGCTTCAATGGTTGTTTTCACGAATGGACGGCCTGATAAGGCGCAGTATCGACGTTTCAAAATTCGCATGCAAACCGATGAAGCAAATGACTTTGCCATGATGCGCGAAGTATTCGATAGGCGCTACAACGCTCAAAAAATGAAGGATAGTCAGTTTGCTCAAAAGCCTGATTTGATTATTGTTGATGGGGGTAAACCCCAACTTACGGCAGCTCTTTGCCAACTTAAAGATTTAGGAGTGGACGATATTCCTGTTTGTGGCCTTGCTAAACGCGACGAGGAACTGTTTGTTCCTTGGCAGGAGAGCGGTCCGGTGGTTTTGCCGAGTGGCTCTCCTAGTTTGTATCTTGTTAAACAGGTGCGAGATGAAGCCCATCGTTTTGCAATTACCTTTCACCGTGAACTCAGGCGTAAAGCAATGACTACGAGCATTCTAGATGAAGTGGTTGGACTTGGTCCAAAACGAAAAAAGAAGCTACTTAAAGCTGCTGGTAACTTTACTGAGTTAAGAAAGATGTCGCTTGAGCAAATCAAAGAATTGGGTGTTTTGCCTGATGCGGTTGCTGAAGATTTGTTTACCCTATTAAGGCAGTATAATGAAAACAAGAATAATCCTATAGAAGGAAACGATTTGCATGAGTGATTCTCCTATTGAAGAAAAGCTTGCGACTGGCACGGTTGAAGCAGGAGGCCATCCTGGTCCTGATGTCGTTATTATCACGGGAATGAGCGGTGCCGGAAGAACTGAAGCGATGCACACGTTTGAGGACTTGGGCTATTTTTGCATTGATAATCTTCCTCCTTCTCTCATTATGAATATGGTTAGTTTGGCAAGCTTGCCAGGCCAGAATGATTTTGCGCGTAGGCTTGCTATTGTTTGTGATGCGCGAAATCGTGAGTATTTCAAACAGCTTGTTGGAGAGCTTCATAATCTTAAAACTGCAGGCGTAACGTATAAAATTATTTTTCTTGATGCATCGGATGAGTCGCTTGTTGCACGCTACAAAGCATCCCGCAGACGTCACCCGTTATGTGTCAATAATGCTCTCACAATTTCTCAGGCAATTCAGCATGAACGCAGTCTCACGCATGAACTTAAAGATATTGCGGATTCCTATATTGATACTACACACATGAATCCTCGTAAATTACGCGAAGAATTGCGCTCGTTGTACTCAAAAGAAACCGATAAAGATGGCATGAATGTTGTTGTATATTCCTTTGGTTTTAAGCATGGCGCACCAACGGATGCCGATATCGTAATTGATGTTCGCTTTTTGCCGAATCCTTTCTATATTCCTGAGCTTCGTGGGCTTACAGGTCTTGATAAGCCTGTTCGTGACTATGTGCTAGAAAATAAAGAAACGAAGAAGTTTCTTATTGCTTGGGAGAACCTTCTTAATTGCGTTATGCCTGGTTATGTAGCTGAAGGTAAGCAGCATCTTGCTATTGGTGTTGGATGTACGGGGGGTCAGCATAGAAGCGTTGCTTTGGCAGAAAAAACTGCCGAGCTTCTTAAGGGTCAAGAATACAATGTTACGGTTGCTCACCGTGACATTGCTTTGGCAGACACTTCAAAGGTGGCAACCAAATGATCAAGCCTCCTTTTACCCATGACCCAGCGCTAACTGAACGATTTCAGGCGGTATCGGTTGACCTAACCCAAGATCATATAGATTACAGCTCTCTAAAAGCAGTTGTTATTGGTGGTGGAACGGGTGCTCCGGTTTCCATTCGAACACTCTTGAAAATGGGGGTTCAAACATCTGCAGTTGTTGCTATGGCAGACGACGGAGGATCGACAGGAATTCTTCGTGAAGAAGCTCATGTAACGCCACCAGGTGATATTCGAAAATGCTTAGCTGCCTTTGCGAAAGATCCTAATGATCCACTCACGAAGGCATTTAAATATCGTTTTGAATTTGCTCGTAACCACACCTTGGGCAACCTTATGCTCTCAGCTCTAGAAAATGCCACGGGTTCTTTTCCTGAGGCAATTAAAATATGCGGTCGTTTGCTCGATGCGCAGGGACATGTGTATCCTTCTACGCTTAACAATATTACTCTCTGCGCCAAAACCAAAGATGGAATGATTTTGAAAGGGCAGGCCAATGCCTGCAAATCACCAACGGCGCTTGATGTTGTTTGGTTAGAATCGCCCGAGCAGTGCATGCCTTATATGGAAGCCTTGCGAGCTATTCGTGATGCTGATTTGATTGTGTTAGGACCTGGATCGCTCTTTACTTCCATTATTCCTAATCTGCTTGTTCCAGGGATTATTGACGCCATTTCGCAGTCTCGGGCTAAAACACTTTTTGTTTGCAGTTTAGCAGATCAGCAAGGGGAAACATGGGGCTTAAGTGCCCTTGAGCATGTTCAGGCACTTTTGAAACATGGTATGGCTGGCATCTTGGATTACGTGCTTATTCATACCGTTTCAAAACCTTCCAGTGCTCGTTTTGCAACGGGTTCGTTTGAGGCTATTGCAGGTCAAGGCGCACTTAATACACGCTATTCAGAAGAGCGAAAAGGCACTCCACTGAAATCAAAAATTCAAAGCGTGAAGGTAACACAAGAAGATATTAACCAAATTCAGCGGCAGGGTATTGTTGTTTTGCTTCGTAATATGGTTGATCCTCTTCGCCCAACGTGGCATGATCCCGAAGCTCTTGCACAAGCTTTTGCGGGGGTGTTTAAGCTGTGTCTTTCACAACCGAAGTAAAAGAAGAGCTTTCTCGCGTTGAACCTGTATGTTCTCACTGTATAGGAGCTACGCTTGCTGCGTTAATTCGTATCGAAGGAACACTTCTTTTAAGCGGAATGGGGCAGTATCGTCTCGAGGTTGCTACTGATGCTCCCGTTGTGGCTCGTTTTGTTATCAAGGCGCTTCATGAAATTTTTGGCTTAAAAACTGACTTAACAATGCGCAGAAGTGTTCTTCATAAAACACCTAACTGGCTCATTGAAGTTCCAAACCAAAAGGGGCTCAATGCTGCACTTCGCGTATTGGGCGTACTTGATAAAGAGGGGCATTTAGAGCGTGGTGTAAGTAAAGATTTGGTTAAGAAACGCTGTTGCTCCGCTGCTTATTTGCGTGGTGTATTTTTAGGAAGCGGCTTTATTGCTAACCCTAAAGGCGATTTCCACTTCGAAATAACCGTTGAAACTCAAACAATGGCAAATGATGTTGTTGAGCTAATGGCTTCAGCGGGTATTGTCGCTAAAGTTACTGAACGACGAAACTCATTTACTATTTATCTTAAGAGCGGTTCTGCTATTTCGTCATTTTTGGCACTGGTAGGAGCGCATCAATGCGCGCTTAAAATGGAAAATGAGCGTGTGCTCAAGAGTGTGCGCAACGACGTGAATAGGCGTGTTAATGCAGAAATTGCCAATCAAGCGAAAACCGCTCAAGCTTCCATAGGGCAAATTAAAACGATACGTCATGTCTTGGAGCATCATGACATCAAAACACTTCCCAAAGCGCTGCAGGATTATATTCGATTGCGTGTGAGCTACCCTGATGCCTCACTGAAGGAACTAGGAGAAATGGCGAATCCTCCGTTGTCTAAGTCGGCAATTTATCATCGTGTTCGTAGGTTGGAACAGATAGAAAAAGAACTACCACACACAAAGAAGTCTTAGTATATTTCACAGTAGTGGTATCATGAATCATGATGCGAATTTGTGTGCTTACGTACGCAGTTCAGTAATAAACTTTTCACGAAAGGGGAAATGTATGGCAACCAAGGTTGGTATCAATGGCTTCGGCCGTATTGGCCGACTTGTTTTTCGAGCAATGGAGAAGGATCCTGATCTCGAGGTCGTAGCCATTAATGATCCTGGCGATATTAACGCCTTGGCTCACCTGCTTAAGTACGACTCTATTCATGGTCGAGTTTATGACTCGGTAGTTGTTGATGGTGATTATGTAGTAGTTGATGGACGCAAAGTTCGTGTTCTAAGCGATCGTAATCCTAATAATCTCCCCTGGGGTGATCTTGGTGTAGAAATTGTTGTTGAGTCAACGGGCTTCTTTACCGATGCAAATGCCGCTCATGCACATATTGATGCAGGCGCAAAGAAGGTTATTATTTCTGCTCCTGCAAAAAACGAAGATATCACCATTGTTATGGGCGTAAACGACGACAAATATGATCCAGAGAAGCATCATATTATTTCTAATGCTTCTTGTACCACTAACTGTCTCGCTCCTTTCGCAAAGGTTTTGCTTGATACTTTTGGCATTAAGCGTGGTTTTATGAACACTATCCACTCTTATACCAACGACCAGAAAATTCTCGACTTGCCACATAAAGACTTGCGCCGCGCTCGTGCTGCAGCTCTTTCCATGATTCCAACTACTACAGGTGCTGCTCGTGCTGTTGCTTTAGTCCTTCCAGAACTTAAGGGTAAACTTGATGGCTTTGCAACTCGCGTGCCAACCCCAGATGGTTCTATGGTTGATCTTACCGTTGAGCTTGAGAAATCCGTAACGATAGATGAGGTTAACGCTGCAATCAAAGCTGCATCTGAAGGTCCTCTTAAGGGAATTCTTGCCTATGTTGAAGATCCTATTGTTTCTTCTGACATTATTGGTGATGATCATTCCTCGTTGTTTGATAGTAAGCTCACTATGGTTCTCGGTGGCGAGGGCAACTTTGTCAAGTGTGTTTCTTGGTATGATAATGAATGGGGTTATTCTAACCGCGTTAAGGATCTGGCAAAGATCTTGCTTTAATTGGGTACTTAGTTAGGTTGCAACGATCACTTCTAAAAGAAACAAAAGGGAGCATCTCGTTCGAGGGCTCCCTTTTTAGGTGTTGAAAGGTTTTTCATGAGTTCAATTAAAACGTATACCGATGCAGATGTTAAAGGGAAACACGTACTTGTTCGTGTTGACTTCAATGTGCCTTTGAATGGAGAATCTGTTACGGATGACACGCGCATTAAAGCTGCGCTTCCTACTATTAACTACCTTATTGATGAAGGTGCGAAAATAATTCTTTGCAGCCATCTTGGTCGTCCAGAGGGTATTGGATATGAAAAAGACTTTTCGCTTAAGCCTGTTGCGCAATACCTTTCTACGGTCGTAAATACTCCTGTTTTCTTTTCCGAAGATACGGTTGGAGAAAAAGCCCATGCAGCGGTTGACGCTCTTTCGGATGGCGAAATCGTCTTGCTTGAAAATCTCCGTTTCGACAAACGTGAAAAAAAGAATGATCCAGAATTTGCAAAAGAATTAGCTTCCTTGGCTGATCTTTACATTAACGATGCTTTTGGTGCTGCTCACCGTGCTCATGCTTCTACTGCCGGCGTTGCATCATATCTTCCTTCCTATGCTGGCGCATTAATGGCTAAGGAAGTAACCACATTAACCTCAATGCTCGATAACCCTAAGCGTCCTTTTGTTGCCATCTTGGGCGGATCTAAGGTTTCAGACAAGGTTGCTGTTATCGATGCGCTTATTGATAAGTGCGACACTCTTATCATTGGTGGAGGTATGTGTTTTACCTTCTTGGTCGCTCAGGGGTACAAAGTAGGTACTTCTCTAATGGAAGAAGAATGGGTTGATCGAGCTGCCCAGATGCTTGACAAGGCGGAAAAGGCGGGCGTTTCAATTCTTCTGCCTTCTGATGTTGTTTGTGCTGATACTTTCGCTAATGATGCCAATACAGTAACCTGCTCCGTTTCTGAGATTCCTGAAGATATGATGGGTTTGGACATTGGCCCTGAGACCACTGAGTTTTATGCTCATGCTATTGTTGGCGCAAAAACGGTATTCTGGAATGGACCTATGGGTGTTTTTGAAATGTCTTCTTTTGAAGCTGGCACTAAAGGGGTTGCAATGGCGGTAGCATCAAATAAAGAAGCAGAAACCATCATTGGTGGTGGCGACAGTGTTGCTGCCGTGAATAAGTTCAATCTTGGCGATCAGATGACTTTCATTTCCACGGGTGGCGGTGCTTCTATGGAACTCGTTCAGGGGGAAGCACTTCCTGGAGTTGAAGCTCTTAAATAGGAGGAAACTATGCGTACGTATATGATGGCTGGCAATTGGAAAATGAACAAAACGCTTCCTGAGGCGGTTGCTCTTTCTCAACAGCTTTGTAATTTGTATAACCGCAAGTGGAACAACGTAGATATTGTTTTGTGCCCACCTTCAATTGATTTAAAGGCGGTTTATACTGTCCTTGATTTCGATAAAACCGACATTTCTCTTGGTGCACAAAATGTTCACTGGGAATCTTCAGGTGCCTATACGGGAGAGATTTCTATTCCTATGATCAAGGAAGTTGGTTGCGAATATTGCATTGTTGGCCATTCGGAGCGTCGTGAGATGTTTGCCGAAACCGACGAGGCAGTTAATCGTAAAGTGAAGGCTCTTGTTGCTTCGTCTATTACTCCGATTGTTTGTGTAGGAGAATCTCTTCATTTGCGCGATTCAGGGGAGTATAAGGAGTTTGTTTGTGCTCAGGTAAGGGCTGCTCTTGCTGGTCTTGATGAGCTCGAGATGAAGAGTATCGTATTTGCCTATGAACCAATTTGGGCAATTGGAACAGGCAGAACAGCAACACCTGAACAGGCTCAAGAAGTATGTGCTGCCATTCGTTCTACTATTGCTGAGCTCTTTAATACTGAAATAGCTGGTGCTACTCGCGTTCTTTATGGCGGTTCTATGAACCCAGGAAACGTTGACTCGCTTTTAGCTCAGGCAGATATCGATGGTGGCCTTATTGGTGGTGCTGCTTTGAAAGCGGACACCTTCAAACAGCTTATCGAGGCTGCTCATGTAGCTCAATAATATATTAGGCAATTAAGGAATTAAGAATGAGTAACACTTCTCAATCAGAACTTACCCTTCCTGCAGCATTGATTATTATGGATGGATTTGGCCTTGCTGATGCTGGTCCTGGCAATGCAATCGATTTGGCAAGTACCCCTTGTTTGGATGAGGTTTTTGCTACCTGCTTTAAAACAACGCTTGATGCCTCGGGGAATCCTGTAGGGTTACCAAAAGGACAGATGGGCAATTCTGAGGTTGGTCACTTAAACATCGGTGCAGGTCGTACGGTGTTTCAGGAGCTTTCACGCATTGATAATGCCTGCGCAGATAAATCTCTCTACGAAAATGAAGTTTTAGTTAACGCCTTTTCGTACGTTCGCGAGAATAACTCAACGCTTCATTTGATGGGCTTATTGAGTGATGGAGGAGTTCACTCCAACAATGAACATCTTTATTCATTGTTGGATATGGCATGCGAGTTGGGCGTTTCTTCAATTCGTGTTCACTGCTTCATGGATGGTCGAGACGTTCCACCTCGCAGTGGCAAGAAGTATCTTGCTGAGCTCGAAGAAAAAATCCTTCAATTACCAAAGAATGTTGATTGTAAAATTGGTGTTGTATCTGGTCGCTATTATGCGATGGATCGCGACAATCGTTGGGAACGTATTCAGAGGGCCTGGAGCGCTATCTGGTTAGGCGAGGGAGCTTGTGATGCTTCGGTCCAAGATATGATGAGCGATTCTTATAATCGTGATGTTACCGACGAATTTATTGAACCCGTTTGTTTTTCGTATGAGGGGGTAAAAGAAGGGGACGCGTTTGTCTTCTTTAATTTCCGTCCCGATAGAGCACGAGAAATTTCTCGAGCTCTTTGCGATGAAAATTTTGATAAGTTCGAGCGAGAACATTGGGTAAAGCCACGCTTTGTTTGCTTAACAGAATACGATCCAACTATTCCCGCTGAAATTGCTTTTCCTAAGGAATGTCCGGAAAATGTTCTGGCTGACGTTTTGGCTGATGAGGGTCTTAAGCAGTATCATATTGCAGAAACGGAAAAGTATGCTCATGTTACCTTCTTCTTGAATGGTGGAATAGAAGCCCCCAAGAAAAACGAAACGAGAGTTTTAATTCCTTCTCCAAAAGTTGCCACCTATGATCTTCAGCCCGAAATGAGTGAGCCTGAGGTTGCGCAAACTTTGCATGATGCAATTATGGCTGATGAAGCAGATGTCTATATCGTTAACTTTGCTAATTGTGACATGGTAGGTCATACAGGAGTTGTTAAGGCGGCTAAGGCAGCTGTAGAGGCCGTTGATTCTGGTGTTGCAAGCGTTCTTTCTGCATTAAAAGAAAAGGGCGGTGTAGCCCTACTTACTGCCGATCACGGCAATGCAGATTGTATGATTGCTGAAGATGGTACGCCTTTTACAGCGCATACTACCGCCCCTGTTCCGTTAGTGTTGATTAACTACTCCGATAAAAACTTGTCTTTAAAAGACAAGCATGGTTCTCTCTCCAATATTTCACCTACACTTTTGGAAATGATTGGCATTAAAGCTCCGAAAGAAATGACTGCAGAATCACTTCTTGTCAAGGCGTAGGAACTTTGGCATAATGATGTGTTTGTATGGCAGTATGTATGTTAGGAAGAAACTTTGTCTGTTGTAGCTATCATATTTAGTATCTTGTTGGTTATTTCTGGTGTTGGTCTTGTGATCTTCGTCCTTATGCACTCAGGTAAAGGTACGGGTGTTTCAGATATGATCGCAAGCTCTATGTATAACAATCAACAAGGAATGAGCATCGTTGAGAAAAACCTTACTCGCATCACAATTATTCTTGCAGCAGTATTCTTGGTTTCTTTGATTGTTCTGATGGTCGTGTATCCTCAAGGAACGATTGCTTCTTAAAACTAGTTGACGAGCGCTACTAATCTGGTAGACTTATCAACCGCTGAAGATTTCTTCAGCATAGTAAGGGCGGTTAGCTCAGCGGGAGAGCACTATCTCGACACGGTAGGGGTCACTGGTTCGATCCCAGTACCGCCCACCATGAATATCAGGTCAGAATCTGTGATGGTTCTGACCTTTTTTAATGCAATGTTTAAGCGTGTACAACGTAAGGAATCTCTATGAATATCAATATTTCTCTTCAGCAACTACGCTTTATTATTGAAGTCGTGGAATGTGGTTCCATTAACGCTGCTAGTCAAAATCTCTACATTTCTCAGCCAACACTTTCTTCTTCTATTAAAGATGTTGAGCGTGAGTTGGGGATAGAAATATTCAATCGAACTAATCGAGGAATTACCCTTACAAACGAAGGAACAGAGTTTGTTGGGTATGCGCGTCAGATTCTTGAGCAGGTTAATTTACTTGAGTCTCGTTATACCTCTTCCTTTCACGGTCAAGCAGGAAAGCTATCAGTTTCTTCTCAACATTATGCTTTTAGCGTCAAAGCCTTTGTTGAGCTTGCCGAGGAATGCGATGAGGAGGAATATGAATTTGCTCTTCGTGAAACACGTACCAATGAGATCATTGAAGACGTTAAAAGCTATCGTAGTGAAATTGGAATTTTATATTTAAGCAATTTCAACCGAAAGGTTCTCACCAAAATTTTCAATGACGCAGACTTAGCCTTTACTCCTTTATTTGAAGCAAAACCTCATGTTTTTGTCGGTGAAAACCATCCTTTGAGCTCGTATGAAAAGGTTACTCCGAAGGATTTAGAGGATTATCCTCGTTATTCTTTTGAGCAGGGTAGTAATAATTCGTTTTTCTATTCTGAGGAGCCACTGGGACAATTACCTCATCGGCAAGAAATAACCTATTCAGATCGTGGCACTCTCACAAACCTTTTAACCAATCACAATGGCTTTACTATCTCGACGGGTGTTTTATCTGATGAAATGAACGAAGGTATCGTGGCAATTCCGCTTGAAGCGGATGAGACCATGACGGTTGGTTATTTGAGTCATGCTCATCTTGAATTCAGTGATTTAGCTCAGCGTTATATAAAAAAGCTACGTGAGGTTATTAGCGCAAACCCTACCGTTAGTACCTACTTTGAGCCAGAACCTACTCCTGAGACGGAGTAGGTTCTTGTTGGGTGCTTGGGAAGCAAGAAGAAGCGCGCTAATAAGTGAGGCTAATTCGAGAAAGCTTTCAGGCTCCTGCAACCATGACTGCAGAGCGCACTCATGGTTGCAGGAGTGCACAAACTCAAACATTTTGAGTTTGGTACCCACACCGTAATCTATCTTTCAAGAACCTAGCTACGTTATAGTTGTTCACCGGGTCTTGAGTTGCTCAGTGAAGCCCATCGTCTGGTTCTACGTGAACGAGGATATCTTTTGCTTCGGGAAAGGCGTCATTGATCTGTTTCTCTATTTCATCAGATAACGCATGCGATTCGAGTACGGTCATGTTGGGATCAACTAAGATATGAAGATCGACATATACCTCATCAGTTGTTCCTCGTGAGCGGATCATGTGAGGTTTTCTTACACCCGGAATAGCACTTACAATTTCGCTAATTCTCTCTTCTGGAAGACGTGATTTATCAGATAGGGTTTGTAGGCCAGTTTTGAATACGTCAAAAGCGGTGAGTAAAATAGCTACCATAACGATAAGAGCCATGATGGCATCAGCCATGGCAATTCCGAATTGGATCAAGATGAGACCAATAATAACGCCAATAGATACAAGGGCATCGGAAAGGGTATGTCTAGAGTCAGCTACCAGTATTTCGCTGTTGAGTTCTCTTCCACATTTAGATTCGTAGCGAGAAACTGAAATATTTATGAACAGCGTAATAATCATTATTGCAAAAGAGATAGGTGTAACAGTGGCATTGAACTCTTGATTGACAAGAGATGTAACGGCGCTTGAGCCTACTTCTGCAGCTGCAACAAGTAAGAAGATTCCAATGACGAGACTGGCGTATGTTTCAAACTTAAAGTGTCCGTAGGGATGGTCGCGATCGGCAGGTTTCGTTGCGAGTGAAATGCCGATAAGACCAACTACATTTCCTGCGGAGTCAAATACGGAATGAATACCATCAGCTTGCATTGAGGTAGAACCCGAAATAACACCATAGATGTATTTTGCTAAAGCTACCCCTAGGTTCAAAAACAGAACAATCCAAAGAACACGCTTAACCTGAACAGTTCGTTTGGTTTGCATATTTTTTGTAGCTAGCATAGATATCATCCTAGTTATAATCGGTGAACTTTTGTACTACATATAAGAAAAGAGCCCCCGAAGGGACTCTTATAGTTTTAACTGGTGTCGGAGGCGGGATTTGAACCCGCACACCCGTTAAGTGGGCACTAGCACCTCAAGCTAGCGTGTCTGCCGTTCCACCACTCCGACGTGCGTTGCAGCAGTGACTATATTAACAAAAGCCACGACAGTTGCAAGAACTTTTTTAAAATTTCTTTCTTTTTTGGTATCTTAAAAAAAATTAGAATTAACCCTTGCGTGATTGGATTATACCCGTATAATAATTGCTTGCGTGCGGACGTGGCTCAGCTGGTAGAGCACAACCTTGCCAAGGTTGGGGTCGCGGGTTCGAACCCCGTCGTCCGCTCCATAACTATTTCAGCCAACTCTTCGTTGGCTTTTTTATTTTTGTAGAACTTTTGCCTGTCATCTTTTTGTAATCGTTGTTTACCGTAGTCCGTGATACGATAACTGTGCTGTGGGGGAGTAGTTAGCTCTTCTATTGAGTGGCTACGTCAACATCATGGTTTTTAAAGCCTGGCGTACCTTAATTAACGAGACTCGCGGTGAAGGGTTCACTTTCACTGCGAGTCTTTTTTTGTGGCTGGGAAGGAAAGAAATGGATTTAGCAATCTTTACCACCCCTGAAGCATGGATCAGCTTGATCACGCTTTTGTTTTTAGAGATTGTTTTGGGTGTCGATAATTTAGTTTTTATTGCCATTACCACCGATAGACTTCCCGCGGAAAAGCAGCATTTAGGCCGTAAGCTTGGTCTTCTTGGTGCTTTGTTCATGCGTATCTTATTCCTTTGTTTTGCCTCCTTCTTGGTTCATATGACCGATCCGCTCTTTACGATTCCCTTTATTCAGATTGGCGGTGAGCCCCTCGGTCTTTCAGTACGTGATTTAGTATTATTCTTTGGAGGAATCTATCTGATTTATAAGGGCATAACCGAGCTTTTGTCGGTTGTTAGATTGACGGAAGAAAAAGAAGCTCAAGGTGACACTGATAGACCGAGAACTACGATTACTATGGTCCAGGCTGTTACGACTATTATGGTGATGGATCTTGTGTTCTCTATTGACTCGGTCATTACTGCTGTTGGTTTGGCAAATCATCTCATTATTATGATTATTGCCGTAATGATCGCCGTCTTTTTAATGATGGCTTTTATTGATCCTATTTCGGATTTTATTAATTCTCATACCGAAGTGAAAATTCTTGCGCTGGTATTCATTGTGACTATCGGTGTGCTGCTTACCTTAGATAGTTTGGGTATAAACTCTGGAATTGAAATCTTGGATATGCACGCTGAAAAGCTGATGGTGTATTTTGCAATGGTTTTTGCGGTCATTTTGGAACTTATCCAGATGAAATATACAAAAAACTACCGTTTATGGACAGAAGAAAAGAATCGCGAACTTATGCGTGCTCAGTCGCTTGATGAGAATAGAAAAATGCCAACGGAAGCTTTGCCTCCTTTACAAAAATAAAGAAACATAGTTTGCGTCACGGTAATGATTAAAAAGAGCAGGGGTTGTTATTCCTACTCTTCGGAGGCCTTTTCTTTCGAAGCGAACATCTTTATACATTCTTCTGAAACTATGTAACGAACAGCTCCAGGAAGGCAACGCGCTGTAAAAGGAGTGGAAAGTTGTGTGGCTTCGCCATCATATTCGAGGAGCATAGCGGGTTCTGCATCGATAGTGATTTCTCTTCCACGATAAACCTCAACAGCGCCAATTTTTTTGGCAAGGTCTCCTGAATGGTCAACCGCTTTTGCAAAAACAGTAGGCAATAGCTCCACTGCGTTTTTCGTTTTGAGTACAACAAGATCAAGCATTCCATCACGGGGAAGATTCTTATCGGAAACCATAAGATCAAACTGAATCTTAGAAAAGTTGGTAAGAACCACGCCGATACCTGAGCTTTGTATAGTCTTGCCATCGATAGTGATGGCGAACTCTGAAACTTGAGGTGCAGGGTTTGTAAGGGCGGCTTCAAAATAGGCAATTGGTCCCAAGAGTCGTTTTTTACGCCTTGCATTACTCATGATAAGCTGATCATATCCGCAACCTGCCATCATGGTGAAACCAACTTTAGTATCCTTGCATTCGATTTCACCTAAATCAAATAACATGGTATTGGCCTGATCAGCGAGCTTGGTTAGCGCATGAGGCTCACTTGGTGAAAGCAAATTCATTGCCAGTAGATTAGCTGTTCCTGCTGGAAAAGGCAGAATAGGAATATTGGTATTTCTGAGTTCGTAACTAATTGTCGCAATGGTTCCATCGCCGCCGCAGGCAACTACAAAATCAAAGTCTTTAGCGTCTTTTAGCAGTTCGGAAAAGGGCGTTATACCGTTAAAGAAACGCATGGTGACTGAGTCGCCATCCACGGAATAGGTGCGAATAAAATCATATATTGCACCTTCTCCGTATCCCGACCCAAGATTATGTATGACTAAAACCTTCAAGTAACGCCTTTCTGTTACTATGGATATTACATGATATCCAGTCGTACTTTAGAAAAAGTTAATAAAACGGTCTTTGCCCTTGAGCAAGAATGAGTAGGATATTAAATGCTTTATTGTTCCCGACGGGATTATTGGTATGTTAATAGATGATGATTCGCAACTAAAAGCGTTTGTTAAGCGCTGCTGTACTAGTCCTTATATGGCGATAGATACCGAATTTTTGAGAGAGAAAACTTACTATGCTCGTTTGTGTCTTATTCAGGTAGCAATTGAAGGTGAAGTGGCAATTATTGATCCGTTTGCCATTAAAGATATAACTCTCTTAAATGACGCGCTTACGTCTCCTGATGTTGTAAAAATTTTCCACGCGAGTTCTCAGGACATTGAAATTCTATATCACGAAACGGGTGTTGTGCCGCGTCCGGTTTTTGACACGCAGATTGCTGCCGCTTTGTTGGGCAAGAGTCAACAAGCATCATATAGCTCATTGGTTTCTTCGTATTGCTCGGTCAATCTTCCAAAAAAAGATTCGTTTACGGATTGGTCTCAACGTCCACTGAAGGATTCTCAAATTAGGTATGCGGCAGATGATGTAGTTTATCTTCCCCAGATTTACTACGATATGGTTGAAGTCTTAAATGAGAAAAATCGTCTTCATTGGCTCGATGAGGCGTTTGAAGAAATTTCATCTCCAGAGAAATATGAAATTAAACCTGAAGAGCGTTATCGAAAGCTTCGTCGAGTTAATCAACTAAATGCTCAACAAATGGCGGCAGCTCGTGAGTTTGCTGCATGGCGTGAGTTAAAGGCTCAAAAAATCAATGTTCCACGTAAGTGGATCGTTTCAGACGAACAAATTGTCGAAGCGTGTCGACGCGAAGCGCGAACTATTGATGAATTGTTTATGGTAAGAGGAATGCGCGAATCTCTTCGCGCTGAAAACGCGCGTCAAGCGGTTGCTTGTATTAAGAAAGGGCTTTCATGTCCTAAGGAGCAACTGCCTCAAGTTCATGAAAAGCCCAAAAACGAGCACAATGTTGATATAGTGGTAGATCTAATGAATGCTGTTGTGCATTTACGTGCGCGTGAAAACCATATTGCTCCTCAGACGCTTGCTCCTCAAGCGGAGCTTATGAAGCTTGCGCGTGGTCACGATGACGAATGTGAACTGCTTAAAGGGTGGCGCTATAAAGTTATCGGAAAAGAACTGAAAGAGTTACTTAAGGGTAAGTTTTCGTTACGAATTGCTGACGGAAATCTGGAAATTATTCGCTAATCTTTTTGTCTTGTGTGGTTCTAGTATTCTGTTAATTCAGTACTTGTCTTATAAAGGAGATCGTTCAATATGATGTCTTACATACTGCTTATTGTGGTAACGCTTGCTATCGGTTTCGGTGCTCAAGCATACGTTAATTCGCAAATTAAAAAGTACAGTCTCGTACCTAATTCAACCAGAATGACGGGCTATCAGGTTGCAACAGGAATGCTTGCCTATTATGACGTTTCAGGCGTAGAAGTTCGCATGGGTGGTCGTGGTCAGAATTTTTTTAACCCTAAAGACAATTCCATCACGCTTGACCCTGAATCATTTAACGGAACCTCTATTACCGCTACAGCAACCGCCTGTCATGAGGTTGGTCACGCTTGTCAGTATGCCCAAGGGTATACTGCAATGAAGGTTCGTTCTGCTTTGGTTCCTGTCGTTAATTTTACTTCCAATACCTGGATTTTTATCTTCTTAATCGGTGTTGTTCTTAACCTTGCTGGTCTGGTTAATCTCGCTATCATTTTTTATGCCTTTGCTGTACTGTTTCAGGTTGTAACGCTTCCTGTCGAATTTGATGCCAGTAAGCGAGCTTTAGCTTATATGGGATCAACAGGTCTTCCTGAGACAGAGCGTATTGGCTCTTGGAATGTTTTACGTGCGTGTGCTTTAACTTATGTTGCAGCTGCTCTTGTTTCAGTCTTGCAGCTTCTTTACCTGATTGGTGCACGTGAGGAATAGCAATGGAGGCTTTGAAGCCCAAAAAGGAAGCACTCTCTGTTTCTGCTGCACTTACTATTGCAAAATCGCTTCTCCAAGAACACACGTTTAAGATTCTTGGAGAAGTAAGCGAACTTAATGACAAACCTGGCTATAAAGCGGTTTACTTTACTATCAAGGATGACAAAGCAACCCTTCCTTGCTTAATTTGGAAAAGCCGTTATCAAGCAAGTGAGGCAAAACTTCACATTGGTGCAAAAGTTGAGGTGACGGGCAGGTTTAGTATCTTTCCCGCAAAAGGACGCATGAATTTTGATGTGTCCTTTATTGCGCTGGCGGGAGAGGGCGATCTTCGTTTGAAGGTCGCCCAACTTGCACAAAAGCTCAAGGGCGAAGGGTTAATGGATCCGTCGGCGAAATTGCCGCTCCCTAATTATCCTACGAAAATTGGACTCGTTACTTCACCAAGAGGCGCGGCAGTTTTTGACGTACTTAGAACCTTGCGACGGCGTTTCCCAATGGCTGAAATTCTGTTTGCTGGAGTTCCTGTTGAAGGAAATCAGGCGGCTGCTAATCTTGTCAACGCGTTGAATGTGGTGGCGCTCGCAAAGCCGGAAGTCATTCTTTTAGTGCGCGGGGGTGGATCATTCGAAGATTTCATGCCTTTCAATGATGAACTTCTTGCAAGAACTATCGCTTCTCTACCAATTCCTGTTGTTACGGGTATTGGGCATGAACCAGACACTTCCATTGCGGATATGGTTGCAGATGTGAGGGCATCAACACCAACAGCCGCGGCGGAATCTGTTGCACCACAAATAAGCGAGATAAATGACTCTCTTTTCCAGGCAAAAAAGCGTATATCGAATGCTTTGCTTCATCGCATATCGCGATCGTCGGTATATCTTGATTCCATTGCATCAAGACCATCGTTAAACGATCCATTTACGCTATTTGAGTCGGATTTGCAGATGGTTGATCACTTTCGTAATCGTATTGAGTTTCTACTTAAAGATGCACTTATACCTAAAAAGACTGCTGTTAATCAGTTGGAAATTCGTTTTGCGCGTGCTTTGCCACATAGTTTTGAGAAAAAACAACTTGATCTTAAGCAGCTTGAAAGGTCACTCGACAAAGTTGGAAAAACTATACTTATTGATAAGAACTCAGAGGTCATGTATCGCATGCGTTATTTTTCGCAGATTGGAAAAACGCTTCTTAATTCTAGGATAAACAATGCAGCTCTTATGGCCTCGCGCCTAAACGATCTTTCGCCTCTTAAAACACTAGAGCGCGGTTGGTCTATTGCTACTGATGCCCAGGGTCATGTCATAAAAAGCGTTGATCAAGTTGGGGTTGGTGCGGATGTTTCAATCCAGGTTAAAGATGGAGAAATTCTCTGTCAGGTAAAAGAAAGTAACGAAAGTAAGCTTTTTGAGTTTGTCTCCTTGGAGGAATAAATGGCCGAACAAAATGAAATAAATCTCACCTTTAGAGAAGCAATGAATGAGTTAAATTCCATTGTTGAACAGCTCGAAAGCAATACGCTTGAACTTGAGGAGAGTCTCGTTAAATATGAGCGCGGAATTGCGCTGCTTCGCTATTTACGTGCGAGTTTGAATAACGCTCAACAAAAGGTTGAGATTTTAATGGGGGAACTCGATATGAGTGTATCAGACGAGGAAATTGATTCTAATTTATCCAAAGCTTAGGTGTTGATGCCTTCACCAGTTACCGAAAATGCGCTAGTAGAAGTAGTTCTTGTTTTTAGAGTTTGTAAAATGTAAGTCATTGTTCTTCTAGAGGAGGGAATCAATTGAACATACTTGTTATCAATGCCGGTTCGTCATCGCTTAAGTACCAGCTTGTTGATGTGAATACCAACAAAGTACGTGCTCGTGGTTTATGCGAACGCGTTGGCAGCAAAGATTCCTTCCATAAACACGGTATTGACGATAATGAAGTAGTGCATGAGCAGCCGTTGGTTGATCATGTTGCCGCTATGCGTGTGGTTCTTGAATGTCTTACCGAAGGGTCAGATGCCGTACTTTCTTCCTTATCTGAAATCAGTGCTATTGGACATCGTATTGTTCACGGTGGCGAATACTTCAAAAAATCAGAGATGATTACCGATGAGGTTATCGCCAAGATTGATGAGCTTGCGGAGTTGGCTCCTCTTCACAATAAGGCAGCTTTGAGTGGTATTTACGCTTGTCGTGAACTTATGCCGGATACACCTATGGTTGCAGTGTTTGATACCGCATTTTTCCAAAGCCTTCCCCCAAAGGCATATATGTATCCTATTCCTTATGAATACTACGAAAAGTACGGAATTAGAAAATATGGGTTCCATGGAACTTCGCATCGTTATCTTTCTGAGCGTGCCGCGGCTATTCTTGATGAACCCTTGACTGACCTCCGTCTTATTACGTGCCATTTGGGAAATGGTTGTTCAATTTCTGCTATTGACCACGGTGAACCTATTGATACATCTATGGGTTTCACTCCTTTAGATGGTTTGATGATGGGTACGCGCTCGGGTTCTATTGACCCAGCCATTGTCCCTTTTTTGATGGAGCATGAGGGTCTTACCACTGAAGATGTTAACGATATTCTTAATAAACGATCTGGTTTGTTGGGTGTTTCGGGGGTAAGCAACGATTTACGCAGCGTTCGTGATGCTTCTAATGCAGGGAATGAGCGTGCTATTCTTGCCTATGAAATGTACTCAAGCATTGTAAAGAAATATATCGGTCAATATCTTGCGCTTATGGCAGGTACTGATGCCATTGTTCTTTCGGCAGGTGTGGGTGAAAATTGTCAAAAAATGCGCCGCATGATTTTTTCTGGCTGGCAGCCTATGGGTATTATTCTTGATCAAGAAAAAAATAAGCAACGTGGCTTTGAACGTATCATTTCTCATGAAAAGTCTCGTGTTCCTATCATTGTTATTCCAACCGATGAGGAATATATGATTGCACGCGACACTTATGACATTATCAAGGCGAATTCTCAGATTGTTCCAGTGGGTCCTGTTCGTTCTGTTTTGTAACCATTTTCCTTATATCAACAATAGAGAGTTTAATTTGCGTTTTTATGGTAAGTGATGCGAAGCTTTATCTTGAAGATCTTATCTTTGCGGATTGCTTTTTAGGTTGAGAATGTTATATGTAACTACGCTCCAGTAAGGCTATGCGAATAATAAAAAAAGGAGGCACATTTGCCTCCTTTTTTTCGTGCGGTTACTGATGCTTACATTACATGGTTTGTGCTTGTACACACGTGATAGCAATAACGCCAACGACATCATCAGCAGTGCATCCACGAGAAAGGTCATTAACAGGAGCAGCAAGGCCTTGAAGAACAGGACCATAAGCCTTTGCTTTTCCGAGACGCTGAACGAGTTTGTAGCCAATGTTTGCAGCATCGAGGTCAGGGAAGATGAGCGTGTTGGCATGGCCAGCAACAGGAGATCCTGGAGCTTTAGAAGCACCCAATTCAGGAACAATGGCGGCATCTAGCTGAAGCTCACCGTCGCATACTAAATCAGGATAGTTTTCTTTGATGTATGCCATTGCATCTTGAACTTTTTTAGCATCGTCATTTTTTGCACTTCCGTAGGAGGAGTGAGAAAGAAGGGCAATGCGAGGTTCTTTCTCAAGCAACCTCTTAAAGGAATCTGCCGTAAGGTTTGCAATATGAGCAAGCTTTTCAGAAGTAGGCTGGACCTCCAATGCGCAGTCAGCGAAAACAAAAACACCATTTTCGCCCAAATCACAATCGGGCACATCCATAAGGAACAAAGAGCTAACCATAGGAGCACCTGGGGCAGTTTTTAGAATACGTAAGGAAGGGGAGAGTATTTTAACGGTTGCGTGACAAGCGCCACCAACAAGACCGTCGCAAAGACCACTTTTTAGCATTAAAACAGCAAAATGGATAGGATCTTTTGAGAGCTCTTGAGCCTCTTCTTCGGTCATACCTTTATTTTTGCGCAGTTCATAGAGGAGATTGGCGAACTCTTCACGTTTATCTGAAGTAAGAGGATCGATGATAGTTGCACCTTCAAGGTTATAGCTCTTGCTTAGAACTTCTTCCTTATTGCCAATAATGATAATATTTGCGATGTTTCCTTGAAGTACCTTCTGTGCTGCTTCGAGAATTCGTTCGTCGTTGCCTTCGGGAAGAACGATTGTTTTCTTATCTTCTTTTGCACGAGCGATAAGAGAGTCTATAAATGAACTCATGTTAAATCCTTTCATGTGCTTACTCCCTTTCAATTATACTTTGCAAATTGATAAATACTTTTTGTAATGTGCAAGAGATGCCATTCGTAGATAAACGGGAATGTATGCTTCTGCTGTCTTTTGATGAGCCTATAGGTTTTTGAGTGGTATCATTCAGTGGCTTTGAAATTATATTTTGAGGTTGAAAGGCCCTTCTATTATGAAAACTATTTCATTTGCAGTTCCTTGTTTCAATTCTGCTGATTACATGGAAAAATGCGTCGATTCGCTTTTGCCTTGTGGTGAAGATATTGAAATTATTCTGGTAAATGATGGCTCCACAAAAGATAATACAGCCGAAATTGCTGATGCTCTCGCTGAAAAATACCCTTCAATTGTTAAGGCAATCCATAAGAAAAATGGTGGGCATGGCTCAGCGGTCAACACTGGGCTTGAAGCGGCAACGGGACTTTATTATAAGGTTGTAGATTCCGACGACTGGCTTGATGAGCAGTCCATGAAAACCATCATGGACTACCTTCGCTCTCAACGCGAAAAAGCTGAAAAGGGCTCTTCAGTAACCGATTTGGTAATTTCTAATTATGTTTACGAGAAGGTGTTCGAAGGCACCCATACGGTTATGCGCTACACCAATGTTTTTCCGATTGACAAAGAGTTTACCTGGTCGGATATTGGCCACTTCCATTCTTCTCAATATTTGCTGATGCATTCGGCTTTTTATCGTACGGGACTTTTGAGAGAAATTGGACTTAAGCTGCCTGAACATTGTTTCTATGTTGATAACATTTTTGTGTATGTTCCGCTACCGCATGTTAAATCCATGATTTATTTTGACGTTGATTCATATCGTTATCTTATTGGTCGCGAAGATCAGTCTGTCAATGAGAAAGTGATGCTTTCACGTATTGATCAACAAATTCGCGTAACGAAAACTATGATTGATGCGGTTGACTTAGAGGCTATTGAAAACAAAAAACTTCGTCATTACATGAAAAATTATCTTTCTATGATGATGTGTATTTGCTCTATTTTCTTGCGTATGGAACCGACCGAGGAAAACGATGCAAAGCGTCAAGATATTTGGGATTATCTCAAGAACAGTGACGAAAAGCTGTATAAAAATCTTCGTAAAACTCTATTAAATATGGGTTCAAATTTACCTACGAAGTACGGTCGTAAAGTTGGTTTGAGTGCCTATCATCTTGCTCAAAAGATCTTTAAGTTTAACTAATGTAATTGGTTGTATATGCCCACTCAGGCAATTGCTTTTGCCTGAGTGGGCATACCTCTGTTCGCTAGGTTAGTCTTTAATCTTTATAGTCATGGGGATTTTTAGAAGATGAACCTGTTGTTCCGCCTTTAATCTTGATTTCATGACCAAATTGCACAAGACCCTCACCAAATTTTTCTGCAATAGCGTCGGTTGTTTCTAAAAGCTTTTTGTTTTTCTTTGCCTTAGAAAGCAAAGGACTTTCATTTTTCAATGAAGGACTGTTCTCAAATAAGCTTGCTTGAACAGGCTTTCCGTTAAAATCACTAACACCAACACCAATGAGTCTTACGAGTTCATATCCATCCCATATCTCATCAAGCATAGAATACAAATAAGGCAACCAAACTAGTTCATTCGTACCCAAATCTGAGATTCTTTTTTGGCACGTTTTTCTCGTTAAGTTTTCAAAGCGAATTTTCAAATGAAGAGTCGAGCCTTCTACCCCTTTAAGCCTGAGTCTCCTGCCAACTTTGTGAGCCGAGGTGGCAATGAGGGCTTCCAAATCAATGCGGTTTGCTGTGCTTTTTGCAAGTGATATTTCGTTCGAGATAGATTTTGCAGGTTCAGGAGAGTCGATGATGGGCGTATCTACACCAACACAGCGTAGACGCATCATCTCTGCATTTTTACCAAAGATTTTCTTGAGTATGCCAATGTCGGCATGTGCAACATCGCCCAGGGTATGAATTCCAAATTTTCTTAAACTAACTTGAGCAACAGGGCCTATACCACTCATTTCTTTAATAGGAAGGGGAGCAAGAAATGCTCGTTCTTCCCCAGGATATATCACCGTTAATCCATGCGGCTTGTTCATATTTGAAGCTATTTTTGCTATTGCCTTAGAAGTCCCTATGCCAATAGAGCAGGTTATACCAAGCTTTGAAACTTGTTTCTGAATTCGTTTCGCGATAACAACAGGATGTTCTTTATTGATACGCGTAGGGGATATGTCGAGAAAAGCCTCATCGATGCTTACTTGCATAAGGTGAGGTGATTCGTTATACAGAATTTTCATTACTTGTTTTGACATTTCACGATAGCGATGAAAGTTGCCATTTGTCCATACAGCGTTAGGGCAGAGCTTTTTTGCGGTTTGAGATGCCATGGCGGAATGAACACCATATTTTCTTGCTTCATACGAAGCCGTTGAAACCACACCTCGTTTTTCGGGACTACCGCCTACAATTACGGGTTTTCCCTTCCATTCGGGATGATCAAGCTGCTCTACAGAGGCAAAAAAAGCATCCAAGTCAAGCAAGAGAATTGCTGAACCGACCCATTTCCTTAACGGTTTATCTTTCGCGTTATGCACGTTCGCGTGATTGTTTGTCAACTTATTGTCCATACTCGTATTTTAAGGTAAAGAGAGAAAAATATGTGATAGGGTATATGCCCCACCTTATAATAGGTTTCGGGATTCATAAAGGAACTCGCTGTGCAAGCTTTTAACTCTTTTACAGATTTAGTCAATGGTATTTCTGCTTCAAGGCAGGAGTCTTCAACGCTGCCGTATGACATTCGAGCAGAGATTGACTGGGTTGATTTTTCTTGTACTGCAAATCCTTTAGGTACTCCTAAAAGAGTAAAAGAAGCCATCAGTCACGCTATTGCTGAGGGCGATCTTTCCTTTTTGCCAAATCGAGATGGATCTCACTTAAGCAGAACCTTAGCACGCTACTACGAAATGCCTGCAGAGTGCTTTTTAGCGGGAACAAGTTCTTCTTCCATGATAGCTACCATTGCGCAGGCTTATCGGCCTTGCAATGTTGGTGTACCAACACCAGCTCCTGCGGATTATTTCCTAAGCGTCGCTAATGTGGGTCACAATCCTTTGAAATTACAAAATCCTTTTTCTCTTTCTGCCATAGATCCGCAACTTGCATTTTCAAAGGGACTTACATTTGATGCTGCGGTTTTGGCAAATCCGAGTTACCCTTGTGCGCGCCTGTTGAGCGAATCAACCCTTAAGCGATACTTGGAAGTATGCAACTGGGTCATTATTGACGAATCAAAAGTTAATCTTACGCTTGGTGGGGAATCTTTCGTTGATCTTACGCAAAGCTACGAAAATCTGTTGGTGATTAGAAGTATCTCTGAAGACCTTGGTATGCCCGGTATTCCTATTGGCTACATCGTGGGTCACTCTTCAACCATTAAGCATATTCGCAAGTTTGCTGATGGGTCGTCTATTGGCATGTTCCATGAAATTGTTGCTAAGGAACTTCCTTTTGTGGAGGATTACAACGAAGAAACCAATAAATTGCTTGATACGGAAATACCTTGGATGCAATGCATGCTAAGCCTAACTCCAGGCATAAAGGTTTTCCCTTCTGAAGCTAACTTCGTTATGTGCTCATTAGAGGAACGAACTTCGAGGGCATTTGGCATTGCAGATGCGGCTGATCTTATTGTTCGTCTTCAAAAAGTTGGTTTTACCGTGCGTGATTTAGCGGGTGTTCCTGGAATTGAGGGCAACAAGTATTTTCTTGTTGCTATTAGGACGCACGAAGACAACGAAAAACTTATTTCAGCTCTTCGTGAAATTATTATTTCAGATAACTAAAAAAGTCTTTACCTATCTGTGTGTTGCAAGAAAGTATAGGGCGAGTGTTCCTGGACCCGAATGAGCTCCAATAACTGGGTCGATGTAATTGATAATGAAGTTCGTTACTCCAAATTTCTCTTCTATAAGTTGTCGTAGATATTCCATATCTTCAGCGCAATCACCATGTGAAATTGCAATAACTTGGTCTTTTACGGGAGAAAGAGCAGTTTCTTCCATGTGTTTTACCATAGCCTGAATACTCTTTTTTCTTCCCTTAGCCTTTCCCATGGGTATGAGATGACCTTCGTCATCAACGTGAAGAACTGGCTTGATTTTAAGTAAGCTTCCAGCGAATGCTGCTGTTTTCGATACACGACCACCGCGGTAGAGATACATTAAATCATCAACAGTGAACCAGTGCGCAATGTGAAGCCGGTTTTCTTCAACCCAGTTCGTTAGTTCGCCTATCGAATAACCAGCATCTCTTTTTTGACAGGCGAGATATACAAGAAGTCCTTCACCTGTAGAGGCAGCAAGCGTATCTACACAAGTAATCGTACGTTGGGGATATTTCTCGGAAAGATTACGGCAGATCGTTTCAATTGCCTCATAGGTTCCTGATAGCCCACTGGAAAAACCAAGATATAAAACGTCATTTCCCCTATCGAGAATAGACGTAATAAGAGTTTCAGAATCAGCGAGGTTAGGGAGAGAAGTGGTAATAACCTTTCCTTCTCGCATCATGGTGTAGAACTGCTTAAGATCAGTGTGTTTATCTTTGAGATAGCTATGATATTGAATGTTATCAACCATAAATGTGAGCGGAAGAATGTGAAGATCAAGTTCACTTATCATTTCCTCGGAAAGGTTGCAGGAGGAGTCGGTAACAATTTCATACGCCATAGAACTGTCCTTCTGTATGCATTTTATGTGACGCGAATAAGAATAAATGATTTTATGTGATTAGGCAGATAGATTATTGCACTTTTTGGCTAATTTAGTAATTAAGTCAACGGGTTTGCTGTGAAGACTTGCTTATTTGGTTATAATCTTTCAGGTTATTTATTTAAAAGAAAGGTCGGTTATCGTGGCTAAAGGCTACAAAGCATCTATGAATTTGCCGCATACTGATTTCCCTATGCGTGCAAACTTGCCTGAAAATGAACCCAAGCGCCTAGACTTTTGGAATGATATAGATATTTATCATAAGGTGCTTGAGAAAAATAAAGACAACGAGCCTTTTATTTTGCATGATGGCCCTCCGTATGCTAATGGTCCTATTCATCTGGGACATTCTTTTAACAAAATCCTTAAAGATTTTGTTATAAAATCTCATGCGCAAAAGGGCTATTTCACTCCTTATATTCCTGGTTGGGACTGTCATGGCCAGCCAATCGAACATATGGTTGAAGTCAAGCTTGGTCCTGAGAAAATGGCTAAGATTGATCAGCCGACTCTTCGTCGTCTGTGTCGCGAATGGGCTGAAAAATATGTCGATATTCAGCGCGAGGGCTTTAAACGCCTCGGTGTAAACGCAGATTGGGAACATCCTTATCTCACTTTTACCCATGATTACGAAGCAGGAAATGTTGAGATTTTTAAGACTATGTATCTCAATGGTTCTGTCTATCGTGGTCGTAAACCAATTCATTGGTGTAAAACTTGCCATACTGCTCTTGCAGAAGCAGAAATTGAGTACGGTGATGAAG
The DNA here is from genome assembly GCA_000434775.1 of Eggerthella sp. CAG:368. Taxonomy (GTDB): domain Bacteria; phylum Actinomycetota; class Coriobacteriia; order Coriobacteriales; family Eggerthellaceae; genus Anaerotardibacter. The sequence continues at coordinate 139,451 of FR895492.1, read as the reverse complement.
TTTCACCCTCAATTTTCGTAAACTTCAAGCTTGATGCCGTGCCTCCTATTTTTGAAACGGCAGGGGTGAAAGATCCATCTTATATTCTTATTTGGACAACTACTCCTTGGACCTTGCCCGCAAATACCGCAGTATGCTTGGCTCCAAATGCTGATTACGTCATGGTTGAAGTCAACGACCTTCATACCATCATGGCTTATGAGCTTGTTGAAGATGTTGCTAAAACTGCTGGCTGGGAGTCATACCGTATCGTTTCCGATGCTCAGGGTAATGCTATTACGGTTAAAGGAAAAGATCTTTGCGGTATAACTTACACTTGTCCTATTCGTCAGGATTTGAAGGGCATGGTAATTTACGGCAATCATGTAACGCTTGATTCTGGTACGGGTGCTGTTCATACGGCTCCTGGTCATGGTCAGGAAGACTATTTGGTTGCTCTCGACTTTGATATTCCTATTTTGATGCCCGTTGATGACAATGGAGTTCTTACCGATGAAGCAGGACAGTTCTCCGGCTTAAATGTCGACGATGCAAATCCCGCCATCATTGCATGGTTAGACGAACAGGGTGTTTTGGTTGCTCATGTTGATATAAACCATAGTTATCCTCATTGTTGGCGCTGTCATGAGCCTGTCATTTTCCGTGCTACTGACCAGTGGTTTGTTTCGATGGATAAAAACGATCTTCGCAGAAACGCTATGAAGGCCATTAATGAAATAGTGCAGTGGATTCCTGAATGGGCTAAAAACCGCATCGGTTCTATGGTAAGCGAGCGTCCTGATTGGTGCATTTCGCGTCAGCGTTCTTGGGGTGTTCCTATTCCAGTATTTCGTTGTGCCAAGTGCGGCAATACCATCGCAACGGAAGAAACGTTTGACGCAGTTATCAAGCTCTTCAGGGAAGAAGGCTCTGATGCTTGGTTTATTAAGCAACCGAAAGATTATTTGCCAGCAGACACCTGTTGTCCAACCTGTGGATGCAAAGAAATCGAGCCTGAAAAAGACATTCTTGACGTTTGGTGGGAGAGTGGCGTTTCGCATACTTCCGTCTGCAAAGAACGCGCAAGTGAAGGTCTTCGTTTCCCCGCTGATATGTACTTGGAGGGTTCCGATCAGCATCGTGGCTGGTTCCAATCTTCACTTCTTACTTCCGTGGGAGCTTATGGTGTTCCTCCGTATAAGTCGGTAATGCACTGTGGCTTTACGGTAGATGGCGAAGGCCGTAAGATGTCTAAGTCTCTCGGTAACGGCATCGATCCTGCTGATGTTATGAAAACCTATGGTGCAGATGTTTTGCGCCTTTGGGTTGCTAGTGTTGATTATTCTCAAGACGTAAGCATCTCTGATGAAATACTAAAACGTACCAGTGAAACCTATCGTCGTTTACGCAATACATTCCGTTTCCTTCTTGGTGTTTTGGATGACTATTCTGAAGAAGTTGCGATTAGAGACTGGAATGATTTAACGCCTCTTGATCAATGGGCTTTAGTTCGTCTTTCACGTTTACTTGAAGAAGTCAATGCCGCATATGATGCTTATAAATTCCACCATGTATATCGTTTGATTTATGACTATATTGTTGGTGATTTGTCTGCTGTCTATATGGATGCGCTTAAAGATCGCCTGTACTCTGAAGCGCCTAACTCTCAGATTCGTCGTAGTGCTCAGACGGTATTGATGAATGTACTTGAAGTTCTTGTTCGCGTTCTTTCGCCAATTATGAGTTTTACGACTGAAGAGGTTTGGCAAAACTACCCTGAAGGTTTAAGCAAAGAGGAAAATCATCCTGTTAGTGTTCAGCTTGCGGGTTGGCCTGCGCAGAGCGATTTTATGCCTGCTATTCCAGCAGATACCGCAACTCAAATAACCGAGCAGTTTGAAGTAATCCTTACTCTTCGCGATGAGGTTACAAAGGCGTTAGAAAACATGCGTGCAGAAAAGGTAATCAACAAGAGCCAAGAGGCTGTTATTGCCATTAATGCCCCCAAAGCTCTTCTTAATATTTTCCAAACCAAGGACGCTTCTTTCTATGAGGAACTATTCATCGTGAGCGAAGTTACATTCAAAGAAGGGAATGAACTTTCTATTGAGATCAGTGCTTCATCTGCTGATAAATGTCCTCGTTGTTGGAATTACCGAACCGTAGGAGGCAACGAACACTATCCTGATGTATGCGATCGTTGTGCTTCTGCGCTCGAAGAAATTGGTTTTGCCCAAGAGTAATACGCTAGGTTTTATGACTGATTTGTCTATGAATAATAAAAAAGCACGTAACCTCGCTCTTTTTGTGGGGTGCGTGCTTTTTTGGATTATCTTGGACAGAATTACTAAGGTTTACATTGATACAAATTACAAAACTGGTGACGTTATTGTTCAGAACATTCTGAACCTTTTTCAGTTTGATCTTGTCCACAATAGGGGAGCCGCTTGGGGCTCTTTTTCTGGCACTACTCCTATACTTGCTGGGATTGCTATTGTTGTTTGCGTGATAGTTTGCGTGTTTGCCTGGCGTGAATCCATGATGGCCAATGGCTCTGAAATGGTGGGACTAGGCTTACTTGTTGCTGGCGGTATAGGTAACTGTATTGACCGTTTGGTGTATGGTTATGTTGTTGACTTTATTACGCCAACATTTATCAATTTTCCCACCTTTAATATTGCTGATATTGGTGTTACGTGCGGAATTGTTTTGGCGGCAATTGGGTATTTATATCAACTCAAGAACGCTAAACCACCCCTTAAGGATGAATAAGTATGGCTCGTACATTATCTGTAACTGTTAGTGAAAATTATGCCGATATGCGGCTCGATTCATTTCTTTTTGAATCTGGTTTGTATCCTTCACGGAGTAAAGCTGTTAAGCAGATCGAATCGGGTAAAGTGTTTGTGAATGGTAATGAGCCAACCAAAAAAACCATCGTTGTTGCTAACGACTTTATTGTTTATGAGGAATATGCAGAAGAGCAGCGTGTCTTTCTTGAACCTGAAAACATTCCTTTAGACGTTGTTTTTGAGGATGACGATCTTCTTGTCCTTAATAAGCAGGCAGGACTAATTTGTCACCCTTCTCCAGGACATCCTGGAGGTACGTTATCAAATGCTCTTATTTACCGATATGGGCGTGAAAATCTCGCACATATTCAAGGCGACGATCGCCCTGGTATCGTGCATAGACTCGATGGCGATACCAGTGGTCTTATGCTGTGTGCAAAAAACGATGAAGTTGGTTACGAGCTACAGGATGAAATTCGTTCTCGCAATGTTAACCGCAAGTATCTCTGTTTAGTTCACGGCAACATTGCGAGCGAAACAGGTTTAATTGATGCGCCTATTTTCAGGAGTGATAAGAATCGCTTAAGAATGCAGGTTTCCGATAAACCACAGGCACGTTCTTCGGTTACAACGTTTAAAGTACTTGAACGCTTTGAAGCAGGACAAAAAGATAATGGCTTTTCGCTTATAGAATGCAAGTTGTATTCAGGGAGAACGCATCAAATTCGCGTTCATATGGAATACATTAAACACTGGTGTGTAGGCGATCAAACCTATGGTACTCCCGGAAAGAGTGACAATCTAGGTTTAACGCGTCAGTTTTTACACTCCTACTTTATTGAGTTTGAGCATCCAAGGACACTTGAAACCCTTCAGTTCGTTGCTCAGGTTCCTTCTGATTTACAGGAGGTGCTTCACAAGCTTCAGGGGAGATCTATGGGGTTAACTGATGCAGGAAGAGAAGTATATTCGCTCTATACGGGTGAAAATATCAATACCTTGGATGCTTTCGATCGTTTGAACGACACTTCGTCGTTTTCTACGTGTTAGATTCTTTTCCTACGTCAGACGATACCGTCATGTTATGAAAACGCTCCTGACACCATTCATCGGGAAACCACTCATCAAGCAGTACATCGATTTGGTTTGCCGGAGGGATATTTTCTACGCGTTGTCCTTCACGATGGAGCGCGAGTACAGTAAAAACAATATTAAAAGTCATAAAGATTATCAAAATAGCGCTTGTGACTTTATAACCAGTACTCTCTTGATTAACGAAGTTTTCCGCTTTTTTAATGAGAGGAAGAATTATTCGTACCCAGAATAAGCCAAGCGTTCCCCACATAACACCAAACATAAAGTTTGTACGTCCATTGATAGAGCCAAAAGTACCTGTGTAATCCCATGCTATAGCGTGCCAGAACGTTTCCATCATCCAGCTTGCCGAATACTCAAGAACTGAGCCTAATACCATAGCAATCAGAAAAATAATAAGATTATGGGTGTAGTAAAAACGGTTCAAAAAGAGGGTTAGAACTACTGCTCCTACTCCATAAATAGGAGAAAACGGACCCCAAACAAGTCCAGCACGGCTTTCCCACTCACCATATACGACCAGATGAAAAACATCCTCAATGAGAAGTCCCATAACTGAGCCAATAATAAAGAGCCAAAAAAGAAGAAAGAAATCAACAGGAAGATAGCGTGGTGCCAATTGCGCCATAAAGCTCTTTATGAGCTTCGTTTCCATAATTATTGTGTTGGACAGTACGTCTTTCATGAAATAAAGTATCCCTGATTTCTTTTAATGCTTCATTGAAACATGCCTAACCTACTATATCAGAAGTGAAATATATGCTCTAAAATGAATGAATCATTACGTTTAAGGGGAAAAAATGACTTCTCATACACAAAAAACGGTTCTTATTGGAGTAACCGGCTGTATCGCCGCCTATAAAAGTTGCGAAATCGTAAGATGTCTTCAAAAAGAGGGGATTCGTGTAAAGGTTGTAATGACCGAGCATGCTACCCATTTTATAGACCCTCTTACGTTTAGAGCATTAACACATGAGCCCGTTGCGATTGGATTGTTTGATGATCCGTCTGATCCAATTCACCATATTTCTCTTGCTCAAGAAGCTGATTTGTTTCTTATTGCGCCTTGCACAGCAAATGTTATGGCAAAAGTTACCTATGGTTTAGCTGATGACTTACTTACTACTACCGCCCTTGCCACTACGGCTCCAGTGGTTATTGCTCCCGCCATGAATGTTCACATGTACGAAAATGCCGCCACTCAGCATAATATGGATATTCTTCGTGGACGGGGGATAAGTTTTGTTGAGGCGGATTCTGGCTATCTTGCTTGTGGGGAAGAAGGGAAAGGAAGATTAGCTGATCCCTCTGTTATCGCAGAAGAGGTCGTAAAAATGCTTGACGCTGAAGACGCACAACTTGAATTCAAGCAAGATCTTAAAGGTACACGCATTATGATTACGGCTGGTCCAACAGTAGAGCCGATAGATCCTGTTCGTTATCTCTCCAATCGCTCCTCTGGGAAATTTGGATATGCCATTGCTAAAGCTGCGGCTGAACGTGGTGCAGATGTAACGCTTATTTCTGGACCCGTTGCCCTTCCTCAACCTGAAGGCGTAAAGATGGTTCATGTTGAAACGGCCAACGAAATGCTCTCAGCCGCCGACAAAGCTTTTAGTGCTTGTGATATTGGTATTTTTGCTGCAGCAGTTGCCGATGTTCGTCCTGCATCTGAAGCTAACAAGAAGCTCAAAAAGGGCATTAATGACTCAGAGCTTGCCAACATTGCGCTGACGGAAAATCCTGATATCTTATCAACACTTGCACATGCCAAGGTTGACCAGATTGTGGTCGGTTTTGCGGCAGAAACCAATGACATTATCGAAAATGCGCGCAAAAAGCTCCGTAATAAAGCCGCTGATATGATTGTTGCTAATGAGGTTGGTCCTGATAAAGCCTTTGGGAAAGATGAAAATGAAATTTGGTTTGTAACCAATGAAGACGTTGAGCACGTTGATCCTATGGAAAAAGAGGTATTAGCTCACCGAGTACTCGATAAAACTCTTGAGCTTTTCTTCTAAGGATTCCTTGAAATAGTTCTTCTTTATGAGTATGATGTTCAAGCTGCATTAAGCAGTAAACGGGACGTGGCGCAGTTTGGTAGCGCACTTGACTGGGGGTCAAGGGGTCGCAGGTTCAAATCCTGTCGTCCCGACCAGCTTTTCTGGCGAGTTAGAGAACAAATGTTTTCCAACTCGCCTTTCTTTTTCAGAAAAGCCTTTAACCCTACTTTGTTTTTTCTTACGACTCTCCTCTGCGATCATAGATTCTCCACTTACCGACCAAATGACAGGTCAAAGCGACGCGAAAAGCCACAGAAACGTATAAAGCTTTAAAGTGAAACAGCGGCAAAAACCTGTCGCATTTTTGTTATTGGCTCCTGAAAAAGGGGGAACACCTATGGAGATGATTGGATTTCTTGTTCTATTTCCGATTATCGTAGCTGGGCTGCTGTTGGTAATTAGGCAGAATACTGCACGTAATATTATCGTGTGTGTCTCAGCTGCCATAATTGGTATTGGATCTATTGCCATTGTTGCAATGAATCTTGGAACATCAGGTCAATACTTTTATTTCCAATCCGATATCGTTGATTATGTCTGCTTAGGCGTCAGTGTGCTCATCGGCATCACGATTATCTGTTATGCCGTTAAGTACAAAAACCCATTGGCGCTTATTCTGGCCATTATCCAGCTTGCTGGAACCTTGGTTTTTGAGTTTGGATTTGCGCATGACGCTACCTGTTTACGGGCGCTCTATCTTGACTCTCTTTCGCTCATCATGGTTTTGATTATTGGTATTGTGGGTTCAGGTATCTGCGTATACTCAATTGGGTACATGCATGACTTTTATTTTGGTTTAACTCACACACCTGACGGCTTGCCTCACCAGAAGGATCGTCGCCCAACATTTTTTGCTTTGATGTTTTTATTTCTGGGAGCAATGTTTGCGATTGTCTTCTTTAATAACCTCATTTGGCTCTTTACTGCATGGGAGGTTACAACCGTTTGTTCCTTCTTGCTTATTGGGTTTACGAAAACCGAAGAGGCAATCAGAAATTCATTTCGTCAGATCATCATGAACCTGCTTGGCGGTATCGCTTTTCTTGCGGCACTGTTCTTCTTGGTTATTGAATTTAATTGTATCGACTTCATGGACTTTATTGTGTTTGGTACCGTTGCTCCTGCACTGGTGGTTTTCCCGCTCATGTGCTTGAGTTTGGCAGGTATTACCAAGGCTGCTCAGATGCCCTTCCATACCTGGTTGCTTGGCGCTATGGTTGCCCCAACACCAACGAGTGCGTTGCTCCATTCCTCTACCATGGTTAAAGCAGGTGTATTCTTGCTTATTAAGTGTGCGCCAATTTATGCTGTTTCTTTCGCTCCTTCGATTATGGTCATTCTTATCGGTGGTCTTACCTTCTTGCTTTGTTCGATGTTGGCAATTTCTCAATCAAACGGCAAGCGTGTTCTTGCTTATTCAACCATTGCTAACCTTGGTCTTATTACGGCTTGTGCGGGTGTTGGTACGGCAGAAGCAATTTGGGCAGCAATCTTTTTGGTGATTTTCCACGCTGTTGCAAAGAGCTTACTCTTCTTATGCGTAGGAACAGCAGAGCATCATATCGCTTCTCGTGACATTGAAGACATGGATCTTCTCTTCATGAAGATGCCTCGTTTAGCTCGTATGATGATGGTGGCGATCATGATTATGTTCGTCGCGCCATTTGGTATGTTGATTGCTAAATGGGCAACGCTTATCTCCTTTGTGGATACGCGACAGTTTGCTCTCTTACTCATGCTCGCTTTTGGTTCGGCTGCAACCTTTATGTTCTGGGCAAAGTGGCTCGGTAAATTGGTAGGTATTGCAGGTTCACCCGACAACATCGAGCATACGGTTCATCGAAGTGAATGGTTCGCCACAGGCTTAATGGCGGTAATGGCTGTTTTAGCCTGCGTACTTATTCCTGTTATCTCTAACTATATGGTTGAGCCCTATGTTGGTTCTGTTTTAGGTATTAGCATTCAGCCTATTTTGGATGATGATCTGTTCTTATCTGCCATTATGGTTGTTTGCTTGGTTGTACTTTTCCTCGGTGCACTTCGAAAGAAGTCGCCAAACATGCGTCGCGTTGAGCCCTATATGGCTGGCGTTACCTTTAGGGACGATAAAGATCGTACCTTTATCAATTCGCTCTCACAGCCCCAAGAGGCCACTTCGCGTAACTGGTATCTCGATGGATATTTTGGCGAGAAACGCCTCGATCCCGTTGGTACGTTAGCTTGCTGGATTTTGATTGTCGTTGGATTCTTGTGGGCTATTTTAGCTGCAACCGGCGTCATTATGATGTTTTAGTTGAAAGGAGGCGTCAATGAATACGATTTACACTATCTTAATTACTTTATTTGCTTCAATCGCATTCGCTATTGTGGCATCAGTTTTAGGCTGCCTTCTTGCTGGTCTTGATAGGAAAGTTACTGCGCGCATGCAAGGTCGTGTTGGACCTCCTTTACTTCAGCCCTACTATGATGTTCGCAAGCTTTTAAAGAAGGAATACGTAGGAGTTAACGCGGCGATTGGCACGTTTGTTGCAACTGCGCTTATCTTTACATTCGTTGCGGGAGGTATTTTCTTCTCGGGCGGAAATCTTCTTCTCTGTATTTTTGTTATCACGCTTGCTGAGCTTATGTTTATTGTCGCTGCCTATGCTGCGCGTTCGTCATATGCTGAAATTGGTGCACATCGCGAAACGCTTCAGGTGATGGCTTACGAACCCATGGTTCTTCTTCTCGGCATCGGTTTCTTTATGGCGACAGGAAGCTTTGATGTCTCTACTGTTTTGTTTGTTGAGCAGCCAATCATTGGTCCATTGATTGGTGTGTTTATTGGTATGCTCTTCATTCTCACCATCAAGCTCCGCAAGTCTCCTTTTGACCTTTCCTATTCACATCATGCACACCAGGAATTAGTTAAGGGTGTAACAACAGAAATGTCAGGTAAGGTTCTTGCATGGGTTGAGATTATGCACTGGTGTGAGAACATTCTGTTCCTTGCCTGGATTGCTCTGTTCTTCGTTTGGGCGAGTCCTATTTGTATTCCTGTTGTTATCATTGCTTTAGCTCTGGTCTATTTTCTTGAGATTTGGATTGATAATAACTTCGCTCGTGTAAAATGGCAGGCTCTTCTCAAGTCTGCATGGATTGTTACTTTAATTGCCGGCGGTATCAATATTGCCGTGCTTGCTTACCTGTAAGGAGGAACCATGTCTCATGTTTCAAAATCTCCTTGGATTATTCACTACGATGGATCAAGCTGCAATGGCTGCGATATTGAAGTTCTTGCCGCGCTGACGCCTCTTTATGACGTTGAACGCTTTGGTATTATCAATACTGGTAATCCCAAACATGCTGATATTTTCTTGGTAACGGGCGGAATCAATGAGCGCAATATTTCTGTCGTGAAAGAAATTTACGATCAAATGGTTGAACCAAAGGTTGTAATTGCGTGTGGGGTTTGCGCTTGCACCGCAGGCATTTTTAAGGATTGTTACAACATTATAGGTGGTGTTGACAAAGCAATTCCTGTTGATGTCTATGCACCCGGATGTGCTGTTAGGCCAGAGGCTATTATTGATGCTGTTGTTGAAGGTTTGGCTATTCTAGAAGAAAAAGCCAATAAGCTTAAGTCTGGTAAGAGGGGGGCTTAACATGGAATTTATTCAAACGTTTCAGCCCATTACCGTAGATGCCTTGATTGATACTTGCAAGGATTATAAGGATAAGGGCTATCGCTTAGCTCAGATTCATCCTGTTCTTAAGCAGGATGATACCATCACGATGTTTTATTCTTTCGTTAAGGAAAATGAAGTAATTAACCTAAAGATTGAAAACGTCATCAAAGGCGAAACGGTTATTCCTTCGGTAACGAGTCTTTTTATTGCATGTTTCGTATATGAAAATGAAGCGCACGATTTGTTCGGCGTAAACATCGAAGGCAATTTAATCGATTTCCAAGGTTCCTTCTATTCGTTTGGAGAGGGCGTCACTGCTCCAATGACTGTTATTT
>FR895492.1:42537-129414 GCA_000434775.1 Eggerthella sp. CAG:368 | reverse complement strand
GAAGCAGCGGCCAATAAAGCAGATACACGAGACACCAACTCAACATTGAGTAAAGGTGATGTTGCAACAGAAAAGAGAGGGGAGTAAGCATGTCAAAAGCAACCGTTATTCCTTTTGGACCTCAGCACCCCGTTCTTCCTGAGCCACTTCATCTTGACTTGGTTATTGAAGATGAAACAGTTGTTGATGTTCTTCCCCAGATAGGCTTTATTCATCGAGGGCTCGAAAAGCTTGTAGAGGGCTCGAAAAGCTTGTAGAAACGCGTGATATTCATCAGTACATCTATGTTGCCGAACGCATTTGCGGAATCTGCGCTTTCGGTCATAGCATGGGTTATGCCGAAACCGTTGAGCGTCTTATGAATGTCGAAGTTCCTAAGCGTGCAGAATATCTACGTGTGATCATGCATGAACTTTCCCGTATTCATTCTCACCTTTTGTGGATGGGACTCGCCGCTGATGCGTTTGGCTATGAGAGTTTGTTCATGCACTCCTGGCGTTTACGTGAGCGTATCCTAGACATCTTTGAGACTGTTGCAGGTGGACGTGTAATTTTGTCTTACACGCTTTTAGGTGGCGTAACTAAAGATATTGATGCTCCGATGCTTTCCGCCATTAAAGACAAAATCAACAGTATCAAGGGTGAATATGCTGAACTCTGTAACGCATTCTTAAAAGACACCTCGGTCAAGAATCGTTTGGTCGGAGTTGGACATATTTCCTATGAAAATGCTCTCGAATATGGCATGGTCGGCCCCTTTGCTCGTGCAAGTAATGTAAATAATGATGTGCGTTGTATTGGTCAAGGTGCTTACAGTGATCTTTCTTCCTTTGAGCCTATCTTGGATACTGATGGAGACTGTTATGCGCGTGTTAAAGTTCGTGCGTTAGAGGTTCTTCAGTCAATCGATATCATTAATGAGCTCATTGACAAAATTCCTGATGGTCCAATCCTTAATAAGGTTAAAGGGTTCCCTGAAGCTGGAACTGAAGCCGTTAATATTCTTGAGCAGCCTCGTGGTGAAGTGCTCTATTACTGTTCTGGAAACGGTACGAAATTCCTCGAAAGAATGCGTATTAGAACGCCAACCTCACAAAACATTGCTGGTATGACAATGGCATTAAAGGGCTGTGACTTAGCGGATGTTAATATGATCGTTTTAACTATCGATCCCTGCATCAGCTGCACAGAAAGGTAAGAGACATGGGAAGTTTCAAGCTTGGAAAAATGACGCTCAGGTCTCTTTTTAAGAAGCCAGAGACGGTTCTCTATCCTGTCGAAACCCGTCCTCAGCCTGAGGATTTAAAGGGCAGTGTAGAGGTTGATATTAAAAAATGTACGCTTTGTCAAATCTGTGAAAAACGCTGTCCGACAGGTTCGATTAAAGTTGATAAAGAAAATGAAACATGGTCAATTGATCGCTTTGACTGCATTCAGTGCCGTACCTGTGTTCGTGAATGCCCCTTTGGTTGCCTTACGATGACACCAAACTATAAAAAACCTGCAACGTCTAAGGGTGTTGATTCATACAAGAAGCCAGAACTAACCGAAGAAGAAAAAGCTGAAAAGGCGAGAAAAGAGGCAGAAAAGGCTGCTCGTATTAAAGCAGCTAAAGAAGCAAAAGCTGCTCGTGAAGCGGCAAAGAAAGATAACGAATAAGTATCTATCTTCTGCTTTTTGAATAGTCGATTATTTCACACATTTTTTGTATACTATTTTGTCGGGTCGAAAGACCCGACTTTATTTTAGTAAGAAGGAATTGCTATGACTGAAAACAAGGCTGAAGAATATGAAGTGAGTGATAAGGTTCTCACTATTCCTAATCTTCTTTCATTTATCAGGCTTTGCACTATTCCAGTATTTCTATGTCTCTTATTTGATGATCATAATCTTGCAGCAACTATTCTTTTTGCGCTAGCAGCATCAACCGATTGGGTTGATGGTCAAGTTGCCCGTCGCACCAATTCGGTATCGCGTCTCGGACAGCTTCTTGATCCAGCGGTTGACAGGCTTCTTATGATTTCCGGTGTTTTAGGGTTATTCTTTGTCGGTCGCCTTCCCTTGTGGATTATTCTTTTCGTTCTTATTAGGGATTTATTGCTGCTTATTGGTGGAAGCTATCTGCTTTCGCGCTACAAGGTGCGCGTTCCTGTTATCTATCTCGGAAAGGTTGCAACAACATTTTTATATATTGGTTTTGTTGGAATCCTTTTGAATTGGCCTCTGCTTTTAGGACTCGGATGGGTCGATGTTTCTTGGCTTCCATTTTTTAATGGAGGTTTGTATTCATGGGGCTACTGGGCGGTATATATTGGCCTTATTTTGGCAACGATCACTACCATCTACTATATTTCTCAAGGCATAAAACAGATGCTTGCGGCAAAAAAGAAGATTACTTCTTCTGGAGCTGATAACAATGGCTGATCAAAGGGTCAATCGACCACAGCCACGTAAACGAAAAAGTCAAACAATACCTCATGCTTTTCAGCCTGAGCGAAGAGCCTCGATGAAGAAGCCCTTCATCCCACAGGCAAAAGTAGATTCTTCGGTTGCCCAAACAATAAAAGAGAAAGGGAATAAAACAAAACAGCGTTCTACTTCTGCGAGAAACCATTCTTCAAGAAAGTCAATAGAAACCCCTCGCTCTTCACGCGCAACGAGAGGCAACACTTCTGCTTCAGCTAAATCGAACGTTGGTTCACAAATGAACATGTCATCAAAGCGTTCACGTTCTTTTGAACAGCCTAAGCGTTCCGCTTCAGTTGGAGAAAGTTATTTTGCGCAAAATGTATGGACTAAAAAAAGTAAATCCTCGTCTCGAGACAAAGATTCATCTGATAGCACAGAGGGTGTTTTAGCTCGTTTTTTTGAGATATTGAAGCGTTTTGGCGTAATGGCGCTACATGCCCTCATGGCTCTCGGAGCGTTTATTTTTTCTTTTTTCAACCGTTCTCGAAAAACGCGCATAATTGGAATCGTTCTTGTGGTGCTACTTGTTGGCGGTATTGGAGACACCCTTATAAATATGGGGAAAATCTATCCTGGGGTGAAAGTCGGAACAGTAGATGTGGGTGGAAAAACTCAAAATGAAGCTGCTCAGATACTCAATAATACGTACCAAGCTCGTGTTAGCTCCAATACAGCTGTGTTTTATGCCAACGAAGAGGCGAAAAACAACCCAACGACAACTGACTCTATAGCCACGATTGACGAGCAGGTATCTTATGAGGAATCGCTAGCAAATCGAAGCCAATGGACCACTCCTTCATCTGAGTTAGGTGCTCAGTTTGATGCCAATGCGTCTGCTGAAGCAGCATTTCAGGTTGGGCGCGATAATGGTGGTGTTTTTTCTCGATTTGCCTGTTTGTTGTTTGGTAGCACCATTGATCCTCTGTGTTCTTATAACGAAGACTTGCTTGAAGCGCTTCGTTATTCAATCAGTACTTCAGTTGGAAATCCGAGGATTAACTTTGGAATACAAATGAATGGGTCTACGGCTGAAGTAACCGATGGTCATGACGGCGAAGAAGTAAGCGACGATTGGTTCAGATCTACACTCAATAAAACATATTGTGGTGAGGATGCTTCAGCTTCCTACGTTGTAAAGATTGAGCACGCACCTTTACAAATTACAAAGAGTATGGCGCAGGAAACTGCTGATATAATCAATAACTCCATTTCGCAAGGTGCATCCTTTGTTTATGAAGGTGCTTCTTGGATGGCATCGCGAGATGATTTAGCTCGCTGGATAACAACAAGCATAGTTGAAGAAAAGGGATCCTTCCAACTTAAACCTTCGTTTAACCAAGACATCACCAAAAACTCTTTACTCAATAAAACCAGCGAACAGGTAAGAAGCGAAGCCCTTCAGGTATCGTTTTCTGTTTCCGATAGCAAAGATGTGAAAGTCACAAGCAATACCAAAGGAAATGTTCCTGAGGTTTCCGAAGCGGTAACCTCTATGAATGACACATTCTTTACAAAAGAGACACGCACTCAAGTTCCTGAAATTAATATTCCCTCTATTGCAATTCCTGATGAAATGAGTTTCGATGAAGCTATTTCTTTTGGCATTATCGGTGAGATTTCTTCTTTTACGACGCAGTTTTCTTCAGGCGCAGAAGCTCGAAACCACAACATAAGAACTGTTTGTGGATACCTTACGAATTCGATTGCTAAGGCTAACGGTGGTACCTGGTCTTTTAATGACACGGCTGGCGAAACGACAGAGGCGCTTGGTTATAAAAATGCTGGCGCGATTGTAGACGGTGAATATACCGATGAAATTGGTGGAGGCGTCTGTCAAGTTGCCACAACGGTGTATAACGCAGTTTATGACGCCGGCTATCCTATCGTAGAACGACACAATCATACCCTCTATATAGCCAGTTACCCCGAGGGAAGAGACGCTGCCATTGCGTTTCCTTACTATGATTTAGTCTGGGAAAACGACACCAGTTCAGACATTTTATTGGTCATGTCATACACGAATTCTTCTGTAACCGCTACACTATATGGAGTTGACCCTGGATATTCGGTTTCTACTCAATATGGCGAGTGGAAAGCAGGGGAAAAATACAAGACGAAGTATAAAGATGATGACACACTGCCTGCTGGAACCGAGAAGCTTTCAACTTCCGGTGAAGATGGCCGTGAGATTACTGTCGTACGAACCGTAAAAGATTCGCAAGGCAATGTGAGAAGCGAACAAACTTTTACTTCTGTGTATGATCCTAAGGATGAAGTTATTCTTAAAGGGACAGCTTAACAGCAATATGAAAGGAGCAGATAGGTGTACTATCAACCCGAACTAGAGACCATGTCTCGTGAAGAGCTTGAGAAACTTCAACTTAATCGCCTTAAAGATCTTGTTAAGCGCGTTTATGAAAAAATCCCTTTTTATAAAGAGTCGTTCGATGCTGCTGGAGTAAAGCCAGAAGATATTCGCTCTCTTAATGACATCACGAAGCTACCTTTCACAATTAAGCAGGATTTGCGTGATGCCTATCCTTTCAAAATGTTTGCCGTACCTCAGTCAGAAGTAGTACGTATTCACTGTTCTTCAGGCACTACCGGTACCGCAACGGTTGTTGGTTATACCAAGCATGACCTTGAGGTTTGGGGTGATTGTTTTGCGCGTTTCTTGTATGCGGCAGATTGTGATAAAAACGCAACTATCCAAATTGCTTACGGATACGGTTTGTTTACCGGTGGCCTAGGTGCTCACACGGGCGGTGAAACGGCAGGTTGTACGGTATTGCCTATGTCCACAGGCAATACTAAACGTCAAGTTCGCTTGATGCATGATTTCAATGTTGACTGTCTGTGCTGCACGCCTTCTTACGCTCTCAATATTGCTGATGTTGCTTACGAAGAAGGCTTTAACCCTGCTGACGATTTCAAGATTCATTCTGCGATTCTTGGCGCAGAACCTTGCTCTGAGGGTATGCGTAAAGAAATTGAACGTAAGCTTGGAGTTCGCGTTCATGACATTTATGGTCTTTCCGAGGTTATGGGTCCTGGTGTTGCTTGTGAGTGTGAAAAGCAGAACGGACTTCACGTTTGCGAAGATCACTTCATCATTGAGGTTGTAGATCCTAAGACCCTGCAACCCGTTCCGGACGGAGAATGGGGAGAAGTCGTATTCACTACGCTTTCCAAAGATTGCTCTCCACTCATTCGTTACCGTACGCGCGATATTTCGCGTATCTTGGAAGGTGAGTGTGAATGTGGTCGTACGTTCCGTCGTATGGATCGCATTGCTGGCCGAACTGATGATATGCTTATCATTCGTGGCGTTAATGTATTCCCTTCGCAAATCGAAGAGGAAATCGTTTCTTTCCCAGAAATCGCTGCACAGTATCAGCTTATTCTTACTACAAAAGGAACGCTCGATCATGTTCAACTTCAGGTGGAAACGGTTCCCGAGTTCCCATTCGACGAAGTTCGCCGCTTAGAGCAGCTTAAGAAAGATTTACAAAAAGCTCTTAAGGACAACCTTCAGGTTGCAGTTGAGGTTAAGATTGTTGAGCCTAAAACAATCGAACGTAGCGAAGGTAAAGCAAAGCGTATTATTGATTTAAGGGAGGGGCTTCACTAATGATTAAACAACTTACTGTTTTTCTCGAAAACGAAGAAGGCCGTTTGGCAAGTGCAGTTCGCACAATCGCTAATGCAGACATCAATATGCAAGCACTCTTTTTGGCTGATACTGCCGACTTTGGTATCTTGCGTATTTTTTGCGACACTCCACAAAAGGCATGTGACGAATTAACCAAGAATGGATATCGCGCAAAACTTATTGACGTTGTCGCAGTTAAGGTCCCTAATAAGCCAGGAGAGCTCGCTAACTTGATGGACTACCTCAACGAAAACAATGTCAATGTTGAGTATGCCCATTGCTTTATTGTTGGAGATAATGCCTATGACGTCCTTAAGGTTGCCGATGCTTCCCTAGACGTTAAACTTTCCGCTGCTGGCTTTGATGTTTGTAAACCGGAAGATATATATGTCGTTGACTAATGCTTCTTTCCCAAAAAAGAATAATTCTAAATACGCAAGCTTTTTTGCTTGCGTATTTGCGTTTCTTCTTGCTTTTTGCCTAGTACCTTCTTTTGCGTATGCTGATGTAAAAAACTCAGACATTATCTTAGGCGAAAGTGTTGAATCGCAAGGTTTTACCGTTGCTGATTGCCCGAGTATCAATGCGTTATATGCCTATGTTGTTGCAGAAGACGGAACAGTATATTTTGAACGCTCTTCGTATTCTGAAACCCAAATTGCTTCGGTCACAAAAGTTATGACTGCGTTGGTGGCGCTTACGTATGGAGATCCGCAGAATACCACCATCACGGTTAGCGAAACGGCTGCAACTATTGGCGAATCGTCCGCAAAACTTCAAGCGGGGGATTCAATGAATCTTGAGACAGCGCTGAAATGTCTCATGATTGTTTCAGGTAATGACGCTGCGCAGGCTATCGCTGAATCAATGGGTGATCAAGTTGGAAACACGCTAAAAGAGCAGGGTGTGGAAAATGTGCCTGACAAAGGATATGACGCCTTTGTCTTTGCCATGAACAAAATGGCTCAAGACCTTGGCATGAGCAATAGTGTTTTCATAAATCCCCATGGCCTTGACGACGGTGAACATGCTGGAAATCTACATAGCAGTGCGCACGATGTTTCGTTAATGTGCCAGGAAGCTATGAAAAACTCTGTTTTCAGAGAAATTGTTGGTACCCATCAAACCACCGTACAAGTCACCCGCGACTCTGAACAGGTTGATGTTGACCTGGAGTCTACTGACGAACTTTTAGAAACATATGAAGGTGCATGCGGTATTAAAACCGGATTTACGGATTTGGCGGGAGCTTGTTTTGCGGGTGCAAGCGATCGAAACGGTTCACTGCTTTATGCTATCGTTTTGCATTCCGACACCGAAGCTCAGCGTTTTACCGACGCGGAAACCCTGTTTGACTGGGTATACAACAACACCATTAGCTACCCTTTAGTTCATAGCTCTCAATCAACCACCTACAAAGATTCAAGCGGCAATACGACAACTGTTCCGGTGGTGGCAAACGTTAGTCATAAAGGCTGGGTTGATTCTACTTTTAAAGCAACTATTGCTGATCCAAATCAGAGTATTGAAGTATTTAAGCTCAAGGGAAATGTTAGTCAAAATGTGCAGTTTGACGACGTTACCTCCGATGTGCATTTTGGAGATAAAGTCGGAACAGTAACCTTTATGCAGCATAATGAAGTAATTGCTTGTGTCGATTTAGTTGCTGCAGAAGATGCTCGTGGTCCAAACTTCTTTGAAGGCATAGGCGTTTGGTGGGATAGATTCTTCCGTGGCTTCTCAGGGGAGCAAAAGGAGGCAGCTTCTACAGTCATAAATCAAACTCCTTTGATTTATGGAAGTGATTCTGCTTATCAAACAATTTAAGCTGTTATAAGGACAAAAGGAGATCCTAATGACAACATGCCCAATATGCAAAAATCAAATCGAAAACGATGCCACGAAATGTCCAACATGCGGCTATCGTTTCCATGATACTACTCAAGAATTTAAGCCGGTTGATCTCTCATCGCGTCCAGAACCAGAAGATCAACATGCATTAAGTGTTGCTACTTTGATGGTTTGTTATGGGAAACAGGAAGGCATGGTATACAAACTTGAAGACGATCGCGCCACGGTAGGGCGTTCTCCAAAATGCGATGTTTTTCTTAATGATATGACTGTTTCTCGTGACCATGCCGTTTTGGAGAGAATCGAACAAACTTGGACCATTAAAGATGCCGATTCATTTAATGGCGTGTGGGTAAATAACAAAAACATAGATCATGTTGTTCTTCACGACGGAGATCTTATTCAAATTGGTTGCTTTGTTTTAAGATTTACTGCGTAATGGCTTTATAGATTGAACAAGGGGATGGATAAAGCTATGAAACTTCTTTCAGGAAATGAGGCCATTGCTCAAGGAGCATGGGAGGCCGGATGTCACATTGGTGCAGCATATCCTGGTACACCTTCTACAGAAACCATGGAGGCATTTGCGAAATATTCAGAGGTTTATGCAGAGTGGTGTCCTAACGAAAAGGTTGCCTTAGAAGTTGCGGTTGGCGCATCTGCTGCTGGCGCACGTGTTTTGGTTACCATGAAACACGTTGGCGTAAATGTTTGCGCTGACCCGCTTTTTACTGCTGCATATACGGGCGTAAATGGTGGTTTGCTTATTCTTGCCGCCGATGATCCAGGAATGTTTTCCTCTCAAAATGAGCAAGATTCGCGCTATTATGCCATGGCTTCACAAATTCCAATGTTTGAGCCTGCAGATTCAAGAGAAGCTCTCCAGTATGCTCGTGAGGCATACGAATTATCTGAAAGATTCGATACGCCTTTTATGATTCGTTCTACAGTTCGCATTTCGCACACTAAAACACCTGTTGAGGTTGGCTCACGTGTTGAAGTTGCAAAAAGGCCTTATGAATCTGACTGTAAAAAATGGGTTATGATGCCTGCTTTTGCCAAACCGCGCAGAAAAGTTTTAGTTGAACGTATTAAAACGTTGCGCGAATGGGTTGAAACCTGCCCATACAACACGGTTGAAATGAATGATCCTTCTGTTGGCATTATTTGTGCCGGTTCGGTTTATCAGCATGTTAAAGAAGCATATCCTGATGCTTCCATTTTTAAGTTGGGTGTCGTATGGCCTTTACCAGCTCAGACTCTCAAGGACTTTACCCAAAAGGTTGATAAGGTGTATGTCGTAGAAGAAGCTTCTGTTTACCTCTCCGATGCGGTTAAAGCTTGCGGCATTGTGCTTGACGATTTCAAGGTTCCTCTTCCGCCTGATGGGGAGGTTCATCCTGAAGATATTCGTCGCTCCTTGGGCTTACCCTTGGCAGATCACCGTAAACAGCTCACAGATATTCCCGGACGACCACCTGCTTTATGCCCCGGATGTCCTCATCGTCTCGTATTCAAAGAACTTTCTCGCTTGAAAGCTATCGTTACAGGTGATATTGGTTGCTATACTCTCGGCGCCTTACCGCCTCTTAATGGCATTGATACCTGTTTGGATATGGGTGCCTCAGTATCGATGGCTCATGGATTTGAACTGGCATTAGGTGCTAAAAAGAAGCGTCCTGTTGTTGCGGTTATTGGCGACTCTACTTTTGCTCATTCGGGTCTTTCTTCTTTGATGAACACTGTTTACAACAAAGGTGCTGGAACGGTATGTATCTTAGACACCCGCACCACCGCCATGACAGGACAACAAGGTAATCCATTTAATGGAGTTACCTTGCAGCACCGAGAAAGCCATGAGCTTAACTTGCCTGCAATTCTTTCAGCTTTAGGTGTGGACCATGTTCAAACGGTAGACCCTTTTGATATGAATGCTGTTCGCACTGTCCTTAAAGAAGCAACTACGCGTGAAGAGCTTGACGTTATTATCTTCCAAGGTCCTTGTGTTCTTCTTGATAAATCACCCAAACCTACATGCTTTGTTAACGAAACGTGCACTGCTTGCGGCGTTTGCAAAACACTTGGATGCCCTGCAATCTCTTCAGATTCCGAATCGGGGACGTGTTCCATCGATCAAGATCTTTGTATCGGTTGCAACCAGTGTGTTCAGTATTGCCGTTACGGCGCAATTGAATTGAAGTAGGGGAGGGAACCATGAGTAACGATAATCAAGTTTTCACCATTCTTCTTTGTGGTGTAGGAGGTCAGGGTACTATTACCGCCGCTGATCTTCTTGCTCGTGTTGCTACGGCGGCGGGAAAAGATTGTAAAGTATCCGAGATTCACGGTATGGCACAGCGCGGTGGTGCTGTTACAACGGTTGTTCGCTTTGGTGATGTAGTTTCTACGATGGTCTGCGACCATGGAGCAGCTGACAACATCGTTTCGTTTGAGGTTACTGAGGCTCTTCGCAACATAGATTTTCTAAAAACAGATGGTGTGCTTGTGGTAAACGATGAGTCCATTAAACCTCTTCCTGTTCTTACCGGCAAAGATACCATGCCAAGTCGTGCTCGAGAACGCCTACTTGAAGAGGGTGCTACGCTTATTCCTGCAAGTGATATTGCTCGCGAGGCAGGTACTGCGAAGTGCGCTAATGTTGTTCTGCTTGGCGCACTAGCTCCCACATTGCCGTTTGACTTACAGCTTTGGGAAGACGTTATTAAAGATAACGTCCCTCCCAAGACTGTTGATATCAATATTGACGCCTTTAGAAAAGGTGCCACATACACCAAAGGAGAGCAATAATGGCCGTTCAACAGATTAGTGTTTTTATTCAAAGTCAGCCTGGACACATTAAGCGCATTTTAGATTCCTTTGTTGAATATGGTATTAGCGTAAGAGGGTATAGTTGTTCTGACACGGGAGATTACGGTATTGTTCGCTTCGTCGTTGACAACCCCGACAAGGCAATGGAAGTACTTAAAGATCAGGGCGCAGCTGCAACATTAACTGAAATCCTTTGTTTGAAGATTAACGATACGCCTGGTGAGCTTGCCCGTGTGTTCGGTGTTATTAGTAAGTTGAATATGAATATTAAGTACAGCTATTCTCTTATTTCAACCTATATTGCTCTTAGCGTAGATGATGTTGCGCGTGCTGAAGATGCACTTAAGCATCAACCCGTTGAGCTAGTAACTCAAGACACGCTTAAATAACCGTATTAAACGAATGAGAAGAAACTATGTGTAAAACAACAGACTATCCCATATACCAACCCGAAATTGAAACTATGTCGCGTGAGGCAATTCGTGCCCTGCAGCTCGAAAAACTGCAAAAACAGGTTGCTTGGACCTATGAACGCGTTGAGTGGTATCGCAATAAGATGGACGAAATGAAGGTCAAGCCTTCCGATATTAAAACGCTTGAAGATGTACGCAAGCTTCCTTTTACAGATAAGTCCGTTTTACGCGATACGTTTCCTTTTGGTTTGTTCGCTATTCCTCTAGACGATGTTGTTCGCCTTCATGCTTCTTCGGGCACAACGGGTAAACCTATTGTTGTTGGTTACAATAATCACGATCTTGATGTTTGGCGTGATTGCATTGCACGTCTTGCACAGATGGCCGGGGTGGTTCCGAGTGATCGCGTTCAGATGGCCTTCGGATACGGAATGTTTACCGGTGGTTTTGGTCTTCATTACGGCTGTGAGCATTTGGGGTGCATGGTTATTCCTGCTGGTTCGGGTAATACTGCCCGTCATCTAACGATGATCGAGGACTACAAATCAACAGTCCTCATCGCAACGCCCTCCTATGCAATGCACATGTGTGAATTTGGTGAGAAAAAAGGCTTTGATTGGGAAAAGTCTTCTTTACGTATTGGCCTTTTTGGTGGTGAGCCTTGTCCTCCCGCACTGAAGCAAGAAATTGAATCTCGCATGCATATTACTTGCACCGATAATTACGGCTTAACTGAGGTTATGGGTCCTGGCGTTTCAGGAGAATGCTTGTTTTCGCGCGATATGCAGCATATTGCAGAAGACCATTTCCTTTGGGAAGTTATTGATCCTAAAACGGGTGAACCCGTACCAGAAGGTACGCCAGGAGAACTCGTATTAACACCGCTTGACAAGCAAGCGTTTCCCGTTTTGCGTTATCGTACGCATGACCTTACAAGTGTAACTACAGAACCTTGCTCCTGCGGCAGAACTCATGCTCGCATGAAAAAGGTACGTACTCGTACTGACGATATGCTCATTATTCGTGGTACCAATGTTTTCCCATCTCAGGTCGAAGATATTCTTGCTAAGATTGACGGAGTTAGCCCTCATTATCGTATTGAGGTTGACAACGAAACGGGTCTTGATCGCATGACCATCATGGTTGAATTGCTTCCTGAAGCTTTCAGCGATTCATATGAGGAAATGAATGCGTTTAAGAAAAAAATTGCACATACCCTTAAGCAAACCATGCTCGTTGCTTCTGAAGTTAAACTTATCGAACCTGGCGGAATTGAGCGTAGCTTCGGTAAAACCAAACATGTTACCGATCTTCGCAAGTAATTCCATTCTCATTTACCTTTGAAAGATACATTACAGAAACAGTTTTGCCCTGAAGTGGTTGGACGGTATGCTCCAAGCCCTTCAGGGCGAATGCATTTAGGAAACATTTTTTCGTTTCTCGTATCTTATTTGTATGTAAAACAGCGAAATGGTCATATGGTTTTGCGCATAGAAGATCTTGATCCCGATCGCTCAAAACAGGTATACATTGATCAAATCTTTAAAGATCTTGAATGGTTTGGTTTTGACTGGGTAGGGGAAGTGGTGTATCAAAGCGAGCGCTTTAAGGAATACCAAAGTGCTTTTACTGCTCTTTCCCACAAAGGGTTGGTCTATCCTTGTTTCTGTACTCGAGCTGACCTTCATAGTTCTCAAGCACCTCATATTGGCGAAGAGTTCGTTTATCAGGGGACTTGTAAATCTATGACAAAGGACGAGATTATAGCTCGAACTTTAAGCGGTAACCCCGCATATCGAATAGCTGTTCCAGATTTAGAAATATCTTTTACTGACATGTTCCAAGGAGCGCAAAAACAGAATCTTCAAAAAGAATGTGGTGACTTTATCATTCGACGCAAAGATGGCATGTTTGCCTATCAATTAGCGGTGATCTTAGATGATTTTTATCAAGGCGTAACAACGGTTATTCGTGGTATTGACCTTCTTTCTTCCTGTCCGCGCCAGCGCTATTTACAAGATCTTTTAGGGCTTCCTCATGTTGAATATGGACACGTGCCTCTTTTTATAAACAGAGATCAAAAGAGACTTTCCAAACGCGATAAAGATGCTTCATTGACACTGCTTCAAGAACGGGGAACTTCTCCCAAAGAAATACTGGGAAAACTAGGCTATAGAGCGGGGATAATCCCATCGTATGAACCACTAAGTCTTGATAAGTTGGTTAAAATTGCTGATTTAACTCAGCTGCGCAACAAAACTTCAGTTACCTTCTGCGTTGAATAACTAGGATCTAGAACCATATAACGGTAGTATTCACGAGAATAGCCAAGCAGTAAAACGCAGAAATAATTACGTTTAGCATAACAATTTGAGACATGGCTACCTCTCTTGATTGCTGAATGAGCGGGTTTTTAAAAAGCGCGCGTGCTACGGGAAAAATGCCGATGAGCATAAACGCCATAATAGGCAAACCTTTGGTGTATAAAATACCCACAAGTATGATTGTGAGAATAATCCAAAGCATTATAACGAGTCTGTATACATTAGTAGCTTCCGTTCTGCCCAGAACAACGGCTAATGTTTTACGTTTTGCATCGATGTCTTTTTCGATGTCGCAGGTATTGTTTGTTGCAAGAATCATTCCTATTCCCACTGCAAGAGGGATACTTAAAACAAGCACAAAAAAGTCTAAAACTCCTGATAGGACATAAGTGCACGCGAGTGGAATAAGAGAACCCATTACAATTCCACTGATAAATTCACCTATCGGAAGATAAGAGATTGGAGTTTTTCCTCCCGAGTAGATAACAACTACCATTGCGCCAATAAGTCCAATTAATAAAGGAATCCAGCCGCAGGAATAAACGATATAAACCCCAATTATTCCCGCGCAAACTAAATAGCCAATTGCAAGAGCTAAAACTGATTTTGGGTTGAGATTGTTATATACGAGAACAGCATCAAAAGCATCTTCTGAAGAATTTTCAAGGGAATCGGTACCCTTAGTGTAGTCAAAGTAGTCATTGAACACATTGACGGAAGACTGCATAAACACACAAATAAGAAGCAGCAATCCAAGTAAAACAAGATTTACATGTCCTGAATACGCAGCAATAGTGTAGACACCCGAGAGCAGCACTCCAACGTATGCCGCAACCCAGGTATGCGGGGCTGCTAACTGCCAAGCGAGTTTAGGAGTAAGAGGAGAGAATACTTTTTTTTGTTCTGTTGGCACGTTTTTCCGTTCTCTAAAAAATGTGTTTATCTGCGCGTTTAACTTTTAATTATAGGGAGTAAACTGAAAAAGGAAATGCAACGTAGTGCATAGATTTTTTAGAGGAGTTATATTTCTTATGCCAAAACCTACGAAAATCACTGTTAGATATGCCGAAACCGACCGAATGGGTGTTGTATACCACGCGAACTATTTAGTTTGGTTTGATGTTGCCAGAACTGAGTTTCTTCAAGAATTAGGATTTCCTTACGACAAAATTGAAGAACAAGGATACATGGCGCCTGTATTAGAAGCGCATGTGAATTATGGACAATCGTTTACCTTTGGTGATACCGCACTCATTATTGTTTCTATTACTAAGTTAACACCTGTTAAGGTGAAATATTCATATAAGGTTTACAAAGAGGGAGATGACCTCAAGGGCAAACCGAGACTTACGGGTTACACAATGCATTGTTTAGTCTGCTCAGACACCTTTAAACCGGTAAGTCAAAAAAAAGTAATGCCCGCACTTTTCAGCGTGTATCAAAAACTACTTAAGGAAGAATAAACACTTCTAAATAGCATGAAAAATGTTTAAGAGTGAAGGGTCGTTTATCTTAATAGCTTTACATAAGATATATTATCAACGATTTATATGAAGAAAAACAAAGCTTTAGTTTGAAACACCGCTGCTGCCAAAACCACCAGTGCCACGTGCGGAAGAATCTAAAGATACTACCTGTTTAAAAGTAACCTCTTCCACTTTTTGAATTACGAGTTGAGCAATGCGATCCCCGGGATGAATCATGATAGACGTTTCAGGATCAAGGTTAATAGCAATTACTTTTAATTCTCCGCGGTAATTGCTATCGATTAGACCGGGGGCATTTACCAATGAAAGTCCCTGTTTAATAGCAAGTCCGCTTCGAGGAACAATGAAACCTGCGTAGCCTTCTGGAATTGCAACAGCTAACCCTGTAGATATAAGAGCTCTTTTAAAGGGGTTGAGTTCTATTTCTTCGATAGAACAAAGGTCGTATCCAGCATCACCTTTATAAGCGTTTTGAGGTATGACCGCCTTATCACTAAGCGTAACGACAGGTAAGTTGATCATTGGGATTCTCCTATTGCATCTCGTAGAAAGATAATCGAGTTTTACCGTGAGATACCTTTGAGTGCCTCTTTGAACTCTTCGACGTTTTTAAAATCCTTATAAACACTTGCAAAACGAATGTAGGCAACTTCATCTAAATTGCTCAGCTTTTCAAGTACTTTATTACCAAGCTCCTTAGAGGAAATTTCATTTTTTGAAAGGCTACGAAGTTCATTTTCGATTGAGTCAATAAGTGATGCTATTTGATCTGATGATATGGGCCGTTTAGCGCAAGCGATAAGAAGTCCTCTGAAAAGTTTTTTGCGATCATAGGCTTCCGAAGAACCATCGGACTTAATTACAACGAGAGGATTATCTCCTGGGCGTTCGTAGGTGGTAAAACGGCTTGAGCAATTAAGACACTCACGTCTCCTTCGAATAAAAGTACCATCTTCGGCAGGACGAGAATCAACTACTTTTGATTCAAGATGACCACAGACTGGACAACGCATAGCTCTCCTTTTGATCGATAATCTATACAGGAGATCATACAATATATTGTGGTCTAATCGGATTGAATCGAAAACCTTTATATATCCCGTTTACTTCTGTGGATTATTAGATATATGAAGGTGTATACCATTTAAAAGAACGCTAAGATACCAATTGCCATAGGAACAAATAGTGCTGCCGTTGCAAGGAAGATAAGACGCGTGTCAGAGCTGAGACGCGTCTCGGGCCTTTCTGGAAGCCAGAAATCTTGCATTAATTCATCTGTTTTGATGCAGCGGGAAATCTTATACTTAAAAGTTTTCATGGCTGAATAAGTTGAAGGCTGCGAGCAAGAAGAAGCATTAGCGTAATCATAGAAATCAATAATAGGCGTGCAGGAAGATTCCTGGTCAACATGAGGATTTAATGCGGAGGTTCCTGATGTTGGATACTTAATGCGAGAGTCCATCATATGTGCCTTTCTACTTGCATAGAACTTTTGTTCGTGTATACTTTATATCGAACATACGTTCCTGTCAATATAAATACAAACATTTGTTCGGTTTAAGGAATATCTATGCCTGAATCATTAACTAAACGCCAGCAGCAAGTTTATGACTTCATTGAAAACTATGTACTCAACAAGGGTTACGGTCCTACGGTGCGAGAGATTGGAGAGGCTGTTAATTTGTCCTCCCCTTCTACTGTTCACGTTCATCTTAAAACGCTTGAGGAAAAAGGATATATTATTCGAGATCCGCTCAAGTCGCGTTCAATCGCACTTACCCAAAAGGCACAAGATCAATCATTCGGAGCTGTGGGTTCAAGCAATACCCTTCAGCTTCCCCTTGTGGGCAATGTAGCTGCCGGTGAACCTATTTATGCCGAAGAAAATATCGAGGAAACCTTAACTTTACCCACAGAAATTGTGGGTGACTCTGCTTCCTTTCTGCTTACGGTTCATGGTGAATCAATGATTGAGGTAGGTATAAATGATGGTGATTATGTTGTAGTGAAAGAGCAGCAAACAGCTCACAATGGGGAAATAATTGTTGCTTTGATCGAGGATGGAGCCACTGTTAAACGTTTCTTCAAAGAAAAAGACCACATCCGTTTGCAGCCAGAAAACTCATCTATGGAACCTATTATTACGCGCGATTGCGCCATAGTTGGTAAGGTTGTTGCAGTGCTGAGGCGCGTCTATTAATCCTTTACTCCTGTTATTATTACACCTATTAAGGCTCAATAATTGTTTCCCCAAATTTAGCCTTAAATACTGGTGCAACACGAAGAGAGATTCGAGTTCCCTTTTCGGTGTACTCTTCATGTAGAATATGGCAATTTTGGTGTGCAAAGGAAACGAGATCTCCCCTATTGAAGGGAACAAGCACTTCAATCTGCTCCTCCTGAGCGGAGGCGACAGATCCTATTCTTTGAATGAGGGTGGAAATACCCTCTTTTGTTATTGTTGAAGTAAACACTGCGTAGGGAAAACGCTTTCTAAGTGCTTCCAACTCATCTTTTTGCAATGCATCAATTTTGTTAAAAACTTCAACACGAGAAATAGTATCAGCGCCAATCTGTTCAAGGATTTCATTGACGGTATCGATCTGTTTAATAAAGTTCTCGTCTGTTGAGTCAACGACCTGAAGTATAAGATCCGAGCCATTAATTTCGTCTAAGGTGGATTTAAAAGCTTCCACCAACGTAGTTGGAAGTTTCTGAATAAAGCCTACCGTATCGGTAAGAGTAACTTTTCTGCCTGAAGAAAGTTGTAACTGACGCGTGGTGGAATCTAAAGTAGCAAAAAGTTTGTCGTAGCTTAACACCTCTGATTTTGTAAGAGTATTAAGCAAACTTGACTTTCCTGCATTGGTGTAACCCGCTAGGGCAACCTTAAATATTCCCGATGAATAGCGTTTTTCTCTCTGTAAAGAGCGATAGCGTGATACTTCTTCTAATTCGCGTTTGATGCTCGTAATGCGTTTTCTAACCAGTCTGCGGTCAACCTCTAACTGACTTTCACCCTCGCCAAAACGTGAGCCTACTCCACCACCCATTCTATTAGAAGCTAGGTGAGCCCACATACCCCTCAATCGTGGAAGAAGATATTGGTTTTGTGCCAGTTTAACCTGCAGACGACCCTCTTTGCTGGAAGCGTGCAAAGCAAAAATATCAAGAATAAGAGCGGTTCTGTCAATTACTTTGACATCCTTTCCTACCATCTTTTCTAAGTTCGACTGTTGTGAGGGAGAGAGTTCATCGTCGAAAATTACAATATCTGCGGCATAGGAGCGACATAGCGAAGCAATTTCTTCCGCTTTTCCGCTTCCGACAAATGTTCGTGGATTAGGAGCTTCGAGTTTTTGTGTTGTAGCAGCAACCGTATCAGCGCCGGCTGTATCGGCGAGGCGTTCAAGTTCAGCTAACGAGGACGTTAACGACCATTCGGCATTTGGACGTTCAACTCCAACAAGAATGGCACGTTCACGAGGAGATTCAAAAACCGTTTTTGGGCCATGTTGAATTACTCGTTCTTGATCAGTCATACGCAGGAAAACTCCTTTAAAAGAATAGGCGCACGTGTTGTGCGCCTAGATCATATCACAGCAGATGATTAAGTAGTTAATGAGCCATCTTCAAAATTAAACAGGTATTATTATTTAAAGTAACTACAGCTCAATGCTTCCAGAGAAACTTTGCGTGGCTGGTCCAGTCATAATCACATGATTGTTTTCATCCCAAGAAATAAACAAATCTCCGCCTCGAAGGGAGATGGTGCTCTGGCGAGGTGAATGACCTGTTAAAGCGGCAGCAACCAGCGTTGCGCATGTTCCCGTACCGCATGCGAGTGTCTCACCGCATCCACGTTCATATACGCGGAATTTAGGATTTTTGTCAGTACATACAACAAATTCAATATTACATTTAGCAGGAAAAACAGGATGGGATTCAAAAAAGGCTCCAATTTTTTCCAGATCAAATGTTTCTAACGTGCGCTCTTCGGAAAGAAAAGCGCTTGAATCAAGGGCATCCAAATTATCAAGAAAACAAACTGCGTGGGGATTACCCATAGAAACGCAAGTAAACGTGAAAGTACCCCAAGGAGATTCAAGAGGCATTTCCTTGACAAATGAAACACCAGAGGGTGTTTGCGCATTTGTTTCAAAGTTTACTGGAACAAGCTGTGGATCAAAGATGGGCTCATCCATATCAACGGTTGCTTCGATAAACTTATGGTTTTCGTCTACCTTAAATGAAATAGAAAGAGGTCCTCGTAAAGTGTCAGCAACAAAAGATCCTTTACGGTAATCAACATATCCGTTATCTACAAGATACTTCGTAAAGCAACGAATGCCGTTTCCACACATTTCCGCCAACGTACCATCAGAGTTGATATAGTGCATGTATCCCGCACACTCACTACGTGGAGATTTACGAACAAGGATTACTCCGTCTGCTCCAACTCCAAAATGACGATCGCAAATATGTTTGACTTGTTCGGTAGTTAATGTAATGGTTGAATCCCAATCGTTAATAAAGACAAAGTCATTTCCAAGTCCGTGAAGTTTAACAAAATCGTATTTCATTCCTACCTCAATCTAATAGCGTTTAAAAGTCGAACGATATATTTCAACTATTTCCTCAGTCATTTCATCAAGGGAACGGCTCTCGGCATCAATCCAAATAATATGCTTATCTCGTCTAAACCAACTACGTTGGCGTTTCGCATAGCGCCTTGTAGCAATTTTAATTTGCTCTACGGCTTCTTCGAACGTTTGGGCTCCATCTAAAAACGAAACAAGCTCTTTGTATCCTATTGCTTCTTTTGCTGTTAGTGCGTTTTTAAAGCCTGAACGTAACAAAGACTTAACTTCATCAAGTAGTCCGTTTCCAATCATTGCATCAACGCGGATATCGATTCTTTCGCGCAGTATTGAGGGTTCAACAGAGAGACCAAAGCGTAAAGAAGGAAAAACTTCAGGTAAGCATTTCAAATTACGTGATTGTTCAGCGTATGAAATTCCTTCATCGCTCATTTCTAAAGCACGAATAACACGGCGGGTGTTGTGCGGATGAATTATTTCAGCAGAAATTGGATCTCGATTTTGTAAAAGATGCCAAAGATAGTCGCTGCCCTTTTCCCTTCTAAGTGCTTCATACTTTTTGCGAGAAGCGCTTTCATACTCCCCTTTTGGAAATTGCATGTCTTCAAGAACTGCTTGAACATAGAGGCCAGTTCCCCCACAAAGAATAGGTGTTTTATTTTGCTGGTGAAGCGAAGAAATTATTGCGCGAGCCTCATCTTGATATTGTTGAACAGAGAAAGGCTTCCCTGGATCAAGAATATCTATCATATGGTGAGGAACAAGCATTTCTTCAGAGCGTAATTTTGCAGTACCAATATTCATCCCGCGATATATCTGCATGGAATCAGCAGATATAACTTCCCCATCAAGCGCTAAGGCAACCTTTTGTGCAAGGTTAGATTTACCCGAAGCGGTAGGTCCAACAATAGCAAGAACAGGAAGTTGATCAGCGCTATTACTGATTGAATTCATCGGTTACAATCACTTCTCCACGAAGATACCACGTACGAGCTTCGTTAATCTTTACGGGTACAATTTTGCCTTGCAAGTCATCAACTGAATACCCACTTGGGATTTGAGCGAGTACCGTTTGATTCTTTGAGCTTTTACCTACCAAGATAGAGCTATCGCGCTTTGAAGAGCCTTCGATTAGGGTATCGATTATCTTTGACGCATCAATTTGGTTAACCTCATAGGCTCGTTTTTGAACAAGGTCAACCAAACGCTGAAAGCGATCTTGAATTACTTCACGAGGAGTATCATCTTCCATTTTTGCAGCCGGAGTGCCTTCTCGCTTAGAGTATAAGAAAGTGAAAACCTGCTGATAACCCACTTCATCGATTAGGTTGTAAGTATCTGTAAAATCTTCTTCAGTCTCCCCCGGAAAACCAACAATAATATCAGTGGAAAGAGCAATTTCAGGACAGGCTTCTCTCAGCTTTCGAACTATCTCTAGATAGTGTTCGCGCGTGTATCGGCGGTTCATTGCTTTCAGAATACGATTAGATCCTGACTGAACGGGAAGATGAAGAGCAGGCATGACATTATCAAGATTCGCAAAGGCCTGAATAACTTCATCATTGAGGTCTTTTGGATGCGACGTGGCAAAACGCAGGCGTTTTATTCCGGTTTTTGATACTTCTTCTAAAAGCTTGGCAAATTGCGGCTTTCCGTATAGGTCTCGTCCATACGAGTTAACGTTTTGACCTAAAAGTGTCAGCTCAAGAACGCCTTCATTAACAAGATTCTTTGCGTCTTGAACAATATCCTCAATTGGGCGTGATTTTTCTCTGCCACGAACGTAAGGAACAATGCAATAGGTGCAAAAATTGTTGCAACCAATGGAGATGGGTAACCACGCAGACCATGGGTGCTCACGCTTTGAAGGAAGATTAGTTGGGAATTCGTCTGCAGCACTCAATACTTCAACACAGGGATTGTGAGTGTTGATAGTTTCATCAAGTAATCGAGTAATGCTTGCCAGGTTAAACGTACCGAACACAACATCAACATGTGGCAGATCATCGATAAGCTTTTCAGCATCGCGCTGTCCAATACACCCACCAATAGCAATAATGCGTTTGTGCAGAGTGGAGGCTTCAGGAAGAGGGATATTCTTCATTGAAGCAACCTGACCTCTAAGACGAACATCAGCGGCTTCTCTAACGCAGCAAGTCATAAAGACAACAATTTCAGAGTCTTCAATAGTGTCCACCTCTAAAGCTCCCAAAGAAGTGAGCATACCAACGATTCGTTCGGAATCGTGTTTGTTCATCTGGCAGCCGTACGTAATAACTGAGAAGGTTTTTCCTTCAAGAGAGGTGGTCATATGAATCCTTAGAAAGATTGATTTTATGCATTAGTGTTTGGGGTTTGAGCCGTACTGTGACCAGGTCGTGGTTCAACGGAAAAGCGAATAGCAGTTCTGTATTCGCCGTCTATCACAATATCGGCGAATGAAGGAACACACACAATTTCGATTCCGATAGGGGAAAGAAATCCACGCGATATAGCGATAGCCTTGACTGCCTGATTAACAGCGCCAGCGCCAACCGATTGAATTTCCACAAGCATGCCGTCTTTCATCATTCCAGCAATCGCTCCCGCAACGGAAGCAGGAGATGATTTAGATGATACTTTTAAGCAGTGAGTTTGTATTGACTGAACCGAAGAATACTCTTGGCTTTCTTTCATAGTGCGTTTTCTTTCGTATTAGAGCTGCATTTAACGGAAACATTACTTCGTTACATATACTGGAGTATTTTATCTATTTGAATTACTTGTGGCAACTTAACGATATTTTTCCACTTCAAAGGTAACGGTGATTTTATCTTTCTTCACGGTGACCATTGGTTCGATGCCTGAATTGAGATAGTAGGCATCTGCAAGAGGTTTATACGCAGTTGCCAATCGCTCTTTAAAGGTATCTATATCTTTTTCTGCAAGCTTAAGCCCTCGGGCATCATTGAATAGGTTAAATGAAGGTAATGTCTTTGGGGTCTTTGAGTCTGGGTTGTTTGTTCTCTCTGAGGCAGATGTTCCAAGATAAGACAAATAAGGAGGTAAGGGGTTAATGCTTCCATCAAGGATTCTACGAGCACTACGGCTTGACAGAGGAAGAGAAAGGTTTTGCGCCGTTTCCGCAAAAGAATCCGGATCAAATGAATGGGAAAGCCATTCAATATACGGTTTTTCCTCAAGATTTGCAGACAGCGAAAAAGAGCTCATTTCATTTTCCTGAAGAGAAAAGGCATAGAGAGTAGCAGCTATTTCAACGGGGCTTCCGAAGTAAACTTGAACAAAACGGCGCTCATCAATAGCAAACTCCATTACCGTTCGTAGGATATTATGAGGTCCCCTTAATACCAGCTGCCCATTTTCGTCATGCGTTACAACAGGATAGGAAGATTGATCACGTTTTTCGGTAAGCGTTTCTAAGGAGGCTGAAACATGAAGCACCGCTCCTTTACCCCTATCAGAATGTATAACGCGAGCATCATCGGTGTTTTCTTTGATGGAGTAAAGCGCCATTCCTCTGCCGTGAACACCCCAACGATCAGAATGAAACGAATCAAGCTTCGATGTAACAAAAGGCTCGAACACGGTTTTGTGCAACGAAGGAGGGATTCCGTCACCATCGTCGATCATAGTGACATGGCGAAAGCTTTGTTCCTTCCAGCAGGCAACAAAAATGGTATGAGCATTTGCATCTCGCGAATTGCGAAGCATTTCAATAACGACATCCTCAAATGAGCGAATATCTTGTTTTGCTTGTCTTCGCTGTGCTTCTGCTGCTTTTAAACGAACAAAGCCATCTCCGAGATCGTCTTGAACTCGGAGATGGCTATCACCCGTGAGGTTCTCAATAAAAGATTCAAGCGAGTTGTCTTTTGTATTATTTTGCAAAGTCAACCGCACGTGTTTCACGAATAACTACAACTTTTACCTGACCAGGATATTTGGTTTCGCTTTGAATTTGTTGAGCGATATCGTGAACCAAAACAGTTGCATGAGCTTCATCGACCTGTTCTGGAGTAACGATTACGCGAACTTCACGACCAGCCTGAATTGCATGGGTACGCTCAACGCCGTCGTATGAATTTGCGATTTCCTCAAGCTTCTCAAGGCGTTTAATATACGACTCAAGGTTTTCTTTACGTGCCCCCGGACGTGCAGCCGAAACAGCATCGGCAGCCTGAACAAGAACATCAACAACGCTTGTAGGCTCTACATCGTTATGATGGGCCTCGATTGCATGAACGATGAGAGGATCTTCGCCGTAGCGGCGAGCAAGATCTGCACCAATAACCGCATGAGATCCTTCGATTTCATGGTCAATCGCCTTGCCAAGATCATGAAGAAGACCTGCGCGCTTAGCGGGAACAGGATCGAGACCAAGCTCAGAGGCCATAACCCCACAGAGATAGGCAACTTCTAGTGAGTGGCTCAAGACGTTTTGGCCGTAAGAGGTTCGATAGCGAAGACGACCAAGTGTTTTCTCGAGCTCAGGATGAAGGTCATGAATGCCTGTATCAAAGGTTGCCTGAGCACCCGCCTCTTTGATTTGTTGATTAACAAACTTTTGAGCTTTATTGAACATTTCCTCAATGCGCGCTGGATGAATACGTCCATCAGAAATAAGGTTTTCCATGGTGACGCTTGCAATTTCTCTACGAACGGGGTCGTGAGAAGAAACGGTTACGCATTCAGGAGTATCATCAATAATAAGGTTGGTTCCCGTGATTTGTTCAAAGGATCGAATATTTCTTCCTTCACGACCAATGATACGACCCTTAAGGTCGTCAGAAGGAATATGAATAGTTGAAACAGTAATTTGGGCAGTAAAGTCTGCAGCTAAACGTTGAATAGCGAGGCTTAAAATTTCACGAGCCTTCTTGTCCGCTTCGGCTTTAGTTTTCACCTCAGAATCACGAATAATCGCCGCAGACTCATGAACTACTTCTTCCTTTAAACCATCAAGAAGTTCAACCTTAGCTTCTTCACTTGTAAGGCCAGCTACTTGTTCAAGACGAGTTGAAATTTCCTTTTCAGCTGAATCTAAATCACGCGCTTTGCGATCAAGCTGTCCTTGTAGGGAAGAAATCTGATGTTCTCGATGGTCGAGAGATTCAATACGTTTATCAAGATTTTGTTCACGCTGGTTGAGATGCTGCTCGGCTGAGCGCACCTCTTTCATGCGTTCCTTGCTTTCTTGTTCCGCATCTTGCTTCATCTTGAGGGCTTCATCCTTGGCCTCAACAAGCGCCTCACGACGCATGTTTTCAGCCTGACGTTGAGCATCTGCAAGAACCGTTTGAGCTTCCTGGGCGGCTGCTTCGGTTTTAGACTTTTGGATTCTTTGCATCAAGAAATAGCCGATGAGAAACCCGATGATGATAGCCGCAATAGCAGCAATAATGATTTCAATCATTGAATTCCTTTCATAAAGCTACTTAAAACATGCCTATTCAAGGAATTTCATACAAGAAAAAAGCCTCGAATAAACAAGGCCAGAGTACACATACATAGTATTCCTATATATGATCTATAAAATAAATAAGTGTCGCATGACACGAATACTCAAGCTATTAAAAATAATAATGCAAAACCCTTCTTTTGGAAAGAAAGCAATCGTTCGAGCGCAAGTTAAGTTTTGAAAAAACTCACAAAATATGCAGGCAAATAAGTAGTGAAGGGTTTAGTTTCGTCAATTCTTTTGATACCTACTTTTGCACTGTTGTCTTACGTAGGTCTATGTCGTCCTGCTTTTCCGAAAGAACCTTATGCGAAGTGAGCACTCGTTGGCTTTTGGCATGTTGTTTTTAACAAAAAGAGCTTATTGCTTAACAGCAAGAATGAGTTTCATGTGCAAGATTAACCCATCGTTGTACTGCCTCGCTTGCATCTGAAGAAGCATATCCTTCCCGAATAAGTTTGGCATAAGCAGCTTGCGATTTATTTTTGGCTCGTGGAGGTTTTTTAAGAAGCACGTTTAGTGCTGAGTCGATTGCCTCATAATTTTCTGGAAGATACTGATACGGAAATCCTTCAAGAGTATAAGGATCTATTTGTAGCCGCTTTAGATCTCGAATAATTCCACTAAGACCCTTCCCTGCTTCAATTCGCGTTCGAATGAAGACCTCAGTAAAACGAAGGTCATCCAAATATCCACACATCAATGCTCTTTCAATGGCTTCATTGATGGCTTCCTGAGGATATTCATCTTGAATAAGTCTTGCTTCTACTTCAGATACTGCTCGATCGCGAACCCGTATAAGGCGTTCGATTTTGTTGAACGCCTTCTGGGCTGTTTTGTTGTTCGCTATGAGCTTTAAGTCTGCCCCATTTGAATCGGTTTGGGATAGAAGATTTTCTCTTATGTAGGCTTCGTCGATAATCATGACACAAAGGATGCTATTTGGCAGATTCTTTCTTTGATTCTTCTTCGGTTGAATTTATGGGATCAAGTTCATAATAAGCACGAACCTTATCTTCAATTTCATTTCGCAAATCAGGGTTCTCACGAAGCGATTTCTTCGCTGCCTCTCGACCTTGCCCCAGTCGTTCTTCGTCATAGTTAAACCAAGAACCGCTTTTCTTTACAATGCCAGATTCAACGCCCATATCAAGAATGCATCCCTCTTTGGATATTCCTTCTCCAAACATGAGATCAAATTCTGCCTGGCGAAACGGAGGCGCTACCTTATTTTTAACAACCTTTGCACGTACTCTATTGCCAATGAACTCGCCATCTTTTTTCATGGATTCAGCCTTGCGAACATCAATACGCACACTGGAATAAAACTTCAAAGCACGACCACCGGTAGTGGTTTCAGGACTACCGAACATAACGCCGATTTTCTCACGAAGCTGATTGATAAAAATACAGGTAGTATTTGACTTTGAAAGTGAACCAGCAAGTTTACGGAGAGCTTGACTCATTAAACGAGCTTGCAGCCCGACAGTAGTGTCGCCGATTTCTCCTTCGATTTCAGCTCGTGGAACCAAAGCAGCAACCGAGTCAATAACAACGCAATCAATTGCTCCTGAGCGCACAAGCATGTCACAAATTTCAAGCGCTTGCTCACCCGTATCAGGCTGAGAAATAAGCATCTCATCAACATCTACACCAATTTTTGCGGCATAAACAGGATCGAGAGCATGCTCAGCATCGATAAACGCAACAATTCCCCCTGCTGCCTGTGCTTCGGCGATGATATGAAGAGCGATGGTTGTTTTACCGCTTGATTCAGGACCATAAATCTCAACGATACGACCGCGAGGTACTCCTCCAATTCCAAGAGCAATGTCAAGAGGCAGGGACCCCGTAGGAATAACTCCAATATGCAAATCGGAACTATCACCTAATTTCATGATGGCACCTTTACCAAATTTATGCTCAATTTGGTCGGTGGTTAGCTTAAGGGTTTGTTCGAGGTCCTGTTTCATCTTTTCTCCTTAAGAGGCTGCTACATTTGGACAAACCAACCATACACGAACATGCGTTCGGTTTCAAGTAGGTTTTGCTTTCTTATTGAACTATAGAAGCAATCTTGGAAAAAAATTCGAAAACCATTCATTTATTTCTGCATAGAATTTAACTCGTCTTTAAAGAGTTTCAAAGCACAAGAAACCGTTTGACTTCTTATACCTTCCCGATCTCCTTCAAAATGCATTACTTTGCTTTTAGTTCCCCTCGATGAACAAACGCCAAACCAAACAGTTCCTACGGGCTTTTCTTTTGTGCCACCTCCAGGACCTGCAATGCCCGTAACAGAAACGGCAATATCTGAACGGAGTGAGTCATGTGCACCACATGCCATTTGTTCTGCCACCTGAGAACTTACAGCACCATATTGTTGTAAGTCTGCTGAAGAAACCCCTAACGAATGCTCTTTGACCTCATTGGCATAACTTACGATGCCACCATTGACCACAGCAGAACTACCTGAAACTGAAGTAAGTGCTCCTGCAATAAGACCACCCGTACAGCTTTCTGCCGTGCACAACGATACCTTATTTTGCTTGGCGAGCTCTACTACTTCTTTTGCCTGTTCAAAATATGTTTCTTCATTAGGTTGAAATGCCTCGGAGGTTGAAATGAAAAAGTCATCATGTTCTTTTTTGCGAGACTTAAAACCAAGAACATCTCCTGCTTTTACAAAATAATCAAGCATGGAAAGAACGGTGAGAATCAAAGCAATTGCCATGACGGTCCATGAAACAATATAGAGAATTGCTCCCATTTCACCATGAATAGAAAGCAAGAGTTCAGACTGCTTAATGATAAACAGGATAATAGCGATAATCTGAAAAACTGTTTTGGCTTTACCATACCAACTAGCGGCAATAACAATACCCTTTGAAGCGGCCACCATACGAAGGCCAGAAACAATGAACTCACGAACAAGAATGACAAGAGCCACCCAAGAAGGAAGAACCTGAAGCTCAACGAGTGCCAAAAGGGCTGATGCAACAAGAATCTTATCGGCAAGTGGATCCATAAACTTACCGAAATTTGTTATCTCTCCTCTACTGCGTGCAAGATAGCCATCGAGAGCGTCTGTGCAAGCAAGGATGGTAAAAAGGAACGCAGCAAGCCATGGCTTAAATAGTTCTGCATCATCCCAATGAGGAAAATAATCTGGCCAAGGGCTTAATAAGGCAACAACAAAAACGGGAACTAATAAAATACGCGTAAGCGTAACGATATTAGCCGGCGTCCAAAGCTTATCTTCGGGGCATGTTTGTTCACTCACGTGAACCCTCCATTTCATACCAAAGAGTATCGGTGATTCGGACGGGAATTATATCCCCAATTGAGCCGTTTTCAATATAGGTCACGCCATCAACTTCTGGAGCTTGGCATTGCGCGCGTCCGAAAAGCTGACCGTCCTCTTCTGATCCTAAAACAACTACGTTGCAAGTTGAACCGACGCGTTCTTGAATTCTGGCAGTAGAAATGGAATCAGCAAGGTCGCGTAAGAGTTGGAAACGTTCTAGCTTAACTTCTTCGTCAATTTGATTGTCAAATTTTGCTGCGCGCGTTCCTTCTTCTGCTGAATAGGTGAAAATACCAACATAGTCGAATTCAGCTTGCTCAACAAAGTCGCAAAGATCTTCGAATTGTTCTTCAGTTTCTCCAGGATATCCAACGATTAAGGTAGTTCTTAAAGCAATATCAGGAATGCGCTCTCGAATAAACGAAACCATATCTAAATATTCCTGTTTGGAACCTTTACGATTCATTGAAGAAATAATTTCGGAGTCACAATGCTGTAAGGGAATATCGAAATAATTACAGATATTATCAAAGCGAGCCATAACGGAAAGAAGCTCGTCGTTTATTCCTTCGGGTTGTAGATACATAACTCTAAACCAGGTGTCTGGAAAAGTTAAGGCGAGTTCACTCAATAAGTGAGATAGAGAATCGGGTGTATCAAAATCGGTTCCCCAAAGGCCTGAATCCTGCGCGATGAGAACGATTTCTTTTGCGCCACACGCAACATGCTGCGCTACTTCTTCGATAATAGAAGCTAGTTCAAAACTGTGGTATCTTCCGCGAATAAAAGGAATAGTGCAGTACGAACAGAATCGGTCACAACCATCAGAGATTTTGACATAAACACTTGGACCTTGGTCTAGTACGGCTACTTCATCCTTGTCAGAAGGTAACACATCAAGCGTATCGGAGCGATCAGGAAACAGGGACCCAAGGATTTCTACGATAGAGTCCTCTTCGGAACAAGTGACGAAGCAATCAGGTTCAGTAAGCGTTTCACTCAGAGAGTCTCCATAGCGAGAAGGAAGGCAACCGCACACAATGAGTTTAGTTTTGCCATCAATTACCGCATTTTCTGAAGCTACTTCGAAAATGACATCGAGGCTCTCTTCAATAGCACTTTGAATGAAAGAGCAAGTGTTAATTATAACCGCGTCAGCACATTCTGACGGATCGACCAACTCATATCCAGCAGTAAGCAATTGTTGCTGCATACGAGCAGAATCAGCCTCATTTTTTGCACATCCAAGTGTAATGAACGAAACGGAAATCGACATGCCAGCAAACCTCTATCGATAGTTAACAAACTGAAGAGGCTGTCCGTAATCGTTTCCTTTAAGAAACGCGATTACCTCCTGCAAGGTATCAAGCTTAGGACCAGATACACGAAGTTTGTCACCCTCAATAGTTACCTTAACTTTAAGCTTAGCGCCCTTTATATCCTTATTAATTTTGCCCGCCGTCTCACGATCAATACCCTCAATAAGAGTTGCAGTTTGACGAACGGTACCACCAGTAGCAGCCTCTAGCTTTCCCCATTTAAGAGAAGTAAGATCAATTCCGCGCTTTACAAGCTTAGAGGTAAAGATATCCATAACCTGTTTAACAACGAAATCACTTGGTGCCTTAATCGTGACAGTTTTAGCATTTTTGTCAAAGGAAATCTCGGAACCAGTGTCCTTAAGGTCGTAGCGTTGCGCAAGCTCCTTTTTTGCTTGTCCATACGCATTATCAACTTCCTGTAAATCAATTTGTGATACAACATCAAAGCTTGAATCTTTTGCCATGAGAATCCTTTCTTGTATGGTGCGTCGTGTGCAGGGGCTTATTCGGAACTGGAAGTAGAATTTGATGAGGAACTATCCGAATTTGTTGTAGACGAGTTCGAGGTAGTTTTCGCTTTTGCGGCCGAATCAGATACGCTCGGTTTTTTAACGTCAGGATGCGCTTCGTACCACTTGTCTAAGATATCATCGAAGGAAAACGTAACAGATACAATGCCATTTTCATTAGCACTGATAGTTTGCTTTTCTCCATTTATGGTAACGGAAACTCCTTCAGGACTCCCTGCTACAAACTCAAGTTTTGAAGAACATTTATATTCCTGCGAGGAAGGTCCGGTAACTTCTCCTGCTTCTTTTACTTCGTCGTCAATATAAACTTCTATCCAGGCAGAACTATCCTTATCGACAGTGTATGCAAAGGTGAAATCGGTTGGTGCTGTTTCCTTAACAGTTTGCTCTTCAGCTTCTTTTTTACTCTCTACTCCCGTTACGGGAATATTCTGCTGTTCTTCTGAACCTTTAGAGCAAGATGAAACACCAAAGAAAATGATGAGCAATAAAATTACAGCAACTCCAGCAATCACGAAAGGAACTTTGGATTTTTTCGTGTAGTTTGAAGGAGCACTCGATACGAGATTTCCGTATTTGCCTTCAGTAATAACGGGTCTGCGAGAGCGGCGCAGTTGTTGATCGGCGTGCCGATGCGACTCATGTGAAGCTTGAGGTTTGTTGCTCGGCTGCTCAAAATGAGGTAATTCATCGCGACTCGAGTACATTCTCCTACCAAAACTATTGAGGCCTGAAGCATTAGGAGTAACTCGATTTCGAGACCACGATGAAGTTTCTGTATTAACAGCGTTTGAAGAAGGGCGCGACGTTGCTGTAGATGTGTTGCGATTTTGGTAACGGTTTTGCTTGATATCGCTATACGCCCTACCAACACGATACGCATACACTTCATCAAGGTACATACGAGTAACTTCGTTGCTATCGATATCAAGCAAACGAGCATAAGCACTAATCATATTTCTGGTATAGCCACTTGGGGGCATACTTGCAAAGTCGCTGTTTTCTATAGCTTGTAAAATATCAGGACGTATGCGAAGACGACGGGCAACAGTAGTTAGCTCATACCCTTTTCGGATACGTGCCTCCTTTAAAACGCTACCGAAGCTAACATGATTCATTACCTTCGTCCCTACTACTCGTTGTCTTTCAGTTCAAATGCTTTAATGGTTTCAAGTTCCAAAGAATCAACCAAAACCTCACGTGGCTTAGATCCGTTTTGAGGACCTACTATTCCTTTTTCCTCAAGTAAGTCCATTATACGACCCGCCCTTGAATAACCCACGCTTAATCGACGCTGTAAATTAGACGTTGATCCAACACCAGATGAGCAGACGATATCAGCGGCTTCCCAAAGAAGGGGATCATCTCCTCCTGCTCCTCGTGGACCTCCATCAGGAGCGGTATCACCCAAGGTCATAAGGTTAGTTTTTAAAATATCATTGTGATATTCGGGCTCACCTTGTTCTTTTAACTTTTCAACAACAGCACTTATTTCGTCCTCAGAAACATAGCATCCCTGAATACGCTGAGGACGAGCAAGTTCGGGTTTTGAAAGCAGTAAATCTCCAAGACCAATAAGGTTTTCTGCTCCTGGAGTATCTAAGATAACTCGTGAATCAATACCAGAAGCAACATTGAAAGCAATTCTGTTGGTAATATTTGCCTTAATTAGACCGGTTACTACGTTAGTGGAAGGTCTTTGAGTTGCCACAATAAGATGAATGCCAGCAGCACGGGCAAGCTGCGCCAAACGAGAAATTGAAAATTCAACTTCTTTTCCAACGTTCATCATAAGGTCAGCTAATTCATCAATAATGATGACAATATACGGCATTTCATGCGCAGTAGACCCTTCGATTTCTAAGCCGTTTTGTGCTTTTGCGTTGTACTGACCAATATTTCGAGCACCAACTGATGAAAAGATTTTCAAACGGCGCTCCATCTCGGCAACTGCCCAAGCAAGAGCGCTCGCGGCTTCTTTTGATTCGGTAACAACAGGAACATATAGATGAGGAATGCCGTTATAGGGTGTAAATTCAACTCGCTTCGGGTCAATCATGATAAAGCGAACTTCTGCAGGTGTAGCTCGCATAAGAATTGACATAATCATGCCATTTATAGAAACGGATTTACCAGAACCAGTGGTACCACCAATGAGCAAGTGGGGCATAGTAGCAAGATCGCTAACAATACTCTCCCCTTCTACGTCTTTGCCAATAGCGATTTGCAAAGGTCCTACCGGAGCATCCTTAAGAACATCACCTAAGAGTACCGTTTCACGCTCTTTGTTAGGAACCTCAATACCCACAAAGTTAGTTCCGGGAACGGGAGCAAAAATTCTTACACCAGGAGCAGCAAGTGCTAAGGCAATATCATCTTGAAGGTTGGAAACTCTACTTACACGAACACCTGAAGGCAAGTCAACCTTAAAGAGCGTAACAGTAGGACCGGGAACCCAACCCACGACTTCGGCATTAACGCCAAAATCGGCAAGTGTTTCCTGCAACAGCAACGCAGTAGATCGAAGGGTAGTTTCACTTTCTTTGCTGTGAGAGTCTTTATTTGATGTGTATAAAAGTGCAGGATCTGGCAATTCGAAACCTTCGAGTGGTTTAGGAATTGCGCTCTGCTGAGCCCTGCGCTTAGGCACTTGCTTCGGAGCTTCTTCTGTTTTAGTTACTCCAAGTTTGCGCGTCATTTGCTTGTTAACGGGTTTATCTGCAGATACCTCAGGTAAAACCATCGTCTTCTGACTATTCATTTTCTTTTTTGAAGCGAGCTTATTTGTTTTCTGACCACGGAGTTCAACAGCATCAATTGCTTGCGTTGGCAAGGCGTTAATTCCCGATTCTTTTGTTGGGTTACGTTCTGAATTAGCCTGTTTTCGAATTCTCAGGTTAGGCAAATGAGCAAAAGAGTCCTCTTTACAATCATCAGCATCCTCTGAAGAAGTACTGGCAGTTCTCAGTTTTTCAATTAAACCTGAAAGTGAAAATCCAATAATAACCAAGGCAAGAACAATTAAACCAACCATCAATATTATGGAAACGGTAGGACCGAAAAGATTAAGCCCCAACCACGCGATTCCAGCACCTAAATATCCGCCACGCGGAAGAAGCATGCGCTCCTTGAAGAGTATATTAGGATCTTGCTCTGCTCCTGGAGTACCAAGCGCGAACAACACAAGCACAGCAACAAAAATGAACGCAAAACCAATTGCAGCGCGCGCAGGAACGCGTTCTTTTTCAAAGCGGATAAGAAAAAGAACAGCGAGAACAAATAGAATGAACGGCAAAATATAAATACCGACGCCAAAAGCATGATGTAATCCTGTTGATACCAGTGAGGTAACCATACCCGTTGAAGGCATGAGTGCTGTTACGAATAATGCAATCGACAAAACAATAAGACACACACTCAAAATGTCTCTTTTTGTTCGATCGTCAAAAAGAGACTGCTTTTGAGGTTTCTTAGTTTGTCCGTATGCCGGCTTGCTTGAACCTTTCTGATTCCGCTTAGATCCAGCTTGTGACCCAAGCTTTTTTGAAGAAGGACGACCGGCTTGCTGACGAGCCATATATCTTTTCCCTTAATTGGTACAGTTATAGTACGTTTTTTGATGTTAAAAATTATATCTAAAGCTCAAGAATATTAACAACAACCATGGGACGCTGATTTGTTCGTTCCCAAAGAATCGATAATAATGCGCTACGAGCTGCTTTCTTAATGCCTTTATTATCTTCGTTTTTAGCCAAAGCACGCTTGATTGCACTGGTTACAGAACCGGTGGCAACGTCAATTAAATCTGAATCATCCCCACCAGGAATGCCATGCATTTCAAGCTGAAGATCACAAGCTAAACTCTTTCTGTTTGAGGTTAAAACGCAAGCAACAACAGCAATGCCTTGAGCACCTAAGTTGGAACGCTCATGTAAAATAAATTCAGAAGTGTCCCCAACACTTAACCCATCTACCAAGACAATTCCACTAGGAACGCTCGGGCCACGCTTTACCCCCTTGGTGGTCATCTCGAGTGTTTCACCATTTTCACAGATAAAAATATTGTCCTTTTTAACACCTGTGAGTTCAGCAAGATGCGCATGAGCGCGAAGATGAGTCGCCTCACCGTGAACGGGCATAAAATACTGAGGCTCAACAATAGAAAGAACAAGCTTAAGCTCTTCTGCAGCAGCATGACCAGAAACGTGAACACGTGCGCGCGACTTATCGTAAACGTCTGCGCCAATTTTAGCCAAAGAATTTACGACACGAGTAACAGCTTTTTCGTTTCCAGGAACAGGAGTGGCGGAAATGATAACCGTGTCCCCTTCCTCAATGGAAATGGTTTTATGGTTACCGCTCGCAATACGAGCTAATGCTGATAAGGGTTCTCCTTGAGAACCGGTACACATTAATACGTATTGGTCTGAA
This sequence comes from Eggerthella sp. CAG:368, assembly GCA_000434775.1. Classification (GTDB taxonomy): domain Bacteria; phylum Actinomycetota; class Coriobacteriia; order Coriobacteriales; family Eggerthellaceae; genus Anaerotardibacter. The sequence goes on along the minus strand of FR895492.1, from coordinate 94,740 downwards.
GGAATACCTTTGAGGTCATAGGCATCAATAAGGTTGTTGTCAGAAATATTGAGATATCCTAATCTGCGTGCAATATCGGTATTCTGAACCATGGAACGTCCCGTAACGGCAACCTTTCTACCATTACGAACGGCAGCATCGCAGATTTGCTGCATACGATGGATATGCGATGCAAAAGAGGCGATGATTACCCTGCCCTTTGCCGTAGAAATAATCTTATCAAGTGTTTTCCCAACTTCAGCTTCTGAGGGCGTGAAGTTTGGGTTAGTTGCATTAGTTGAATCGGACATCATCAGGGTAACGCCTTGCTTTGCAAAACGCGCAAGAGCACCGAAATCGGTATGCACTCCATCAATAGGTGATTGGTCAAGCTTGAAGTCGCCCGTGTGTAAAACATTACCCGCGGGAGAGGTAAAAAATACCCCTACGGCATCAGGGATAGAGTGATTAACCGAGAAGAATTCAGCCGTTATGCAACCTAGTTTTATTTTTTGGCCAGGTTTAATTTCACAGAGTTTTGCATTCTTAATCTTATGTTCTTTAAGTTTTCCTTCAATAAGACCAAGTGTAAGCTTTGTGGCATAAATAGGTACTTGCTTATCTAGATCTTTTAGCAAATAAGGCAAGGAACCAGTGTGGTCTTCATGACCGTGAGTAATAATGATGCCGCGAAGTTTGTCTGCATGTTCCAAAACGTAGGTATAGTCAGGAAGAATTAGATCTACCCCCGGATGATCATCATCGGGAAACATAAGACCCGCATCATCTAAAACCAAGTCATTTCCGCACTCAAAGCAGGTCATATTTTTACCAATAGCATCTAAGCCACCCAAAGGAATAATTTTCATTTTTGCCTTGGGATGTTGGGCAGAAGACCCCTTCTTCTTGCGCGAACTGTGATGCTGAGATGATTTCTTCTCGGTTTTATGAAATGACTGCTTTTTCTCCAAATCATCAAACTTAGATAATTTGGGTCGAGTTCGATCAAGATGAACGTGCTTTACCGATTCTTTTCGCACGCGAGCCTTCTGATGTGAGTCGTTAGGCTTATTTTCTGTCATTAAAAAATTCCTATCTAAACAGTAAGAGACCCTTCGTGGTAAAACCACGAAGGGAAAAAGTAAAACATATAGTAATGGATGTTAGGCAAGAACGCCAACTTCGCGCATAACGCGAGCCAATTGATCCGATTGTTCTTTTGTAGCATCAACCAAAGGTAAACGAACGCCACCAACTGGAAATCCAAGAAGGTTAAGCGCTTCCTTGACCATAATGGGATTCGAGGTAATAAAGAGCTCATCCATCAAAGGAAGAAGTGCTTCGTGAGCCTTTAGCGCATCTTCAAACTTACCCTGAGAGCAAAGATCAACGATTTCCTTCATACGAGCTGGGGCCACATTACCAATGGTGGAAATAACACCAACACCACCGAGCTTCATAATGTCGTAAGTAAGTGAGTCATCACCTGAATACACATCGAAATCTGCCGGCTTGTTATTAACGATTTCAGCCACTTGTTCAAGGTTACCTGACGCTTCCTTGATAGCAACAATATTGTCAACATCATTTGCAAGGCGAAGGGTGGTTTCAGGCGTCATGTTGATCACGCAGCGACCCGGAATGTTGTACAGAATACAAGGCAAATCAACAGAGTTAGCAATAGTCTTAAAGTGTTGATAAAGACCTTCTTGAGGAGGCTTGTTGTAGTAAGGAACTACCAGCATAAACCCATCAACGCCGAGCTTTTGAACATCTTGAGCAAACTCAACAGTGTCAGCGGTACAGTTATCACCAACGTTAGCAATGACAGGAATCTGACCAGCAACTTCCGAAACAACAGCTTCAAACAACTTCATCTTCTGAGGATAAAAAACCGTAGGGCTTTCTCCTGTGGTGCCATTAATAATAAGAGCGTCACTTCCGCCCTCAATAAGGCGAGCAGCTAATGCACGTGCCCGATCAAGGTCAAGCTCTTTATTATCATCAAAGGGGGTTACCATTGCTGGAATCATGCGGCCAAAACGAGGCTCTGAAATTGATGACATAGCTATCTCCTTTTCATGTAAATAAACAATGTAATTATGCAATAAGAAAGGCGTATTCCTACATAAAGTTCTCTAGCCCCACAATGAGACCAGATTTATCTTGGACACTTCTAATACCCAAAAGAACGCCTGGCATATATGATGTTCTATCCCATGAATCATGACGAATGGTCAGTGATTGACCCATTGAGCCAAAAATAACCTCCTGAGATGCCACATATCCCATTGAACGAACGGAATGAACGGGCACGCCAGAAATTAATGCGCCGCGAGCACCTTCTGCTCCTTTAATTTCTGTTTCCTTGCCCGGAGCTTTTGACTGGAAGTCTCGAGCCTCAGAAATGATTTCAGCAGTACGAACCGCAGTGCCACTTGGAGCATCCTTTTTATTGCAGTGATGGAATTCAATTACTTCCGCCTCAGGAAAATAAGGCGCACAAGCCTTAGCGAACTCCATCATTAAAACTGCTCCTGTAGTAAAGTTTGGTGCATAGAAAAGACATGCTCCATTTTGCGCAGAAGCCGCAAGTGATTCGAGAGTTTGATTGCTCATTCCCGTGGTGCCAACAACGCAGTTAACTCCCGCAGGCAGAGCAACTTTGAGTGTTTCTGCAACAACGTCAGGTTGGGTAAAATCAACTAAAACATCGAATGATTCTTTTTCGAGTGCTTCAGAAATAGTTTGATAGGTGGGAAAACTGACAGGTTTTTTGTAAGGATCAACTCCGCAAACCAACGTAAGATCTTCTGCTGCAGTAACTGCATCTACAACAGCAGATCCCATCCGACCAGCATAGCCCGCAACAGCAACATTAATCATTTTTGTCATCCCTTCCTCTCTGTTTATCTATTCGCTAATAAGAGCCTGTAACTCTTTTTCTTCTAGAGGAGATACAACCGCGATTGTTGGCTTGTTGCTAAAAAGCGTTTCAGCAATCGAAACAACTTCCTCTACGGTAACCTGCTTGAATCGTTCAATGGTTTCATCGATAGAAAGATGCTGCGATCCTAATATCCCCCGTTTTCCTAAACGCATCATATGGGAACTTGTTGTTTCGTATCCCAATACTGCTTGACCACATATTAGATCAACATTTCTCTGCAATTCATCCTGATCAAGTGATCCATCGGCAAGTGATGTCAGTTCTTTGTCTATAAGGCGGATAACTTCTTTTACATTATCAGGACGCGTGCCTGCGTAAACACACCACTGTCCTGCTCTTTGATATATCCCCTGCATAGCATAGATGGAATAAGCAAGACCGCGTTTTTCACGAACTTCTTGGAATAAGCGAGCAGACATAGAACCACCAAGAATCGAAGTTAGAACCCCTGATGCAAAACGTCTATCATCTCCAAGGGCAAGCCCCGGAACACCGTATATGATATGAGCTTGTTCGATATCACGCGTAACCGAAAAACACCCGCTTTGGTAAGCTACACGGTCTTGATTGCGCTGTTCCTTTTCTAGAGTATTCATTGAAGAAAAATAGGCTTGTGTAAGTTTAACGAGCGCATCGTGATCAATATTTCCTGCTGCAGCAATACATAAGTTGCCAGAGCCATAGTGCTGATCATGGAAGGATACGCAATCAACATGTTCATAGCTTGAAACAAGCCTCTTATCCCCCAAAACAGGAAGCCCTAAAGCGTGATCGGTAATCATCGACTGATTAAAAAGCTCAAAAACATAGTCATCGGGTGTGTCTTCACTTCGGGCAATTTCTTCTAAAACAACTTCGCGCTCCGTAGAGATTGCTTCGGTTGAAAAAGATGAGTTAATCACCATATCTGCAAGCACTTCAAGCGCACTTTCGAGCTTGTCATCTACAAAGCGAGCGTAATAGCAGGTGTATTCCTTTGAGGTGAAAGCATTGAACTCTGCACCTAAGCGGTCAAAATGCATAGAGATATCAAAGGGGGTACGTGTTGGGGTTCCCTTAAACATCATATGTTCCATAAAATGAGCGAGACCCCGTTGATTGGGCAGTTCATCGCACGAACCAACATTAAACCAAAGACCAAGAGAAATTGATCGAACTGAAGGCATGTACTCAGTAATTACCACGATGCCGTTGTCTAGGATGGTTTTCTGAAATGACATTGTTCCTCTTCGATTATGAGATACATTACGTAGATATGCTATTCGGCGAGCTCTTCTTTCAAGGCTCGAGAAAGCTGATCAGGACAGCTTGTATTGCGTGGACCGCAAGTGATACCTTCTAAACGAGCAATAACTTCTTTTGCAGACATTCCTTCAACCAAAGAAGCAATGCCTTTGGTATTTCCATTGCAGCCTTGATTGAATTGTACGTTGGTAACACAACCTTTTTCATCAATGTCAAATGAAATGGATCGGGAGCATGTTCCTGATGTGACATAGGTATACATTTTTATCCTTTCATATCTAAACCCCCCTAACATAGCAAATGAAAGGGGGGTTTAGAAAAGAATCTTTATAAAGGATTAGTTATGGCGGCGACGGGGCTTGCGACCATTATGGCCATTGTCGTCACCGTGACGGTGATTAGAAGAGCCTTCGCTCTTAACGTCTGGCTTGTCAACACGATCAAGGTTGATCTTACCGTTGTCGGCAACCTCAATAACCTCAACCTTTACAATGTCGCCAATCTGAAGAACATCTTCAACTTTACCAACGCGACCATTAGCCATGCGAGAAATGTGAAGAAGACCGTCTTTACCTGGAGTCAAGCGAACAAAGGCACCAAAGTCCTTAATGCCCACAACTTCTCCGTCGTAGATTTCTCCAACTTCAGGAACCTTAACAATACCAAGAATTGCTGCTTTGGCTGCAGCACCAGAAGAAGCCTCAAGGGATGCAATATGGACGGTGCCGTCTTCTTGGATTTCGATAGTTGCGCCGGTTTCTTCCTGAAGACCACGAATAACCTTACCGCCCGTACCAATAACGTCACGAATCTTATCCACAGGAATGGAGATGGTTTCAATATGAGGAGCAAACGGAGAAACCTCTTCTCGTGGCTCAGCAATAGCTTCAAGCATATTCTTCATAATGAAAGAACGACCCTCTTTAGCTTGTGCAAGAGCACGAGCAAGGATATCAACTGAAAGACCTTTAGCTTTGTTGTCCATCTGAAGAGCAGTAATACCTTTTTCAGTGCCGCAAACCTTAAAGTCCATATCGCCTAAGAAGTCTTCAAGACCCTGAATATCAGAAAGGATAACGATATCGTCGCCCTCTTTGATAAGGCCCATAGCAATGCCAGCAACAGGAGCTTTAATGGGAACACCTGCATCCATAAGAGCAAGCGTAGAACCACAAGTGGAAGCCATAGAGGAAGAGCCGTTTGACTCCATAATTTCCGAAACAACACGAATTGCATACGGGAATTCTTCTTCGCTCGGAAGCACTGGAAGCAAAGCGCGTTCAGCAAGAGCACCATGACCAATTTCACGACGCTTAGGAGCACCCATACGACCAACCTCGCCTGTGCAGTAGGGAGGGAAATTGTACTGATGCATATAGCGTTTTCCTTCTTGCGGATCAATAGTATCGAGGCGCTGCCATTCGTTGAGCATACCCAAGGTAGCAATAGACAAAGCCTGGGTTTGTCCACGCTGAAACAAACCAGAACCGTGAACACGGGGCAAATAGCCAGCTTTAATGTACAGAGGACGAATTTCAGTGCTTGTACGACCGTCAGCTCGCTCACCCGTTTCAATTACCATGGCACGCATAGCATGCTTTTCGAGCGTTTTCAAAGCCGCAGCAATGTCGCTTCCCCATGCAGCCTGCTCTTCTTCATTGAAGTCAGATTCTTTGATGGAAGCTTTAAGCTCATCAACTTTAGCCATACGAGAGAGTTTATCGGCATCTTTAAGAGCCGCACTCATTTCATCGAAATGAGCATCCACGCGCTCAGCGATCGAAGGATCTGCAACATGAACAGGCCATTCCTTAGGCTCAGGATTTACCTTTGCCAAGAATGCAGCTTGTTTTTCACAAAATGCAGCGATTGCCTCCTGACCAAAGGTCATGGCTTTCAGCATATCCTCTTCGCTGATTTCATGTGCTCCCGCTTCAACCATAGAAATATAATCAGCCGTACCTGCAATAGTTAATTCGAGATCAGACTCTTCCATCTCATCATAGGTTGGATTAACGATAAATTCACCAGTCTCAATACTGCGACCAATGCGAACACAAGCACAGGGGCCATCAAAAGGAGCGCTTGCACACATCAGTGCAGCCGATGCACCCATAACGCTGATGCAATCAGGAGCATTATCGCCATCAACGACAAGCGTGGTAGCAACAACATGAACTTCCTGTTTAAAACCATCAACAAAGCCTGGGCGAATTGGACGGTCAATCATACGAGCAGTAAGAATACCCTTATCGCTCGGCTTTGCCTCGCGCTTAAGATAGCCACCAGGAATGCGTCCAACAGCGTACATTTTTTCCATAAAGTCAACTGTCAAAGGGAAAAAGTCGTAGTCTTTTTCCTGATCAGAAATAACCGAGGTAACCAAAACCGTGGTGTCACCTTGAGTTACCACTACTGCTCCGCTCGCCTGTTTCGCAAGTTCACCAGTTTGTAAGGTGTACTGCTTTCCGTAAAGCTCGAATGATTCAGTAATTTTTTCCATGTACTTTCTTTCTCTTCCCTTACGCCGTATTGCGTAAAGCTTCTTCGCGTCATAAAACGCGCGAGCAGCAATGCCCTTACATTACCGACCGCCTATACACAAAAGCCCGCNGCCTATACACAAAAGCCCGCGTGAAGCGGGCTGTTTGTTTTAGATGTTGTCGCGAATACCAAGTTTCTTGATAAGCTCACGATACTCAAGAACGTCACGATTCTTAATATAAACCAAAAGACGACGACGTTTACCAACGAGCATAAGCAAACCACGACGGGTGTGATGATCTTTAGGATGAGACTTAAGATGCTCGGTGAGGTTACGAATGCGCTCAGTAAGAATTGCTACCTGAACCTCAGCGCTACCAGAATCCTGAGGATTCTTGCCGTATTCAGCCATCAACTCTGCGGTACGTTCTTTGGAAATGCTATCTTTGTTAGCCATGTTTCCACCTTTCTTTTCGTGTCTCTAATTGCTGAGCAAGTAAGCAAGTGGTGCATACAAGCTAGGCAAAAAGTACCTCGTTGCTTTTTGCAACCGCTCCAGTATATGGTAATTATTCTGGTCTCACAAGCTACAATTTTACGCTTCACAACTTCTGCTCAATCAAAAGGGATGAGAAAAAAGGAAGCGAAGCGATTTAAGCGAAATACCCATATGTGCGGTTATTAGGTCAGATAGAATTCGCAGCAATTCAAGAGAAAAGGCATTGGTTAGCGCATATTCAATAACTTCTTCAAAGGACGAATACAACAAAACCTCTAACCAATGAATGAGCTCAGAAGAGAAAAATACCGTTTGGGTAAAGCGTAAGCAATTCTCGCAAACTACCCCTCCTTCTAAAGAAGAGAAAGAAATAGGCGTGACAGTATCAGTGCTTACCTGCTCGCCACACAACACACAAGATGAGAAGCTTGGCTTAAATCCCAAAAAAGCCAGAGCTTTCAATAAAAAGGCAACCGTTATTTTAAGGTTATCTTCTTCTTCAACCCGCGAAAAAGAAGTCAGAGCTTTGTTGGTTAAATCATAGATTCGCGGAACCGGCAAATCCACTTGCGTAGTTTTTTCAAGAAACTCCAAAATGGGAGATGCGGCTTCAAGCATAGAAATATCCGTTTTTACCTGCATATGAGCACTAATAAGCCGGGCTTCTTTTATGATGTCGAGATTCTTTCCCTTAGCCAATAATAGATCACAGACAGAAAAGAGCTCTAAGCGAGAAGAAAAAGCCGATGTTGGTTTGCGTGCCCCCTTTGCTACAGCTCTAAGCTGTGAACCATCTGAGCATAAAAGCGTACAAATGACATCGCTTTCGCCTAATTTGGTTCTTTTGAGAACAAGTGCATGACAGGTATATGTTAGAGCAGCCAAAATAACCTCATTATGCACCTTCGCCGTAGCCAAAGCGCCTAATTTGATTGAGGTCCCTGCGCCAATTTTTCTTTACCTTTACGTTGAGATCCAAAAATACCTTACATCCTAAAAGGGTTTCAAGATCAAGGCGCGCTTCCGTACCAACAGTCTTAATAGCCTCTCCCCCTTTTCCAATAATGATGCCTTTCTGGCTATCTCTTTCAACATAGATGGTGGCATAAATGCGTTCTAGGTTTTTTCTGCGGTTGTAATTCATTTCGTCAACAACCACACCAATGGCATGCGGAACTTCATCGTAGGCATGAAAAAGTATTTTTTCTCGGATAAACTCAGCAACAAGCACTTCCATGGGCTGGTCGGTTTCCATATCCTTCGGAAACCAAAGTGGTCCTTCAGGAAGAAATTGTTCAACCTTACGAATAAACGCATCAATGTTTTCTCCCGTCAGCGACGAGAGAGCAATAACCTCATCCCATTCACAAAGGACACGAGCTTTTTCCTGCTGCTCTTCCACCTCTTCGGGGGTAGCCAAATCCACCTTGGAAAGTACCAGGATTTTCGCACACGATTGTTCGTTTAACGCTCGAATAACCCACTCGTCACCTCTGCCTAATGATTCATGCGAATCAAGAAGAAAAGCACAAACATCAATACCTTCGAGCGATTTCAGGGCAGTGGTATTGAGTTCCTCTCCAAGGGCATCATGAGGTTTGTGTACACCAGGAGTATCAACAATAATCATCTGAGACGTATCAGTGGTATAGATAGCCCTAAACCTATGACGGGTCGTTTGGGCGGTTGACGAAGCAATAGCGAGCTTTTTCCCCATAATGGCATTGAGAAGAGATGATTTGCCTGCGTTAGGGCGGCCAAGAAGAGTAACAAACCCAGAACGGAAGGCCGTTTTTTCGTTTTCATTCGGAGAGTTTTGGGTTTCATGCATCTCATTACCATCCTAATAACGACAAGATACGAGGAATAAAAATAAGGCAGCCAATAACAAATGAAGCGATAGAAAAGAGTAGTACTCCCCCTGCAGCGCAGTCCTTAGCTTTTTTTGCAAGTTCGTGATACTCAGGAGAAACTAAATCTACCACCGCTTCAATTGCAGAGTTGATAACTTCGCCCCCGAGAACAAGACCAAAACAAATAATTACGCAAAGCCATTCTAAAAACGAGATAGAAAAAACGAGACCAAGCACTATAGCAAGCGTCATAAAACAAAGCTCAATTTTAAAGTTTCGCTCTTTTGCAGTAGCAAAAATGCCTTCAAACGCGCATTTAAAAGCTTGTAATAACGAAAACTTACTGTTCACGAGAGTTTCTCCATGCAGCAATAAGCTTGTCTTCGAGGGCTTCCATTATTTCTGCCTCTTCGTCTTCGATATGATCGTAGCCACAAAGATGCAAAAGACCATGCACTACCAGCAGGGTAATTTCTTCTTCAAATGTTGTTGCAAACTCTTCCGTTTGTCTCAGCGCAACCTCACTTGCGATAACTATATCGCCCAACTCATACTCAAGAGCATCATTGAAGTCTTCGTTTTCAAAAGGTACATTGTCGCACTCAAAAGAGAGTACGTCCGTTGGTTTGTCAATACCTCGATATTCACGATTCAATGTATGAATTTTCTCATCAGTTACAAAGGTAAGCGATACGTCAGTATTTGTTGGACACTTCATTTGTTCAAGAACAAACAATACGAGTCCCTCTACATTGATAGAATCAAAAAGTTCCTTTTTGTGTTCGTAGGTAACTGTTACCTGCATTAATACCCCTAAAGTCGAAGGTTCATTTCTTCAGCACGTGCATAAGCAGATACGATTTTTGCAACCAAGGAATGACGCACAACATCCTTAGAATGAAATTCGCAAAAGGCAATATCATCAAGACCATCAAGAACTTGTCTTACGGTTTTTAACCCTGAAATGCCCTTAGGTAAATCCGCCTGCGTGATATCGCCGGTAATAACCATTTTAGAACCAATGCCAAGACGCGTTAGGAACATTTTCATTTGCTGAGGGGCGGTATTCTGCGCTTCATCAAGCACAATAAAGCTATCGTTGAGCGTTCTACCACGCATAAAAGCTAAAGGAGCAATTTCAATCGCTCCCTCACTAATATAGCGACTCGCGCGCGCGCCATCCATCATTTCATATAGAGCATCATATAATGGGCGAATATACGGGTCGATTTTCTCGTGAAGCGTACCTGGTAAAAAACCTAAATTTTCACCTGCTTCAACAACAGGACGAGTAAGAACAATTCGACCCACTTCTTTTCTATTAAACGCCGCAATTGCCATAGCCATAGCAAGATAGGTTTTTCCTGTACCCGCAGGACCAATACCGAAGGTGATAGTATTGTCGCGAATGGCGTCAACATACTGTTTTTGCGCAGGTGTTTTTGGACGAACTACTCTGCCTTTATGGGCAAGAATAACGTCATCTTTCATGGGTTTTGGAGCAAATTCCCCCGTTTTCATGAGATCAAGATGTCTGCGAATTTCTTCTCTCGTGAGACGCTCACCCGCTTCAAGGGTAGCAACAAGGGTGCTTAAGAGCGTCACCGTGCTTTGCACTTCAAGATCAGTCCCTGAAATAGTAAAGACATTACCTCGAAGCGTTATTTGAGCTCCAGATTCATCTTCGATCATATGAAGATATTCATCCTGATTTCCTACAAGATCAATTACAGAAATTGATTCGGGAAGCGTAAATATAGCTTGTCGTTTCATGCTCATGAAATCAACACTCCTAAAGAATCAAGCTCATGTATACGCAGAAGATGCGTACTTCCTGGCTCAAAGTTTTCGGGAACGCGAATATGATAATACGATTCCGTCATACCCCATCCCTTTTTTTCCACGACTACAAGCTCCTCTGTTCCAAGTAACGATTGAGCAAAGACGCTACGAAGGTTTTCAGAGAGTGCAGAAAGTTCGCAAGCACGTCTATTTATTACTTCTGGAGATATTTGATCGCTCCGCAGTGCAGCAGGAGTACCGTCTCGTTTTGAGTAACGAAACACATGAATTTTAGAAAATCCCACTTTAGTAGCCACATCAAGTGTTTCCTTGAATTCAGATTCCGTTTCGCCTGGAAACCCAACGATGATGTCTGTTGTTAACGAAAGTTGCGGTATCTCTGCGTGGAGATTCTCGCAAAGCTCAAGATAATAATCGCGTGAATACGGTCGATTCATCTCCTTCAATACCTTATGAGAACCCGACTGAAGGGGAAGATGTAAGTGTCTACATATTCTGCCCCGAGAACTCAAAAGCAACTCTGGAAGTTTTTTATCAATAGAGCAAGGCTCGATTGAGGAAATTCTAAAACGAACCTTGCTTGTTTTAGTCAATAATTCCTCAAGTAAATCTGAGAGTCTTCGCTTACCAAAGCGATAAGAACCCAGATCAATACCAGTGAGCACAATTTCTTTCACGCCATGAGATTCGAGAGCGACAACTTCATCGATGATTGCATCCCAATTACGTGACCACGCCTTACCACGTGCCGTATGAACAATGCAGTACGTGCACGCATGATTGCAGCCATCTTGAATTTTTACCGCTACGCGCGTTGGAAAAGAATCTCCTATACGCTCATTCGTTGAAGAATCAAAAGGAATAAAAGAGCCATGATGTCCAGAATTGTCCATAGCTTGATTTATGAAGAGTTGTTTTTCTAAGTATTCCGAAACCAATCCCTTAGGAACAACGCAAATACGAGGGCTTAACGCCTTATAGAGCTCAGGATTAATTGCAGCAGCACACCCCGTAACCACAATGTGTGCTTGTTTAGCTTCACGAACTGCACGCCGAACGGCCTTTCGGGTTTTTTTCTCCGCATCACCCGTGACGGTACACGTATTCACAATAACGAGATTTGCAAATTCAAGACTCGTTGCACAAGCCCCATTCGACAAAAGGAAAGCACCGAAGGAATCTGATTCAACGCGATTAACTTTGCATCCAAGATTGATAATCGAAAAATTCATGAACACTACTTTTCTGCTACAGAATTCACTGAATGACTGAGTTCAAAACCACCTAATTCATATATCACCAAAGCAGGAGCGACAATCCCTGCGGTTTCCGTTCTTAAAATAGAAGAACCAAGGGAGACAAGAGCAGCATTTGGATGAGAACCCATAAGACACTTGACTTCTTTTTCGCTTAATCCACCCTCAGGTCCAACAACAACTGCAACAGCAACGGGGCAATCTTGCAAGGCGAATGACTGCAAAGCTTTTTTAAGCGATTCTGTTTGTGTCGCTTCCTCCCAACAGATAAGAAGAATATCTACGTCACCTATAGCAGATCCCAATTGTTCCAGCGAACAGGGCAACTCGACCTTAGGAATACAGGGTTGCCCCGATTGCATAGCAGCACTCTTAGCAATTGCATTCCATCGGTCAACTTTTTTTGCGGCACGTTTTTCATCGAGTTTCATTACGCATCGCTCAGAAGAGAAGGGAATAAATCGCCTTACACCAAGCTCAGTGGCATGACGAATAATAATGTCCATTTTGTCACCTTTAGCAAGTCCTTGTGCAAGAACAACACAAGGAAACGCGTCATCAAAAGATTGAAGGTGAGTAGAGATTTTTACTACGAGTTTTTCTTCGAACGATACAACTTCACATTCGAAATAGTCACTTGATGCATCGATTACTGCGATATGTTCACCAGGGACAAGCCTTAGCACGCGCGCGTGTTTTAAATCGTCACTCAATAAGTCAAGAGCAAAGCATGTGCTCTGCTCTTGAGATAGAACCTGTGAAGTGAGATAAAAATGAGGAAAAGCCATAACATTCTTTCACAACAAATCAGCTAAATGCATCACGAAGCTTTTGAAGAGGACTTCTATGAAGGGAAACTTCTTCGCCCATCTCTTCTGCTAATTTTTGGAGAATCTCACGTTCTGCCTTTGAGAGACGAGAAGGAATCTTAACCTCAACATGAACGTGCAGATCACCTCGAGATTCACTTCTAAATTTAGGCATACCATAATTACGAACGCGAATAACCTGTCCATACTGACAGCCTTCAGGGATAGCAACTTTCACCTTTTCATCCTTGAAGATACCATCAATTTCAATCTCTGCACCCAAGGCAGCCTGAACCATGTTGATAGCCGTTGAAACGTGAAGATCATCTCCTCTTCGCTCAAAGAACTCATGGGGTTCGATACGACAGGTAACAATCAAATCACCCGCTTGAGCACCACGAATACCTGCTTCACCATATCCTGAAAGGCGTAGCTGCTGACCATCTTTAATACCAACAGGAATATCGACCGATAAGCGCTGACGATCAGGAACGCGACCTTGACCATCGCATTCCGAACAAGGGTTTTCGATAATCTTTCCTGAGCCATTACAACGAGAACATGTTGAAGCGGCTTGCATGTCTCCCAGGAACGTATGCTGCACCGTCACAACGCGACCTTGACCGTTGCATTCGGGACAGGTTACTTCTTCCCCGTTTTCTCCAAGACCAGTGCCTTCGCAATCGGGACAGGGAGCAAGACGGTCGTAAACAATTTCTTTATGCACTCCCTCTGCGGCATCTTCGAGCGTAATACGCAATCCAACACCCATATCTCGACCTTCTTTACGCATAGAAGCTCGCCCGGTGCCGCCACCAAAGAAAGAGCTGAACAAGTCTCCCATTCCAAATCCGCCACCAAAGAGATCTTCGAGGTCAACATAGCCCTGCCCGCCTCCAGCAGCCCCAGGAATAGTGCCAAAACGATCATACTGAGCACGTTTGTTAGGATCGCTTAAAACATCATAGGCCTCATTGAGTTCTTTAAAGCGATCTTCTGCGTCGGGTTCCTTATTAACGTCTGGATGAAGTTGACGAGCTTTTTTTCGAAATGCTTTTTTAATTTCATCATCGCTCGCAGTTTTATCTACGCCGAGAACTTCATAAAGATCATTTGCCATAACAAACTTTCACTTTCACTTTATAAATTTTGTAACACATTTTTAGCAGCACGAACTGCTTTAAATACCTGGGAATAATTCATACGGGTAGGTCCAATAATGGCTATTAAGCCACGCTGCTTACCTCCACCAAACTGAGAAGCAATCAAAGAAACACCCGAAAAAGCCTCTGAATCGTTTTCGTGTCCAATACGTACGAGTGGAGCTTCAGAATTAAACGCTTCATCGAATATATGGAGCAAAACGGCATCATCTTCAAGTTGCTCAAGAACAGGGAGAATGCGTGCAGATTCGCTGAACTCTGGCTGGCACAGCAAATGCGTCATGCCAAGAGAATGGGGTTTTTTAACGCTCTGGTCCTTCAAGCAATCCATGAGTTCAGATAAAACCAATTGAAACAGATCATCTTGAACACCATCCAATAGCGAAGAAACGTCATCTGACTTCGAAGAGAGAGACTTTCCAGCCAATAATCTGTTAAGCAAATCTTGCGTTTTAGCTATCTCTTCAGCGCTTTGAGTAGTTTTAGTTTCAATTTGACGATTAAAAACCTGACCATCATTAGTGACCACAACCAGCAACAATCGCTGAGGAGTAAGTTCAATAAGATTGACAACCTTAATATCAAAAGACAGTGAACACGGAGGAACAACTAATGTCATGCAATCGGTTAGACGAGCAAGGGCACGCGATGTTTTCTCCATAAGTTCATCAAGTTCCCCTGCACTTTCACGCAAGGCTTTAACGAGATTTTCGTCATCAAACTTCTCTCGTGCAAGAAGATCATCTACGAAGGCACGATAACCATAATCAGTTGGAATGCGTCCAGAAGAAGTATGAGGCTGAACCAAATACCCTTCTTCTTCGAGAGAAGAAAGCTCATTGCGTACGGTTGCAGAGCTAATGCCTAAATTATATCGCTCAACAAGGGTACGTGAACCAACAGGGAGTGCACGAGCGATGTACTCCTCGATAAGAACGCGTAAAACATTTTGTCGACGATCGGATAACAATAGGCACCTTTCTTCAGATCCATCCAAGCATTTTAGCAGTGTCTAACTAAGAGTGCTAACGTCTTCTTTCTTTGTCACACTCTTTCGACCAAACCTTTAACAAATGGTTACTTTAAGGAGCAAGATCAAGAATTCTGCCATACATACAATTCCCAAACAACCAGCCACTTTCTGTAGGACAAAACGCTGTGCCACTATCCCGAACGAAGCCATCCTGTTCAAGCTGCGCAAAAATATCTTTCACTTGGGGGATAATCTTGCATGCTGACGCTATCTTTTCATAGGAAACACCCTGGGTCATTCTCATAGCAAGCATAAGATCTTCCGCGGTGCGTTGTTTTTTATCAAGGCGTTCAATTTCTTGATTGTCCTGCTCTCGAATTCTTAGCTCATCATTTTGCTTCATACTAACCGCTCCCCTACCTAAACCAAGGTAAGGTTTTGCACTCCAGTATGCACTGTTATGCTTTGACTCATACCCGTCAAATGCATAATTAGCCACCTCGTAGCGATGCATGCCACGCGATAAAAGATAACGAGAAGCCGCAATCATCATGTCAGCACCACTATCTTCATCATAGTTGAGCGTTTGATCCATAAGTTCGTTCCAAAAAGGAGTTCCCTCTTCAATAGTCAAAGGGTACACACTGATATGCTTTACCCCTAAATCAACAGCAGTTTCTAAACTTTCCAAAAAATTTTCTTCTGTTTGACCTGGTATTCCACACATCAAATCAACACTTACATTTTCAAAGCGTTTTTGAGCAAGGCGAATTGCCTGCTTTGCCTTTTCGGCAGAATGAATACGACCAAGGGTTTTAAGCACCTTATCATCAAAAGATTGAACTCCCAATGACAGCCGTGTTACCCCAAGTGCAAAAAGATCTTTCACCATAGCTTCCGTCAAGCTATCCGGATTAGCCTCGAGCGTGCATTCGACCTCAGGCGTTAAGTGCATGAAGAGCGAAAGTGCATACACAAGCCGTGAAAGGTGCTTATTTCCAATATAGGAAGGAGTTCCGCCGCCAAGATAGACCGTTTTAATCGATGCGAGCAGACCATTTTTTGAAGCATTTCTAACACTCAATATAAGATCATCGATATATCGTTCGATTGCAGGGCTGTCCTCATCGATGGCTTCGGTTCTGAAATCACAGTACGCACACCGTTTCTTGCAAAATGGAATATGAATATAGAGAGCCTCGTAAGGATCAAATATCATTAGTGCTCCTCATTTAGACGAAGCGCACGTTCAAAAATTGCGCGGAAGTCATCGAGCGTAACAGCGGTAGTAATATCTCGTCTAAGTGCAGACGCCTCTTTTAAACCTCCAACATACCACATAGCATGTTTGCGCATGCGAACGATGGATTTTCCTTCACATGAGGCCAATAATTCTGCATGCCGAAGCGCTAGTGCCATGCGCTCTTCAATAGTGGGTTCAGGCGAAGATTTTCCAGTTTCTAATACCGAACGAATATCTCTAAAAATCCAAGGATTACCCTCTGCCGCACGACCAACCATAATTGCATCACAAGATGTTTCGTCTATCATGCGCTGTGCATCTTTTCCACAGGTGATGTCACCGTTGCCAATTACAGGAATATCGACGCTGCATTTCACACGAGAAATAACATCCCAATCAGCCCTACCACGATAAAACTGCTGCGCATATCTACCATGTACCGCAACAGCTGAAGCTCCTGCTGCTTCTGCCATTCGAGCAAATTCTGGGGCAATTTCATTGCCCTCTTCAAATCCTCTACGAAACTTAACGGTTAATGGAACCGATATGGCGTGAGACACAGCGGTAATAATGTTTGAAGCGAGGCTGAAGTCACGCATGAGAGCGGAACCATCACCTTTTCCCGCAATTTTCTTCGCCGGACATCCCATATTGATATCGACAGAAAAAAGTTTATCCCCAAGGGTTGATTCTACCCATCGTGCCTGAGCAGCCATGGTATCAGGCTCATGACCAAAAAGCTGAACAACAACCTTCTGCTCATTAGGAGCGAGGTTGATGAGATGTGTTGTTTTTTCATTAGCATAACTAAGCCCTTTAGCTGAAACCATTTCGGTATAGGTAAGCTGAGCACCCTGTTCGATGCAGAGCTGACGAAAAAATCTATCCGTCACGCCAGCCATAGGAGCAAGTATCACCTTATGGGAATCAAACAACATGAGAGCTATTCATCAACCTTGAGAATTGCCATAAATGCTTCTTGAGGAACTTCGACATTACCAATACTCTTCATGCGCTTTTTGCCCTTCTTTTGTTTTTCAAGAAGCTTCCTCTTTCGAGAAATGTCGCCGCCATAGCATTTAGCCAAGACGTCTTTTCGCATAGCGCGAACTGTCTGACGCGAAAGGACACGGGAGCCAACAGCAGCCTGAATTGGCACCTCAAACATTTGACGAGGAATAATCTCTTTCAGCTTTTCAGTAAGAACTCGACCGCGATCATAGGCCTTATCAGCATGAACAATAAAGGAAAGAGCATCAATAGGCTTTCCGGAAAGTAAAATATCAAGTTTTACTAACTTTGAGGTTTTGTATTCATCAAAGTCGTAATCAAGAGAAGCGTATCCTTTAGTTCTGCTCTTGAGCTGATCAAAATAATCCATAATGAGCTCAGATAAGGGTATCTCCCAAAGCATTTCAACGGTAGAAGTACTGAGGTAATTCATTGTCTTAAACGTACCGCGGCGCGCAACGGTAAGCTCCATAACAGCACCCACATAATCAGGTGGAATGAGAATTTTTGCTTTGAGGTAAGGTTCTTCAATATGATCTATTTTACTTGCATCAGGCATATCTTGAGGCGAGTGAAGTGAGATCATTTCTCCGTCTGTTTTAAACACGTGATATTCAACCGACGGAGCAGTTGCAAGCAAATCAAGATCAAACTCGCGTTCAAGGCGCTCCTTGATAACTTCCATATGCAAAAGACCCAAAAACCCCACACGAAAGCCAAAACCCAACGCATGGGAAGTTTCAGCCTCATAAATCAGAGCAGGGTCATTAAGTGAAAGCTTTTCGAGTGCGTCTTTAAGGTCTTCATACTGATCGCCATCAATAGGGAAAAGACCCGTATAAACCATGGGCTTTACATCGCGATATCCTGGTAAGGGTTCACTACAACCGCCTTTAGCGAGCGTTATCGTGTCGCCAACTTTTACCTGAGATGGGTCTTTTAAGCCTGTTACCAAGTAACCAACTTCACCTACTCCTAAAAGTTCAACAGGAACTTCAGTTGGTCTTCTAACACCTACTTCCTCAACTAGGGCTTCAGTGTTAGTTGCCATCATTTTGATTTTTTGACCCTTTTTCATCGAGCCATCAATGATGCGAACAAGAGCGACAACTCCACGATATGCATCAAAATATGAATCAAAAATCAACGCACTCAAAGGAGCATCGGGGTCTCCTTCGGGGTGAGGGATGTTGTATACGATAGATTCAAGCAAATCGTGAATCCCCTCCCCTGTTTTTCCGCTCGCTAAAACAGCATCATCGGCGGGGATAGCAAGACCATCTTCAATCTCTGCCCGCACTCTTTCTGGCTCCGCGGCAGGCAAATCAATCTTGTTAATAAGGGGGACTATTTCCAAATTAGCATTCATTGCCATCATGGCATTTGCAACCGTTTGAGCTTCGACGCCCTGTGTAGCATCCACAACAAGCACAGCACCTTCACAGGCCGCTAAGGAACGCGAAACCTCATAAGTAAAGTCAACATGACCCGGCGTATCAATAAGGTTGAAGTGGTAGATATTTCCATCATCGCAATGATAATCAACACGAACTGCCTGACTTTTGATGGTAATGCCTCGTTCGCGCTCGATATCCATCGAATCAAGAACCTGTTCTTTCATATCGCGCTTTGAAACAGTTTCTGTCATTTCAAGAATGCGATCAGACAACGTAGATTTGCCGTGATCAATATGAGCAATGATAGAAAAATTTCGAATATACTTTGGATCAAGAGTCATATAACGCTATGCTTCCCTACACTGATTCTTACAAGGTATCTACTATTGGACGAATTGAATCGTAATGATTATTCTATAAACCACCAGAAATAGTAACCTACTTACGGTGAACTTTAAGGAATTTACTAACAAATTATTTTGTTGGTCTACTCTGTTTGCTTATCATGTGATAAGATTCTAGGGCTTTCGTCTAGAAGTAATAACTATATGGAGGATAAAACGTGGCGAATATTAAGAGTCAAAAGAAGCGCATTATTACCAACGAAAAGGCACGCATGCGTAATCGTGCCGTTCGTTCTGAACTTAAAACTGCAACTCGCGTTGTTCGTGAAGCTGTTGAGGCAAACGATGGTGCAAAGGCATATGCTGCTGCTCTCGATGCCTGCCGTCTCCTTGACCGTGCAGTTACAAAGGGTGTAATTCATAAGCGCCAAGCAGCAAACCGCAAGAGCGGAATCATGAAGCTTGCAAACACGGTTGTTACTGCGGAAGACATTGCAGCTTACAAGCCTAAGGAAAAGAAAGCTCCTGCAGCTACTGGTTCCAAGAAGGCTGCTGCTAAAGCCGCACGCAAGGAGGCTATGGCTGCTGCATCTAAGGAAAAGGATAAGCGCCGCGCTAAGACTCAGAAGGAACAGGCTGCTGCCGCAAAGAAGAAGGCTGAAGAAGCTGCTGCCGCTGCTGCCGAAGAAGCATCTGAAGAGACTGCTGAATAGAGTTTCTTTGATCCTTACGGATCCATCGCATATCAAGAATAAAAAGGAGCAGTTTGCTCCTTTTTATTTTCTCTTACGATTTAGATAGATATAGAAATAAACATGTTTATTTCTTTTCAACCGCAATGAGCCATTCAAGAAAGACCGTATCGGCATCTTTGCCTGATTTCATCGATTGATCTGCATCTCGGGCAAGGCGAAGAGCAGTGATAAGCTCTTTGGAAGTGTAATTTCTAGC
This sequence comes from Eggerthella sp. CAG:368, assembly GCA_000434775.1. Classification (GTDB taxonomy): domain Bacteria; phylum Actinomycetota; class Coriobacteriia; order Coriobacteriales; family Eggerthellaceae; genus Anaerotardibacter. The sequence continues at coordinate 74,780 of FR895492.1, read as the reverse complement.
ATAGGAACGAAGATTCCTTACTCTCCATTCAGGTATTTTGAGAACTTCAGGTAAACGCGCAGATTCACCCCGTTGTTCAAGTGCTTTGATCGTGATGAGCTCTCTAATACGCGTAACACACATGCTTAACAAGCGATAGGGAGAGCCGTCTTCTACTCTGCGAAGGAGCAAAAAGCTTCTCTCTAAATTACGAGCTGAAAATGCATTTACAAATTCCCATGACTTAATAGTTGAGGTTCTCGATACGAGAGCATATACCTCGCCCTCATTTACTGGATCACTTCCCCGATGCGCAAGGGCAACCTTTTTAATGTTACTATCTAACGCCACCGTGTTAGTTCCCACTAAATCAATAATTGCTGCAGAAGCTCCTTCAGTAAAAGCAACACCATGATTTAACGCCATAGAACGAACTGCCGAATTTAAATCTTTTCGAGCAAACGGAGCACAGCTGATAAAAGCGGTTTTTCCGAATTTTATTACAGCTTTATAGATGCGAGAGTTTTTTGCAACCGTTGTTGCTACAAGGGCTAATACGGTAGTCGAACAAGGTTCTTTTAAATACGAAATGATAGCTTCGGTATCGGCTTTTTTTAAGCGTTCAAATTTATCCACCTGAACAAGTCGAACATCGCTCGCAAACGGAAGGATATTACAAGCAATAACAATTTCTTCTCCCGTTGCAGTTTCTCCCGAAAAGAATTCAGAGTTAAACGATAAATCACCCATTTTTTCTAACCGTTTATGAAGGCGATCAAGAACTCGTTCTTTTTTTAACTCATCTTCACCCGCAATAAGATAGACAGGTAAAAGTGCTTTGCTATTTGATGAAGTATTTTCCATACGAACAGTTTACTTCATTGTTGCAGTGACGCTGACGTTCTCTGGGGTTATTCTACATACCACTTCCCCATCAATATCGGTTCTAAAAATGGTGCACCCAGATTGTTCAAGCAGCGAAAGAGTTTGACTATTAGGATGCCCATAGGAATTATGAGCTCCCACGCTGATTAACGCAATTTCTGGATTCAATGTTCGTGAGAGCTCTTCAGTAAGAGCGTTTTTAGATCCATGGTGTGAAACCTTATATAAGTCAATGTTGGTGAGGTGATATTGTTGCGCAAGATTTTGCTCAATATCTTTTTCTGCATCGCCTACAAATAAGGCAGTAAAAGGTTTTCCATCCGCTTGACTAAAGGTACTCGTAAGGAGGAAACAAAGACTATCTTCATTTCCTCCCTCCGTTATAACCTCAGGAGAAAGAATAGAAAGACGAAATTCTCCAAACGCAATTGTATTTCCAGCCCCGAGTTCCACAATATTTTCTTTTGAAACAAGTTTTTGCGACACAGCGCAAAGCTCTTTAGGGTTATCTTCCTTTGAAGCCAATGTCCCATTTGCAACAATAATTTTTTCTATACCCACAACGCCCTTAAGTGATTCCAAGGCACCACAATGATCATCATCTGGATGAGTGATAAGAACCGCATCGAGAGAAACAACGCCATTTTGCGCTAACCCTGCTAACAGTTTTGAGGGTTGATTTCCCGTATCGACAAGCATTGTCTTCTTCTCGCTTTTTAGTAAAAAAGCATCACCCTGCCCCACATCGAGCATTACGATTTCAGTTGAAGCGGGACGCAAGAACACTATGCCTGACAAAACCAGAATCCCTAAACAACTTGGGATTAAAATGCACCTTAGCGATATACGCGCCCAAAATATCCAAAAAACAGCGCATAAAACAAACACAGCGCAGTAAGCTATGACAAGATCAAGAGAAACTGGAATACAGGCAAAAGGAACCTGGGATAATCCATGCACCACCAAGCAAAAAAGGCGAGATATCGAGCGAATCATCAATACAAGAAACGGCCCAACTATGGGAACAAATGAAAAAACGAAAGCTATTATTCCTCCGGTACAGAGAACTGTCAAAAAAGGAGTTGCCACGACATTGGCAAAAGGAGCAACAAGGGAAAACTGTGAAAACACACTCGTCGTTATGGGAAAAGTTAAAAGTGTTGCCGCAAGCGTCATCACAATCGGATATACAACGCATTGAAACTTCCTGCTCGAAGGTAAAAGAGAAGAAAACAGCGGCATGAAAAGAACTATCCCTAACGTTGCAAGGAGCGACAGTGAAAACGAAAGAGAAAGCGCTGTACTCGGATCAAACCCAATAAATAAAACGATAATTACACCCAATGAGGACAATGCCGAAGATCGTCGCATCATTAAAGGAGCACAGAACGAAAGAAAGCTCATAACCACAGCGCGCAAGCAAGAGACAGGAAACCCAACGAAGAACAAATAGAACACAAGTATAAGTACATGCAAGAATACTTTTGTTCGTTTTGATAACGCTGTTTTATTGAGAAGGAAAGCAACGAACGATGAGATGATTACCAGATGGGCTCCTGATACAGCAACAAGATGAGCTAACCCACAAGCCTTAACTTCTTGATAGGAATCTGTTTGATACAGCCTACCTCGATCACCCATCAAAAGAGCTTTGAGGATGACATCAGAGTCTGATGTATACTTATCAAGCACATCCTGTGCATAACTTCGGATGAACATCACTAAAGAAAACGGAGAGGCACCTCTTTTGACAATCGTGAAAGAATCTATGTTCGCAACAGCTAAAACGTTCTTCTTCTGATAGGTTTCCTTGCTTTTATCAGAAGGGCCGCGAAAGCTCGTATAAGAGCTGATACTATCGCCATACGATAGGTTTACTTCCTCGTTAATATGCAGTTTTACTTTTATCGTTTCACCAGACAAAAGCTTGGTTGTAGCGTAATACGAGGTTCCCAAAGATGAAATGACAGGATCTTCACTGATTTCAAAGATGTATTCATGAGAGGATTCGGATAGCGCTTTTTCGCACTTGGTTAGGTATTCACCAGCCCCCGTGCCAACAACGACCACACCCGCAACAGCGAACAGAGAAACAAGTAGTATATAAGACTTTTTGTTTCGCCAGAAAACGATAAGCAGTACAGCAACTAACGCTACAGAAAGCCAACAGACAACAGCTAGCGTTGAGGCATCAAGACTCATTAAGGGAATGTAGAGCGCTGCAACAACCACCCAAAAAACTATGCCACCAAAAAGAAGCGGAGGAATTGAGGGGCGTGTTGTCCTCATGCGACTATCTACACGCAAATCTTATCCTTAAGTGATTCGTATTTTTTGTCTCCAATTCCTGATACGTTTTTCAGATCTTCAATCTTGGTAAATCTCCCTTGATTTTGTCTATAGTCAACAATTTTTTGTGCGGTTGCATCCCCTACACCATCAAGCGACTTGAGCTCACTGACCGATGCTGAGTTAATATTTACTTTTCCCGAAGACTGTGCCTTGGTATCTGAAGCCAGGCCAGTGTTCGTATCTTGTGTTTGTGTTGTCGAAACGACAAGATGCACTCCATCGCCTAGCTGTTCAGCAAGATTGATACTATCGAGATCTGCATCCTCTTTTAAGCCACCAGCAGCATCAATGGCATCTTTAACACGCGAACCTTCCGCCAATTCATATAAGCCAGGATTAACAACCGCTCCACCCACATGAACAAAGAGCGTTTTGGGTTTTAGCGAATCCGTATTGGTTTCCTCGTTGCCTGACGAATTGTTTTTCTCAATAACGAGTGCATTGTTATCATCAGACGAAAAACCATTCATAAAAAAGGAGGAAGCAGAATATACTGCAAAGCCTACGACAACAACCAAAATCAACATCAACCCTATCAACATAAAAGGGTTGATCGAAGAAAGATGCAGCTTGGATCTCAGGGAATCCACTTCATCAAGAAACGACATAAAAGAACCTCCTAGTAACACCCTAGAAGGTTCTTTTAATTATTGATTCAATTCTATTTAACTAAAATTTAGAAATAAGTTCACTAGTTTTTAATTAGTACAACATTTTTGCTTGGGTTTCTTGTATCCAGGGCAGTTATACGAGCGAACTTCTAGATGAGCCATTACTTCCTCGGTCCACTTCTCTATAGGTAAGTCTGCTTCAATTCGCAGAACCTCTTCAAGATTTGCATGCGTTTCTGGACTGCGCGGCATAAAGAGCGTACAGCAATCAGGTGCATCTTGAGAAGAAATATCAAAGGTTCCTAGTTTTTGGGCATCTTTGATTATTTCGATCTTATCGCTGCCAATAAGAGGACGAAAAACGGGAAGCGAAACAACTTCATTAGTCACCTGGATATTTTCAAGTGTTTGAGAGGCAACCTGGCCAAGGCTTTCGCCTGTTACCAGTGCTTTAGCTCCTTCCATCTTTGCAACACGATCGGCAATTCTATACATAAAACGTCGATACATGATGATGCGAAGTGAAGGCGGAACTAGACTGGCGATTTCACGCTGATACTCCCCGATAGGTGCTATGAAAAGCTTAGCGAAACATCCTGTTTTTTCAAGAACATGAGCAATGTCATCACAGAGATATTCGCTTGTATCAATAGTTTCAGGACGACCCGAGAAATGAATACCAACACATACCGCACCACGACGCGCAAGACGCCACGTAGCTACAGGAGAATCAATACCGGAAGAAATAAGACACATAACTTTTCCGGCTGTACCAACAGGCAAGCCTCCCACGCCTACAAGGCTGCGAGCATAAATATAGGTGTGGCCCTGAATAACCTCAACCCTAACTTCAACGTCAGGGTTTTTCATCTTTACTTTTTTCTCGGGAAAAGCTCGACAAAGAGCAGCACCAACCAATTGATTAAGCTGCATAGAGTCAGTCGTAAAATCAGTATGGTTACGACGGGCAGATACTTTGAAGGTTTCAAACTCCGATACATCTTGTAGAGCCTTAATCGCAACCTCATACATTATTTCAAGGTCTTGGCTGCATTTATAACCACAAGAAATGCGAGCAACTCCAGGAATGCCAGCAATGCGGTCCTGCACGTCACAGGCCTGTTCATAGGTAGCATCTTCGTTAATAAAAACGCACAAACGACCTGAAATACGCTTAATACCCTCTATGGGGCAATCACTCAAAAGCGCCTTGAGATTAGATACAAGGCGCTTTTCAAAAAACGATCTATTGTGACCCTTTAGGCCGATTTCATGATAATGAACAAGGCAAACACGAACTAAATTCATTTATTACCTAGCAAATACTTAATGGTTGTGAATATCGATAGTGTCTGGACTGTAAGAAACATCGCCATTAGCAATTTCCTCAAACGCCAGGCTTAAAGGACGACGATTTGCAACACGCGCAATATCAACCGCAGACTGAAGCTGGATAGCACGATTACGCTGGCCACGCATCATTTCATTGATGTCTTGAGCTCGCTTTGAGGCAAGTGCACAAAGAAGAAAACGATCGTTATCAGTTTTGTCTAAAAGAACATCGATTTTTGGTTCAATAATACTCATGTACGTTATTCCTTCTTACGTTCAGCAAAAGAATTAACTATGGCAATCAACTCATTTGCCGCTTGATCTAAATCATCATTTACGAGTTGAATATCATACTCCATTTTTTGCGAAAGCTCCAGATGAGCAGTTTGCATTCTTTTAACTATCACATCTTCAGATTCTGTGCCGCGACCTCGTAACCTTCGCTCAAGCTCTCCTATTGAAGGTGGCTCAATAAAAATAAGGTGTGCATCAGGCATTTTTTCTCGAACCTGAAGAGCTCCTTGAACATCAATCTCAAGAATGACCTGATCACCTGCTTGAATATGATCTTCAACTGCACTACGCAGGGTACCATAGTAATTGCCGTGAACCAATGCCCATTCAAGAAACCCATCGTCACTGATCAAGTGCTTAAATGCACTTTCATCAAGAAAGAAATAATGAATACCGTCGATTTCACCATTGCGCGGTTTTCTTGTCGTTGCAGAAACCGACAACCACGCATCTGAAACACTTTGCAATAAACGAGCCACCAGTGTACCTTTGCCGGCACCTGATGGCCCTGAAACGATAAATAAATTGCCGTATCGCTTAGAATTAGCCAAGTCTCTCCAACAACGCTTTCTGTTGACGTTCACCCAAACCCTTAAGACGACGAGATTCGGCAATCTCAAGCTCTTTCATGATTTTCTCAGCTTTAGCTTTGCCGTAACCAGGTAACGTTTCGATAAGAGTGGATACCTTCATGCGTCCAACCACAGGATCATCCTTCATGGTAAGAACTTTTTCGAGAGTCATTTTACCGCTTTTCAACTCTTCGCGAACCTCTGCTCTCCTTGAACGAGCAGCTTTTGCCTTTTCAAGGGCAGCTTGACGTTCTTCAGGGGTAAGCTGTGGTACAGGCATTTGAGTCTCCTTCACTATGTACGCTGTTCTTTTTGACATACCAAAATTGTCTTGATTTAGTATCACACCACTTTACAAAAAAATGAAATAAATTTCCACATGTTTCATAAATTGTCCTAATGAGTCAATAAAAGAAAAATCCCTGTTTGAACAGGGATTTTGGTTGTTTTATTAGAAAATATCTGAAAAAAACTTCAAAAAAATGGCAATTTTTTCAATACCCACTTGAAAAATATAAGCGCAGCTTAAATGATGCTACAAATATACCGAAATGGTCTTGCCATTATTGACTTAGTACGACAAAAGAGAATAGGTTGCAACGCCGCTTTCCTGAGCGTCAACAAAAGAAAACAATGAGGTTACGCCAATAACTTTTGCTTCTCGTTTTTCAATTTCAGTAACGAGAGCCGCAATCTCAGAATCATCGTCTAAAACATCATCAACAATCAAAACCTTGTTGCCTTTAACAACATCTGAGCCATTAAGGAAGGAAACCTTTCCATCGGTAACTTCTGCAGAAACAAAGCGAGCCCATGCCGCCGTTGCAACTGAATAAGCAAAGAGCATTTCATCGTTATGCAAACAAAGAATAGTATCGAGCTTCGTGTCGTTAGGAAGCTGTTGCAGAAGCTCTACTGCAAGACGATTAGTAACAATAGGATCTTCCAAAAGCTTCATGGAATTAATAACAGGCTTATCACAACCATCCTCGTTTAGGCAGCCTGTCTTAGTTAAAATTTCAACAATTTCTTCCTGTTTCATTCCTTATAGTCCTTTCACAATTTCATCAAAAGCGGCGCGAGGATCACTGGCGCCAGTAACGGGACGTCCAATAACAATATGAGATGCTCCCTGGTCAAATGCTTCTTTCGGCGTCATTACGCGACTCTGATCATCGAGACTTGCTCCAGTAGGGCGAACGCCTGGAGTAACAATAAAAGCATCGGAACCCAGCAACTCACGAAGCATGTTTGCTTCGTGAGGAGAAGCAACTACGCCTGTTAGACATGCTTCTTGAGCCTGCAGAGCCAATCGGCGTATTTGATCGATTATTTCCCCAGAAACACCCGTAGCATTCAGTGTTTCTTTATTCATGCTTGTTAAAACAGTGACAGCTAACGTAATAGGGTTATTCCCCTGAGCTGCGTCATCGACACCCTTTTTGGCGGCCTTCATCATTTCGACTCCGCCGATCGCATGCATGGTGACCATATCGGCTCCAGCAGAAATTGCAGAGCGAGCAGCGCCTTCTACCTGATGAGGAATGTCATGAAATTTAAGATCGAGAAAAACATTAAAGCCTCGATCTTTAAGTTCCTTAACAATAGCTGGACCCTCTTGATAAAACAATGTCATACCAACCTTAACCCATTTAGCATGACCTGAAAGCATGTCCGCCAATTCGAACGCACGCTTTTTATCGCAATCAAAAGCAACAATTACTCTATCGCTACGTGGTTCACTATTGAAATTTAGCACTCGAGAGCTCCTATCAACTCATGTACGTCTTCAACGCCCATTTCTTCACAATAGGAAATGATACCCTGTAAAACCTCAATAGAGGCACAGGGGTTAATAAAGTTTGCAGTTCCTACAGCAACTGCCGTTGCTCCAGCGAGCATAAATTCTATCGCGTCAAGGCCAGACGTAATTCCCCCCATTCCTAAAATAGGAATGAAAACAGACTGATAAGTCTGCCAAACCATGCGAAGAGCGATAGGCTTAACCGCAGGTCCTGACATTCCTCCTACAACGCGAGCTAAGAGCGGTTTGCGCGTATAAGGATCAATTGCCATACCAAGCGGAGTATTGATCAAAGAAATAGCATCGGCTCCCGCTGCTTCAACTGCTTTAGCAATTTCAGTAACGTCAGTAACGTTTGGAGTAAGCTTCACGATCAAAGGACGCTTAGTTGCTTCTCTACAAGCCTGCGTAACTTTTCCAGCAAGCACTGGATCAGTACCTAAAGCGGCTCCACCACTATCAACATTAGGACAGGAAATATTGATTTCGTAGGCATCAGCTAAGCTTGATTCTTCTAACGCTTCAACTACTGAAACGTATTCTTCAGTGCTATGCCCTGAAACATTAACAATGATAGTTGCGTTGTTCTCTTTCAGCCAAGGAAGATCACGATTGATAAGCGTTTGAACTCCCGGATTTTGCAAACCAATAGAATTGAGCATTCCAGAGGGAGTTTCAGCAATACGAGGAGTGGCATTACCCGTCCATCCATGTAAAGATACGCCCTTTGTAGTTACCGCACCCAATTTGGAAACATCGACGAAATCAGAATACTCCTGGCCTGAAGCAAACGTTCCAGAACAGGTGGTAACAGGGTTTTTCATGCACAAACCACCCAGATTAATTTGAGTCTTAACCGTCATTCCCAAATCACCTCACGTGCATCAAAAACTGGCCCATCGACGCAAGCTCTTTTATTTCCCTCAGAAGTGGCAACCACACAAGAAAGGCAGGCTCCAATACCGCATGCCATCCTTTTTTCCAAGGAAATTGCAGTGGGAACTTGAGCATCTAGACACATTTGCGAAACGATTTTCATCATGGGTTCAGGACCACAACATGCAACATAATTCGGCTTGTTACTATGCAGCTCACTCACAACTAAATCAGTACAGAAACCTTTATGACCTAAGGTTCCGTCGTCAGTAGCTATATGAATGTGACCGTCCAAGAGTGTTTTATAGGAATCAAGAACCACAAGCGCATCTTTAGTTTGAGCCCCAAGGATAACTTCAACATCAAATCCAGCATTGAGAAGATCTTGCGCATGCATGAACAAAGGCGCACCTCCAACACCACCGGCCACGAGAAGAGCTTTTTTTGGCTCCTGCGCCGGAATACGCCAACCATGACCGATTGGACCCATAAGATCAAGTTCATCCCCCTTTTTCAACTGAGTAAGACGGAGAGAACCATGACCAACAACCTGATACAAAATAACCAAAGAGGAGGTATCACTATTCACATAAAAGACCGAAAAAGGACGGCGTAAAATATGATCTTCCATGCCAGGAATCTTAACGTGAACGAACTGACCTGCTGCAATATTGAGAGGAATATCTTCAACAGCGATTTCAATCAAATAGAGCGTATCGGTACATGCTTTGTTCGATAGTACCGTGCCCTTTCTTTGTAAAACTTTTGCCATTGTTACTCCTTGCTTTCTTTCCATTGATCAAGATCCTGCAGAGCAATAACGGAAGGACTTTGACTCTGAAGGGTTTCGATTGCAGATACGAAAGCTTGAGCACCTGCAAGCGTAGTAACATAGCACAAATTATGTCGCACTGCCAAAGTACGAAGATGATACCCATCAGGACGGGTATCCTGGCCGAAAGGCGTATTGATAACCAAATCGATCTTCCCACCATTGATCATTGAACCAATATTAGGCTCGGGCTCGCTCACACGACCAATCTTTTCGCAAGGAATATTTGCAGCCGTCAAGGCACGAGCCGTGCCTTCAGTTGAGACCAGCGTAAAGCCCATACGTACCAAATCGCGTGCTAAAGGAATAATTGCGCGCTTGTCACGATCGCAAACCGAAATAAAGCAAGTTCCCGATACTGGAAGATCAGTTGAAACGGCAGCTTGTGTCTTTGCATAAGCAGTTGGGAAGTTGTAGGCGATACCCATAACCTCACCCGTTGATTTCATTTCAGGACCAAGAATTACATCAGTTCCTGGGAAACGACCGAAAGGCATTACCGCTTCCTTAACGCAGTAATGGGCCTGTCGGCGCTCATCGTCAGGCAAACCAAAGGATGCGATTTTCTCCCCTGCCATAATGCGAGCAGCCAACTTAGCCAGTGGAACACCAGTAGCTTTCGAGACAAAAGGAACGGTTCTTGAAGCACGTGGGTTAGCTTCAATTACATAAACTACCATGTCCTTGATGGCAAATTGAATGTTGATCAAGCCCACAACACCGAGACGCAGTGCAAGACGTCGCGTAATGGAACGAAGCTGGCTGACTTGAGCCTCGGAAAGGGTGAAGGGAGGAATGCAACAAGCAGAGTCGCCCGAATGAACGCCTGCCTCTTCGATATGCTCCAATACCCCTCCGATGTAAACCTCATCACCGTCACAAAGGGCGTCGACATCGCATTCGATAGCTCCTTCAAGAAAACGATCGAGATACACTGGATGATCAGGTGTAATACGAGCAGCCTCGGCCATGTATTTTTCAAGATACTTAGCATCGTAGGCAATTACCATTCCACGCCCGCCAAGAACATAGCTCGGACGAACGAGTAGTGGGAAACCAATACGATCGGCAACCTGACAGGCTTCCTCAAACGAGGAAGCCATGCCGGCAGCGGGATACACGATAGAAAGTTCGTCAAGTATTTCAGAAAAACGATCGCGATCTTCTGCAAGATCGATAGCAGAAGGCTTCGTTCCCATAATATGAACACCCGCCTCCTCCAAAGCGCGCGCAAGCTTAAGAGGGGTTTGTCCGCCAAGGGTTACCACTACTCCGTCAGGGTGTTCAACATCAACAATATCCATAACATCTTCGAAGGTTAGAGGCTCGAAGTACAGACGATCGGACGTGTCATAGTCGGTTGAAACGGTTTCTGGATTGCAATTAACCATAATGGTTTCAAAGCCAGCCTCACGCAGAGCATAACTTGCATGAACACAACAATAGTCAAACTCAATACCCTGACCAATACGGTTAGGGCCGGCACCCAGAATCATTGCGCGCTTTTTAGAAGCTGGCTTAATCTCGCTCGTTCCTATTTCGTAGGTTTTATAGTGATATTCTGTTTCGCTCTTAAATTCGGCAGCACAGGTATCAACCGTCTTAAAAACAGGAATTACACCGAGTTCTTTACGATAGGCCCTAACCGAAAGTTCATCAGAATTGCACAGGTAAGCAATTTGTTCATCAGAAATTCCGTACTGCTTAGCACACAGCATATCTTGAGCGGAAAGATCAGAAAGCGTGCGCTGTCTGAGCGACTGTTCAACCATAATAACGTCACAAATACGAGACAAAAACCAAGGGTCAATCTTTGATGCAGCATGAACCTCATCAACAGACCAACCACGACGAAACGCCTCCGCAAGATAGAAAATACGATCTTCAGTAGGAAGAGCAACGAACTCATCAAAACGGCTCTCATCGAAATCGTCTTTACCATCGCCACCTAAACCCATACGTCCGTTTTCGAGTGAACGCATAGCTTTCCCGAGCGACTCTTCGAAGGTACGACCAATAGCCATGATTTCGCCAACAGCTTTCATACGCGTAGAAAGCGTGGTGTCGGTACCTTTAAATTTCTCAAAGGCAAAACGAGGAACTTTGACAACACAGTAATCAATTGATGGCTCAAAACAAGCAGGAGTAGCTTTGGTGATGTCATTGGTGATTTCGTCAAGCGTATAACCAACTGCAAGCTTTGCGGCAGCCTTAGCAATAGGAAAGCCCGTAGCTTTTGAAGCGAGTGCTGATGAGCGAGAAACACGTGGATTCATCTCAATGATAATCAGGCGTCCATCTTTAGGATTAAGCGCAAACTGAACATTGGAACCACCTGTTTCAACGCCAATCTTTTCAAGAATTGCCAAAGACGCAACACGCATACGTTGATATTCCACATCGGAAAGCGTCTGAGCAGGTGCTACCGTAATAGAATCTCCAGTGTGAACACCCATAGGGTCAAAATTTTCAATAGAGCAAATAATGATGCCATTACCCGCTTTATCGCGCATGACCTCCATCTCATATTCTTTCCAGCCCTCGATGCTCTCTTCAACCAGCACTTCAGAAACAGGGGAAAGCTCCAACCCTTGAGAAACAATTAAGCGAAGTTCCTCTTCGGTGTGTGCAATACCGCCACCAGCACCACCAAGGGTAAAAGAAGGGCGTAAAACAAGCGGATAACCCATGCGTTCAGCCAAAGAAAGAGCATCCTCGACCGAATAGGCATATCCACTGCGAGCAACTTCAAGGCCAATTTCTGCCATTGCTTCGTTGAACTGCTTTCGGTCTTCTCCGCGTTCAATAGCGGCAAGATCGCAGCCAATCATCTCAACGCCATACTTATCAAGGACGCCAGCCTTAGCAAGCTCTACGGCAGTGTTAAGACCCGTTTGTCCACCAAGAGTTGGCAAGAGCGCATCAGGACGTTCTTTTTCGATTACCTTTTCAACGTATTCAAGAGTAATGGGTTCAACATAGGTTCTATCAACCAACTCAGGGTCGGTCATGATGGTGGCAGGATTAGAGTTAACAAGGATTACCTCGTAACCATCCTCTTTTAAAACCTTGCACGCCTGAGCTCCTGAATAGTCGAATTCACAAGCCTGACCAATAACGATAGGACCAGAACCAATAACCAGAATTCGTTTAATATCAGTTCTTTTAGGCACGATTGCCCCCTTCTGCTTCACCAAAAACCCATCCCGCAAGACGGTCTTTCGCAATATCGATATCGAGATAATCTACGTTTCCATCCATCAGCTTAGTAAACGCAGTGAATAAATAATGGGAATCAGTTGGTCCGGGGTTTGCCTCAGGATGATATTGAACCGAGAAAACAGGCTGATCTAAAAATGCAATTCCTTCTGCAGTGCCATCATTGAGGTTTACATGTGTCAGTTGAATTCGACCAAACTTTTCATTTTGAACAACAGGAGCAATTCCCGCTTTAGCCCAAAACCGAAGATCGGTGTGATGGCTTTCCTCTCCACCAGAAAGCGCAGGAATCAAAGGTCCCAACGAATCAAACAATAAGCCGAATCCGTGATTCTGTGCTGTAATCTCAACGCGCTGTGTACGTAAATTCATAACGGGCTGATTTCCGCCACGGTGGCCAAACTTGAGTTTTTCCATCTTTGCACCACTCGCAAGTGAAATCATCTGATGTCCTAAGCAAATACCAAACAAGGGAACTTTGCCAATCAGCTTTTCAACCTGAGAGAACGTTTCAGAAACGGCGCCAGGATCCCCTGGACCGTTACTCAAAAAGACCCCATCGGGATTAAGCGCCAAAACCTCTTCAGCAGGGGTATCCCAAGGAACAACCGTGAGTTTACAGCCCACGCGAATAAGACCCTGAAGAATGGATTTTTTTACGCCACAATCGTAGGCTACAACGTTATAACGGGTCCTATCGGGGGAAGCAATCACAAAAGAATGACTTGCAGGAAGTTCGTTAAACTCTTCCTTTACTTCACGACTAACCGTTTTTGCAAGGTTGATACCAACGATTGATTCAGAATTCCTTACCTTGGTCAAAAGACTTTCCGTATCTAGGTCAATGGTAGAAATAACGCCCCGCTGAGCGCCATTATCTCTAATGTGACTTGTAAGCGTTCGTGTATCGACACCCGCCAACGTAACGACTCCTCGTGAAGAGAGAAAGTCAGGAAGAGAAACACTTGAACGCCAATTTGAAGGAGTGAAACACATTTCATGTACGATCAAGCCACGAAGAGCAAGTTCGTCTGATTGAAGATCGTCCAGATTAACGCCATAGTTGCCAATCTGCGGATACGTCATCGTGATAATTTGACCCGCATAGGACGGATCAGAAATCACTTCAAGGTAGCCTTCAAGTGACGTATTGAAACAGACTTCACCAAAAACTTCTCCCTCTGCACCACAGGAATATCCTTCTAGAACGAGACCATCTTCTAAAACGAGCTTTGCAGGTTTTAACCCTGCTTTACTCGTATTCTCAAGCAAAGAACTAATCAACAACACGACCTTCTTTCATGGTAAGAGAACCTCCGACAAAAACATCAGTAGCTCGTCCAACTAAATCAAAGCCCAAAAAACCGCTATTTTTTGCCTTAGAGTACATATCATCTGCACTTACAGTCCAAACAAGTTCAGGGTCAAAGATGGTTAAATCGGCACAAGATCCAACCTTTAAAGAAAGAGGATCTAGGCCAAGAATTTCGCGTGGCGCAATCGCCATCAACTCAACCATTCGTTCATACGAAATAAAGCCGGGACGAACAAGATAGGTAAGAATCACACCGAGTGAAGTTTCAAGACCCGTCATACCAAAAGGAGCAAGTTCGAATTCGCGCTCTTTTTCGTGAGCAGCATGAGGAGCATGATCTGTTACCACGCAATCAATCGTGCCATCGGCTACCGCAGCGATGAGAACTTCATTGTCTTCTTTAGTTCTCAGCGGTGGATTCATCTTCAAGTTCGTGTCATATGACTCAGTAATATCATCTTCATTAAGAACCAAATGATGAGGTGTTACCTCGCAGGTAACACGAACACCACGCTGTTTTCCTTCACGAACAAGCTCAACGCCACGTGCAGTGGTTATATGCTGAATATGAACGGGACAACCCGTAAGCTCCGACAGAGCAATGTCCCGCTGAATCTGAAGTTCTTCTCCTGTCGAAGGCCAACCAGCCATGCCTAGGCGGGTTGAAACTACTCCTTCATTAACCTGGCCAAGACCAACCAATGACTCATCTTGGCAATGAGACATAACAACTTTGTTGAACATCTTTGCATAATCCATGACGCGACGCATCATGCCAGAATCCTGAACACCGCGACCGTCATCGGTGAAAGCAACAACCCCATGAGAAACCATATCTCCCATTTCAGAAAGAGATTCACCCTTCAAGCCTTTAGTGCAAGAGCCACTTGGATAAACGCGGCAATGATGAGCTTTTTCTGCTTGCTCTAAAACAAAATCTACCACAGAAGCATTGTCGGTAGTAGGAGTGGTGTTAGGCATGGAACAAACTCCAACAAAACCACCGTGTGCTGCTGCGGCTGTGCCCGTAGCAATAGTTTCTTTATGTTCCCCACCCGGCTCACGAAGATGAACGTGAATATCTATCAAACCCGGAACACAGATACACCCAGTTCTATCAAGAATCTCGGCGTCGTCATCTATAACATTTGTGCCAATAGCAGCAATAACCCCATTTTCGATGAGAACATCAGACACTTCATCAAGCCCAAGAGAGGGATCGATAAGGCGTACGTTTTTAACGAGCTGTTTCATCAGAGGCACCTCCTAATAAAAGATAAATAAGAGCCATTCGAACACAAACACCCGAAAAAACCTGGTCAACAATAACCGACTGAGAGCAATCAGCCATATAACTATCAAGCTCAACACCACGGTTAATAGGGCCAGGATGACAAATGATCGCATCAGATTTCATATGTGAAGAACGCTCTTCTGTCAGACCATAAAGAAGATGGTATTCGCGCAAACTCGGGAAAGGAGCACCTTCTAAACGTTCCATTTGGATACGAAGCATGTAGACAACATCAAGCTGAGGTAAAACCTCATCAAAATACGGAGTTGTCTCATCTGCACCTAAGACATCAGGACGTGCAGGCAAAAGTGTAGCAGGAGCAATGAGTGTTACCGTTGCACCCATTTTTTTCAACGCAGGAACAAGCGAACCACACACGCGCGAATGAGCAATATCACCCACAATCCCAACATTAAGACCCTCAAAAGAGCCTTTATTTTTCCAAATGGTATATAAATCTAAGAGAGCCTGAGTAGGATGCTGATGTTTTCCGTCGCCCGCATCAATGACTGAAGCGTTGGTATGCTGAGAAACCAAATAAGGGGAGCCAGCACATTTATGGCGAACGATAAACATGTCAACCTTCATGGAATTGAGCGTTTTTACCGTATCAACTAAACTCTCACCTTTTACAGTGGATGATGCGGAGCCTCCCGCATTGAGCGAATCACATGATAGGCGTTTTTCTGCAAGCTCAAATGAACCCCTCGTACGAGTGGAAGGTTCAAGAAAAAGATTACAGACTGTTTTTCCTCGAAGTGTCGGAAGTTTTTTTATCGGTCGTTCGTTTACTTCTTCAAACATTTGCGCCTGATTAAGTACGATTTCGATGTCTTCCCGAGAAAGATCATCGATTGATAACAGATGCTTGTGATTAAACATTCGCACCCCCTAAAGGAGCAGAACCAACATGCTGGCCAGGTTGAACTTGAGAAATCTTGACGGCTGATTCCCCATCAACTTCCTCCAAAAATAAGCGCACGCTTTCACTTGAAGAAGAGGGAACGTTTTTCCCCACGAAATCAGCTCTAATAGGGAGTTCACGATGCCCACGATCAACAAGCGTGGCAAGCTGGATTTTAGAAGGTCTGCCAAAATCCATCAACGCATCGAGAGCAGCCCTGATGGTTCGTCCGGTATACAAAACATCGTCTACCAAAACGATAGTTTTCCCTTCGAGGGAAAAAAGAATATTTGTGCCTTGAAGTTGAGGAGAGAGATGAAGGACCGAATCATCTCTATAGAAACTAATATCCAAAGAACCGACAGGAACAGAAACCCCTTCGATCTCTTTTATGATCGAAGCAAGTCGATGGGCGAGAATGTCTCCTCGGGTAACAATTCCTACAAGAGCGAGATTTTCACACCCTTTATTATGCTCAAGAATTTCATGAGCAATTCTTACCAGCGTTCTTTGGATTTCACCTGCTTCCATTACTACAGATTCGTTGTTTGCAGTTTTTGTCATACACACTCCTTACGGTATTGCCGAAGTGCGTACAGTAGAAGCCGCTACGCTCACGTGAGCTCTGTCTGTAAAAAAACCCCAGACAGAGAGGGGCATCAGTTTGCCCATCGAACAATGATAGGCATATGTTGCGCCTTATCGGTCTCTCTGTACCGCCATTAAAGGACGGTTTTATTATATGCCTGAAAACAAGCCTGTCCACCGAAAATGAAGTTTTCGTAACAGAAGTTAACAATCGAAATTCTTTAGCGCACACGTGTTAACACTGCAGCAAAATGAATATCCGATCCGTGCCCCGAAATAGGCGATTTAAAGAATCCCCGTCCCTTTTCTGTAAGGGGAAGAATTTCAAAGCGAGAACCCTCAGAACTGCCGAGAAATCTCTTAATCACCTTGTCGTTTTCTTCTTCAAAACACGTGCAGGTAGCATAGGTGATTCTTCCTCCCCGAGATACTTTCTTAGATGCCTCTCTGAGCATCTTAAGGCCAATACCCGCAAGCGAAGAAACGTCTTCCGGCTTCAAACGCCAACGAATTTCAGGATGACGCCTTAAAGTACCCACACCGGAACAGGGCGCATCAATAAAGATCGCATCATAAGAATCGTCCTCAATTGTAGAAAGGCTTGTTGCGTTAAGAACATACTGTTTATTAACCTGAACATGAGCACGCTCTGTACGGGATGCTAGCTCGTGATTCTTTTTAGGGCTGATCTCTATAGTATCAAGACACATTTGCTTACCGTAACGAGCACGTGCAGCTGTTTGCAGCATGAGCGTTTTAGTGCCCCGCCCCGCACCAATCTCTAGGAAACGCCGAGGTTCTTCAGCAGGCAGCGCCAATTGAGCAACCGTCTGAGCAGAAAGATCGCTCATAACAAGAGCCCCCTCCTGAACTAGACGATCCACCGCGACATCGCCAGCTTGAGAACGATTAGCAAAAACAAAACTCAAAAAATCAGGCTTACCGCACAAAATAGGAACAGGAAGAAGCCGAATACCTCTTCCATGCAAGAGTTCAATTGTTTTTTTAGTATCCACTCGACAGGCGTTAACCATCATATAGAGGGGCGCGGGTTCGTTTGCCTCTTTCATAATGCTAAGTGCGTTGCGTTTTCCTAGGTCTTTCTTTAAGCGCTGACCTAGCCACAAAGGAAAACCCTGTTCATAGATGGCAACATCGAAGTTTTCTTCGCTATCACCAAAGGGAAAACCAATTTGTAAATCAGAAAGACGTCTCAGGGCATAATTAGCGAGCCCCGTTGCGTGAGAAGAAACATAGCGTACGAGTTCCACACCCTGGTCAACGGCCGCATGTGAACTTTTCTTCAAAAAGAACAGTTCATACGTCGAAATACGAAGAGCGATACGAACATCCATTTTAATATCACGAGGAGAAGAAAGGACTCGGTTGATAAGCTCATCTAAAACGCCGACGGTACCCGTTGTACCAACGCTCAACAAACGCGAAAAGGCCTTTTCTTCTGGTTTTAGGTTTTTGCCTTCCATTACCCGATCGAACGCTTGAGATACAAAAAGGGATTTATCCATAGCAAGCTTAAGTGTTTCAAAAGCACAAATACGAGCGGGTGTTGCGAGTGACTTTGCAGTACGAGGTCTGAAGTGATTGTTAGGCATTATACGCCCGCCAATCTGCTCCATCTTTCTTTATCCCTTGAATGCCAGCAGCAAAAGAACGAGCATCCATCGTTGATTTACCATCGGGTTTCAACTCAAGGATTTCAAGGATACCTTCAGAGAAACCTAAGAAAAGGCGCTTGGCCACAAACGCTACCCGTCCTTCTTCTAATGACAAAGAAAGCTGTTCTTTGTCATTAAACAAGTCAGCCCGCACAAGGGTTATTGACTTGCCGGCAATAGCGCATCGAGAAGGATGACTTACACTTGATGCCCGAACCTTCTGTAAGGCTTCTTGCGCCGTATGACCGGGAGCAATGTTAAGCTCTCCTTTTTCGATTTTATGAGCATAAGTCACCTGTTCTTCGTTTTGTTTAGTCCAACTGTCAACACCTTGCTCAATTTGAGAAAGCGCGACCAAAAGTGCACTAGCGCCCAATTCGGCAAGTTCAGCAGTTAAATGCTCAGAATCTAGCTCGCCAATTTCGAGCGAACGAGAAATACAATAATCCCCCGTGTCGAGCCCTTCTTCCATACGCATGACACAAACTCCCGCTTCTTCGTCTCCAGCTAAAATTGCACGTTCAATTGGAGCGGCACCACGCCAGCGTGGAAGAAGCGAAGCATGAACGTTAATGCAACCATACTTAGGAATGGAAAGAACCTCTGAAGGAAGGATAGCTCCATAAGCAGCAACACAGATAACGTCAGGATTTAGCTCCTTCAAAAGTTCTTTGGGTTCTTCCTGCTTAAAGGAAGAATATTCATACACAGGAAGAATATGTTTTCGCGCAATTTCTTTTACGGGAGATGCAACAAGTTTCTTCCCTCTACCCCTAACAGCATCGGGACGAGTAAAAACACCAACTACCTCATGTTGGGACACAAGGTAATCAAGAATGGTTGCCGCAAAAGCAGGAGTTCCCATAAAAACAATTCGCACAGAAATCACCCTCTACGCTCTATTGCATCTGTCCTGGCTTAGCACCACGGGCAAGAGCAGCTTGATAGTCTTGAAGAGCCTTCATACGATCAAGAGGAGAGCACGACTCAAAGAGTGTTTTTCCGTCAAGGTGATCAATTTCGTGCTGCAAACAACGTCCAAGCAAGCCATCGCTTTCTATTTCACATTCCCTACCTCGTAAGTCAAAGTAGCGAACATGCGCAATGGGCTGACGCGTAATAGGAACACCAACCCCCGGACATGAAAGACAGCCTTCAATATCAGTTACCGGATCGCCTTTCAGTTCAATTATTTCTGGATTAACCAGATATATTGGATCGGGCGCAGCTTCAGGATCGTTGCAGTCAACCACAATAAGTCGCTTTTGAATACCAACCTGCGGAGCCGCTAGACCACAACCATAGTTTGCATACATGGTGGCAACCATCTCCTCAGCCAAAGCAATCAAAGCAGGATCACCTACTTCGCAAGGTTCACAAACAGCTCTTAGGATAGGATCAGGAGATAAAACAATGCGCATAGTTTTCATATCATCACACCTAACACGGTACTTTTCATTTAAACAGCCTTGAGTATAACAAGTTCTTATAGCTTTTGTTGATTGGGCAGCAATTATGTATGTCTAGCTCTTAACTGGTTTACTTCGTTTTGTAAAGCAACAATAGATTGAAACAAGAAGTCTTTCTCCTCAGAAGATGAGGCATCGAGTGTGCTCAGATGTTCCTTCATTCCCAAAATTGCCTCTTCCAAATCACCGATAGCAAGTTCATCTGCAAGAAAAGTAAGCGAGCTATGGGCAGATGTCACTCCCTGCGTAACCGAAGAGGTTAGGACCTTTTCGGCATATGGACAGAGCGTTTGGGCACGCGAAATAACCTCCGCTACTGTAGGAGAAATACCAGAAGCCATGATATCCATAAGTGCATCAGCAAGACTCTTATGTGCTTTTTCATGCCAATTGGTCTGCCCCAAAACACTCATAAACTCTGAAACCATCGCAGGGTTTTGAGCGCATAAACTCAAAAACTCTCGTTCGGAACGAAGCCTATTTTTTTCAGCCGAGGAAAGAACATGTTTGGGCTGGAGCACTTTCGCTCGCGAATCAAAACTACTTCCCTCCTCACGATTAACAGGTGCCTTTAATGCACCCAACTGATGAAGAACATCCTGCTCACGCGCCCTAACCTTACTAGCAATATAGACAGCATAGTCCTTCGCAAGAAGCGAATCTTTAATAGGAGCAAGGACAGAGAGTGCCGCTACGGTGGCTTTTCCTCTTCCTTCAGGATGGGAAAGATCGAACTTCGAAAGCTTTCTATCAATTCCATACTTAATGAGAGGCACCGCATGAGCCAATAGCTGATTAAGTTTTTCCGCTCCCTCTTGTGCCAAAAAATCCGCCGGGTCAAGATCCCCTGGAAGCGTTACTGCAAATAAATCAACACGAGCAACTCCTGCTTCAGGAGTAACCGAGGCGTCAATAAATCCCAGTGCTCTCTCAGCTGCGCGTTGACCCGCTTCATCACCATCAAATAAATAAATAATGCGTGATTTAGCATGATGAGAAAGAATCCGAATATGCTGGCGCGTTAGAGAAGTTCCCAGTGTTGCCACCGCATTAGTAAAATGAGCCTCATGAAGGGCAATGACATCGGTATATCCTTCACATATTATGGCATCTCCCGAAGAAGCCATGGAAGCCTTAGCTTTATCAAGACCATAGAGTACTTCAGATTTGTGAAAGATAGGCGTGTCTCCCGTATTGAGGTATTTCGGCTCACCTGATCCTAAAATACGTCCACCAAACGCGATGACTTCACCACGAATATCAGCAATAGGAAACATGACGCGGTCAAAAAAGCGATCACGTAAACCGTTTTGAGCACGCAGAGCAACGTTAGCTTCAATCATCTCTTCTGCCGAATACCCCAAAGATGATAAATGAGAAACAAGCCTGTTTCTTCCTGGTGCAAAACCTAGCATCCAATTGCGGGGAATATCTCCCCCAAGGTTTCGCCCCGATAGATATTCTCGTGCGTTCTGTGCCGCATCATCACCCGAGCGCATAAGGAGCATGTGATAATACTGAGCAGTTTCTTGGCAAATCTCTTTTAAACGGGCTTTCTTACTGTGAGAGCGAACAGCTTGAGGCGATTCCGTAAGCTCAATGTTTGCTCTCCGTGCCAAAAAACGAAGAGCATCCACAAAATCGACGTCATCGAGCTTTCGAATATAGCTAATAACGTCACCACCCTCACCACAACCAAAACAATGCCACGTTTGAGTGGAAGGGTCTATTTTGCAAGACGGGGTTTTCTCCTGATGAAAAGGACAGCAGCACCAAAAATCACGCCCGCGCTGTCGCAGTGTAGTTCTTTCAGAAAAAAGCTCGACGAGATCGTTTGCCTCTCTGACTTTACGTATTTCTTCTTCTGAAAAGCTTGGCATATATCTACTTTTGTTTTCCTTTTTTAACTCCACGAACAGACAAAATGAAAAGAACGATTGTTGCAAGTATAAGCATGCAGGTGGTAGCAACAACACCAATTGAAAGGGGTTTAATTCCAATCGCAATCATAGCGAGACTAAAAAGGGACAACAATAAACAAAGCCCTGTGGCCCAAATAAGATAGCGTGTTCCATTACTCATGTCGCTCCTATCTATTGGCTACCCATACATCTGCTTATACAATAAATCAAACAATCAAGGAGTGCCTATGCATATCGAATTTCACCATGAAGTCTGTATTATTTCTATCGATGTCATAAGGATGGGAACCGATATAACACTCTGTATCTATGGAGGAAAAGCACATGTTGGAACTTGCGTCATGGCTCTACCGCGCCCTTCTCTTTCAGGAAAAGGCGTTAGTTCAACCGTCTCTTGCCTTAATCGAATCGGTCATTTAGATGATGCGTTTGCCTCCGTTCTTGCCAAAGCAATCTCAAGCCGCCTCAACTGTGTTGTAGTTTGCAGCTGTGGCATTCATGTTAACAATGCAACAGAAGCACAAATTGAATCACTTTTACACTCAGTAAGCGATATAGTCGAAGTAGTACTTTCCCACCTTAAGGAGGAATGATGAACCACGCACCTATTAACGACCTGCGATCAGCTCTTTCTTTTCTCGGTTCTCTACCAGGTGAACTTGTAGAAACCAATGTTGAAGTAGACCCTGAAGCAGAGCTTTGTGGGGTATATCGTCATATTGGTGCAGGTGGTACTGTTCCGCGCCCCACCAAAGAAGGACCTGCTATGATCTTTAACTCCATTAAAGGTCATCCAGATGCAAAAATTGTCATCGGGCTTCTTGCGAGCAGAAAACGCGTAGCTAAACTTCTTGACTCCGACCCTAAAAAGCTTGGTTTTCTTCTAAACGAAGCAGTGCTTAACCCCATTCCCCCCGTAGTGGTGAGCGATAAAAAACCACCATGCCAAGAGCTTGTATATCAGGCTGATGATGAAGCCTTTGATATACGAAAGCTTGTACCTGCTCCCACCAACACCCCCGAAGATGCCGGACCTTATATTACCCTAGGCATGGCCTATGCATCAGACCCCGAAACAGGAGAATCTGATGTGACCATTCATAGACTCTGTCTTCAGGGAAAAGACGAAATATCAATTTATATGGTTCCAGGTTCTCGCCATATTGGTGCTTTTTACGAGAAAGCTGAAAGGCTCAATAAGCCCTTGCCCATTTCTATCAGTATTGGCGTCGATCCCGCAATTGAATTAGCAACTTGTTTTGAACCCCCTACCACTCCCTTAGGATACGACGAGCTTAATGTTGCAGGAGCGCTCCGCAATAGACCCGTCGAACTAGCGGAATGTCTCACCATCAATGAACGATGTATAGCACATGCGGAATACGTTATTGAAGGCGAGCTTATTCCTCATGTAAGAGTCGAAGAAGATCAAAACACTCACACGGGTAAAGCTATGCCAGAATTTCCTGGTTACACAGGTCCCGCAAATCCCGCTGTTCCCGTCATTAAGGTAAAAGCAGTTACCACCCGCACTAATCCCATCATGCAAACCTGCATTGGACCAAGCGAAGAGCATGTCAGCATGGCAGGCATCCCAACAGAAGCAAGCATCATACAAATGATTGACAAAGCAATGCCGGGAAAACTAGGTAACGTCTACTGTGCTTCGCCTGGTGGCGGTAAATATATGGCGGTACTTCAGGTTAAGAAAACCGTTCCATCCGACGAAGGAAGGCAACGCCAAATGGCACTATTGGCTTTCTCGGCCTTCAGCGAACTCAAGCATGTTTTCTTAGTAGATGAAGATGTTGATCCATTTGATTTAAACGACGTTCTCTGGGCAATGAATACGCGCTTCCAAGGTGATGCAGATATTATCACCATTCCAGGTGTACGATGCCATCCGCTCGATCCTTCAAATTCACCTGAGTTTTCTCCAAGCATCAAAGATTCTGGGATTGCTTGCAAAACCATTTTTGATTGCACGGTTCCCTTTAATCAAAAAGAACGATTCAAGCGCTGCAGTTTTAAAGAGGTAGACCCTAAAAAGTGGCTTCCGGATTTTGAATATTAAACAAAATATTTATTACTTAAGAGAAATACTTAACACAACGATGACTCAGAAAAAACGCATAGTAGTTGGAATAAGCGGGGCAAGCGGTGCTCCACTTGCGCGTCGCTGTTTAGAAATACTCAACGGGCTCGATGGTTTTGAAACCTGCCTCGTAGCAACAAAAGGAGCACGCAAAACTATTGAGTTCGAGGATTCACGCCCTTTCTCCTACTACAAGAACCTCGCAAATACTACTTTCGAAATTGACGATATTGGAGCATCAATCGCCAGCGGAACATTCAAAACGGAGGGTATGATTATTGTTCCTTGCAGTATGAAAACGGCCGCAGGAATACGATCAGGCTATAGCGATAATCTGCTATTGCGGGCGGCAGATGTAACCCTGAAAGAAAAACGGCCTTTGGTTTTAGTGACACGCGAAACACCTCTGAGTACCGTTCATCTTGACAATCTTGCCTATCTCTCGGCACTTCCTTCGGTGCATATTATTCCTCCAATGCTTACGTATTACATCAATCCCACTTCAATAGCCGAAATTGAGTACCATCTTTTGGCAAAAGCTTTGGAGCACTTCAACATCGAACTTCCCAACTTCCACCGATGGACAGAAACTGCACACACAGACAACGAAGCCGGAGGGCGTTATCCGGAGCAATGAAGTCTCTGGACAATGGAACCTGCCTGTTTTGTCTGTATTGTCCAGAGACGGACAACGGTGCCTGACAGTATTGTCCGGGTTGCATCATGAAAAAAGCTCCTTCTCACAAAGAGAAGGAGCTTTTATTCACAGAATAGCTCTTGAGCTAGATCTTAGAGCATGGTCTGAATCATGATGAACAAAGGTGAGAACGTAAGAGAAACGATCGTCATCAAGTTGATCAAAATGTTCATAGAAGGACCAGAAGTATCCTTGAAGGGGTCACCAACGGTGTCGCCAACAACAGCAGCTTTATGAGCCTCTGAACCCTTGCCGCCATGAGCACCCTTTTCAATATACTTCTTAGCGTTATCCCAAGCACCACCAGCATTAGACATAAAGATTGCCATCAACATACCAGTAGCAACAGCACCAGCCAAGAAACCGCCGAGCATTGCAGGATTAAAGCAACCAATAACAATAGGAATAACGATTGCCAAAATGCCAGGAAGCATCATTTCGCGAAGAGCGGAATTGGTAGAAATAGCAACGCACTTGTCATATTCAGGCTCCGCTTCATACTCCATAATACCTTTGATCTCACGGAACTGACGACGAACCTCCTCAACCATTGCATGAGCAGCACGAGAGACAGCACCCATGGTGATTGCAGCAAACATGAAAGGAATCATTGCGCCCAAGAAAATACCGGCAATAATCAAGGGGTCAGTCAAAGTAAGTTCGAAGTTTGGCAATGCGTGATGCATGGTTGCCTGGAAAGAAACGAACAAAGAAATTGCAGAAAGGCCAGCAGAAGAAATTGCAAAGCCCTTTGCGATAGCAGCCGTGGTATTACCAACCGCATCAAGTTCGTCGGTACGATCACGAACTTCCTCAGGAAGGCCAGCCATTTCAGCAATACCACCAGCGTTGTCCGCTACAGGACCATATGCGTCAACACCAATGGTAATAGCGGTATTAGACAGCATACCCGTTGCAGCAAGAGCAACACCTAAAAGACCAGCAGCAATACCACCCGCAGTATCAACTGCAGGGAATGCCAAGTTACCAAAGGAATAAGCACCAATAATTGCGAAAGCAATCAAGATGATAGGGATGATGGTAGAGAGCATACCGGTTGAAAGACCCTGAATGATGTTAGTAGCAGGACCGGTTTCCGAAGCCTCTGCAATGTCATGAACCGGTTTATAAGCATCGGAACAGAAGTACTCAGTGGTACGACCAATCAAAAGACCCGCAATCAAACCGCAGAGAACAGAACCAAATAACCAAATTGGCTCGTTGGTAGCACTCTGATTGTTCCAAAGCAAAAAGATTACCAAGATAGCAATAATCTCAATGCCCGCTGCCAAGTAAGTACCGCGGTTGAGTGCCTTATGAAGCTCAGCGCCTTCCTTGGTACGTACCGCAAAAAGACCGATGATTGAAGTGATGATACCGCAAGCAGCAATCAAAACAGGAACAACAATAGCCCAGGTCATATCAATGCTTCCGAAGCCACCGAAGTAACCAAGTGAAGCGAAGGTGACAGCCAAAATGGTAGGAGCCAAAATCGAACCTGTATAAGATTCAAACAAGTCAGCACCCATACCAGCAACGTCGCCAACATTGTCGCCAACATTGTCAGCGATGGTTGCAGGGTTACGAGGGTCATCTTCTGGAATACCAGCTTCAACCTTACCTACCAAGTCAGCACCAACGTCTGCAGCTTTAGTGTAAATACCACCACCAACACGAGCAAAAAGAGCAACAGCAGAAGCACCAGTAGCAAAGCCTTCTACCATACCGATGTTCTCGTGCATAAGTTCGATGGTATCAACACCAAAAACCAAAAGGACGAGCCAAAGAGAAAGACCAAGAAGCGCAAAAGAAGCTACACACAAACCCATAGTCAAACCACTCTTAAAAGAAATGTTGAGTGCCTTGGCAAGGGATTCCTCTGCAGCATGAGCGGTACGAGTGTTAGCACGCGTTGCTACATGCATACCTACATAGCCTGCAGCAGCAGAAAGGATACCGCCCGTAACGAAAGCTGCAGCTGTAACGGGAGACAAAGCAACACCCATAACAATTGCTACAACAATCATGAAGATAACAAGAAGCTTATATTCGCTCATCAAGAATGCTTTTGCACCCTGCTGAATCTTAAGCGAAATATTGTTCATCTTGTCGGGACCAGGGTTTTGCTTGATAACCCAAGATCCAAGATAGACAGCCACAAGAATGCCAATAACGGCACAAATAGGAGCCATCCATGCGACCGAAGTAGTCACTATTTCCTCCTTAAGTAAAACGAGTAAACCTGTTGCACTTTAGCAGGCTTTTTACAATCTACCTACAAAAATTCAACAGTTTGGTATTGTACGTGATTTTCTAATAAATAGTTAACTTAAATCTCTATTAATAGGTGAGCTATCAATAGTTCCAACTCAACAGAACAAAAAAGCCCCAGAGGGGCTTTTAGGTCACCTGATAACAATAACACCACAACGGAAAACTAAATTACGAGGTTGGTTCGAACGTATTCAATGTTGGACATTACCGTACGAATGAGTTCTTCAGTAGAGTCAAACTTGATCATTGGACGGAGAAATTCAATAAATTCAACTTCGATCATTTCCCCGTAAATATCACCCGCGAAATCAAGAATATGAACTTCACAGGTTGCCGTACTTCTTTCTGCAAAAACAGGTGAAACACCAACAGAAACCGCTGCCTTGTAACGCGCACCGTCAACGATAGCATAGGCCGCATAAACACCCTCAGCAAGAACCTGACGATTAGTAGGCATAACTAAGTTTGCCGTTTGAAAACCAAGATCGGCACCCTCTCCTCTACCAGCCTTAACTTCTTCATAAATTGAAAAAGGACGACCAAGTAAACGCTTGGCTTCATCGAGGTCATGCTTTGCGAGCAACTTTCTAATCCTTGTCGCAGTAATAGGCTTGGAATCTGCGCTTTTAAGATTGTGCGCATCGATATGGGTGTTGTTTCGAGCCCCCCACTCCCCTAAATCGGCAACTGTTCCGCTCGCCTTAGAACCAAACTTAAAATCGAGTCCAACATGCAAATGAGAAGGTGCGTGTCCCTTAAATGTTTTGTCTAAAAAACCATGAGGAGAAAGAGCAGCGAACTCATAGGTGAAATCCAAAACGATTACCGCATCAACTCCGCTCTGGGAGAGCATCTCGATTCGACGTTCGTTACTCATGAGCTTCTTGAGTCTTTCTGCATGAAAAAGTTCGTCAGGGTCGATATTGAACGTTAAAGCGACGGAAAGTCCTCCGCACTCTTTTGCCGTTTCCTTTGCACATTGCAAAAGGTATTGATGCCCCTTGTGTACTCCATCAAATACGCCAAAAGCACAAGAAGAATTCTCAAAAAGAGAATAATCAAAATTTTCATCAACGTTATAGACCTGAGCCACGTTCTACTCCTAAAGAAAAAATGCACGAAGGTTTATATTTCTGGGCAGATTCGTCAAAACGATACAGCCCCTTTACTTTGTTATGGGAAACAAAGGCAACCAACTCATCATTGTAAGGTGCCCGCGTAGAAGGATACACGCTGGTAGTGCAACACTCACTCCCAAAAATGTCACCTTCAATGGGTTCGTTCAGTGAAACTTCCTCTTTATCAAACGATCTGCCGTTATCAAGGGCGGAATCATTGGAAATAAAAGCATAACGAATTTTGAGCAGTTGCAACGGATCAATACAGGCGGAATTTGGGTCTCTCTGAAGTTGCTCGAGCGTACAACACTGTCGTAAGGTTAGCGATCCAACGGTAAGCCTTCGCAGGGCTTTTACATGAGCAAACGAACCCAAGGAGTTACCCAAATCGCGAGCGATTGAGCGAAGATAGGTTCCTTTCGAAACATGCATTTCCACATTCCAGATAGGAATCTTTATGCCCTGTTCGTTAACGGTTTCTTCAATCGAAAGGAGGGAAGCTTGATATATCTCGATAGGCCTCGGTTCAAGATCGATTACTTTTCCGCTTCTTGCCACCTCATACGCCTTTTGTCCATGAACTTTAATTGCCGAATACGCGGGCGGGATTTGATTGTGAGAACCTACCAACGAAGCAATTTTCGTGCAAGCAAACGCAGGCTCAAAGAATTCATCTTTGATCTGGCCAGTTGCGATTATTTGACCTTCACTATCATCTGTTGTTGTTGCTGATCCAAGTTCAACGGCCATGCGATAGGTTTTATCGTGATCAACCAAAAATTGATTAAGACGTGTAGCGGGACCAATGCAAACTGTTAAAACCCCCGAAGCAAGGGGGTCAAGAGTTCCTGTATGCCCTACCCTTCGTTCGCTATAGGTCTTGCGAACAACATTGACAACATCATGAGACGACATACCAACAGGTTTATCAATCCCAATAATTCGAGACAAACCAGAAGAACCACGTTTAGCCATACCTAAACTAAGCCTCCCGAGAAAAACAATGCGTAATAACCATGTTAGGAACTTGAGAAATGGCCTCGTCTAACGAACCGTGGAAGGTAAATCCTGCCGCAGCCTTATGTCCCCCGCCATCGTATTCACGAGCAACAAGCGAAACATCGGTGTTGTCTTTTGCACGCAGGCTTCCACGAACCTCACCAGGGTCTGTTTGTTTCAGGATAAGCGCAACTCGAACACCCTTAATTCCACGAAGAATATCTACGAGCGATTCAGCATCTGCTTTTATCGCACCACAGGAATCAAAATCTTCTCTACAAAGGTAGGAAAAAGAAAAGGCGCCATCACAGAAAAGCGTAAGCCTTTCAAGAAGAATTTTTTCAAGCTTAAGGGAGGCAAGCGACCTATTCTGAAAAAACTCTCGCGTTATTAAAGCAGGAGAAGCGCCAAATGAAACCATCTCCGATGCAACAATAAAAGCCTCAGGGGTGGTGTTCTGATAGGAAAAACGACCCGTATCAGTGATAAGACCCGTAAGCGCACATACGGCTGCTTCTTGACTCGGTTGTCCAAATTCCTTAATGAGTTGCCAAACAATCATCGAAGCCGAAGGCGAATCTGGATCAATATAGTTAAGATCAGAAACAGCAACAGGACTTGCATGATGATCGATTGTGATGGTTAACGCAGAGCGCTCAGCCACCGCAGCAGCGCTTTTCATGCGCTCACGCGTTGGAACATCAACCGCAATAAAAACATCGGGAGTTCCGTGATAGGAAAAACCAGGAATCATAGCGTCAAGCCCAGGAAGAAAGGTTAAATTTTCTTCTACAGGATCATCTGTTGCAAGTAAACAAACAACCGATTTCCCTAAAGACTCAAGTGAGTGCGCCAACGCAAGCTGCGAACCTAAGCAGTCGCCATCTGGATTAACATGACCACAAATCGCAAACGTCTGAAACTCGTTCAGACGTTGTGCGATCTCAGAAAGCGTTGTATTGCTCTGTGGAGTTAACACTATTCTCCTTTTGTACGTTTTTCTTCACGAGCCAAAGCACCAGCAATACGCTCAGCTTCATCTACGCTCGAATCAAGCATGAAACGAAGCTCAGGAGCTACGCGCCACGAAAGTTTTTTTGCCATCAAAGAACGAATGCGTCCACCAGCTGCCTGCAAGGCAGCAGCGACCTCAACATAGCGATCGCGCTCTGTCGTGTAATACACATTGGCTACACTACGGTCGAAACTCACTTCACATCCTGTAATGGTAACCATATCAAGACGAGGGTCTGTCATCTCAAACAAAATGATACTGGCAATAACTTCACGAGCTTGCTCGTTAACACGCCTGCTTGACGATCCTTGTTTCATAGCTACTCAGTTCTCTCAACTTCAACACTACGATAACCTTCGATGGTGTCACCAATCTTAAGATCCTGATATCCTTCGATGCCGATACCGCACTCATAACCACGAGCGACCGTTTTAACGTCATCTTTAAAACGACGCAAACTTGCAATAGCGCCTTCATAGATGACCGTACCGTCACGAACAATACGAACCTTATCATCGCGAGAAATTTCACCTTCGGTTATGTAGCAACCAGCAATAGTACCAACCTTAGGCACCTTAAAGGTTTCACGAACTTCTGCAATACCCGTATCCTGCTCAACGATATCAGGCGAGAGCAAACCAACACGAGCAGCATTAATGTCTTCAATAGCCTGATAGATAACGCGATACAACCTGATGTCTACCTTTTCGCGTTCAGCAACCTCACGGGTTTTACCCGTAGGACGAACGTTAAAGCCAATGATAATTGCATCAGATGCGGCCGCAAGGGTAACGTCAGTTTCAGTAATGCCACCAACGGCAGCGTGAATGATATTAATCTTAACTTCTGACTGATCCATCTTAGAGAACGCATCGCGCAGCGCCTCAATAGAACCACCAACGTCGGCTTTAACAACAAGGTTAAGATCGGTTGTTTTTCCTTCTTCAATGCGTGCGAAAAGATCGTCTAAGTTCATGTGTGAACGTGATTCCTGCTTAGCCAAACGTGCACGTAATGCGCGCTCTTCAGCCAAACGACGAGCATCACGCTCATCATCAAAGACACGGAATTCGTCACCTGCGGTTGGAACGGAATTAAGACCAAGAATCTCAACAGGATCAGCTGGACGAGCTTCTTTAACATTGTTTCCGCGAGGGTCAACAAGAGCACGAACTTTACCATAAGAAGCACCCGCTACAACAACGTCGCCCGTGTGAAGCGTACCGCGATTAATCAAAACAGTTGCAACAGGACCACGGCCTTTATCAAGATTTGCTTCAATCACAAAGCCCGAAGCGGGGGCATCTGGATTAGCCTTGAGCTCCAAAACATCTGCCTGTAGCAAAATGGTCTCAAGCAAATCATCGATATGCAAGTTCTGACGAGCGGAAACATCAACAAACATATTCTGACCGCCCCACTCTTCAGGAATGATGCCATGCTCAGTAAGCTCTTGACGAACACGATCAGGAGTTGCGCCTGGTTTATCAATCTTGTTAACCGCAACAACAATAGGCACTCCCGCTGCTTTGGCATGGTTGATAGCCTCAATGGTCTGTGGCATAACACCATCGTCTGCTGCAACAACCAAAACAATAACGTCAGTAACCTGTGCACCACGAGCACGCATAGCGGTAAAGGCTTCGTGACCTGGGGTGTCGATAAAGGTAATTTGACGTCCATTGATATTAACAACAGATGCGCCAATATGCTGCGTAATGCCACCAGCTTCGCTTTCAGCGACGCCAGAATTGCGAATTGCATCCAAAAGGGATGTTTTACCATGGTCAACATGACCCATGACGGTAACCACGGGAGGTCGAGGCTTAAGATCTTCCTCTGAGTCGTGATAAACAACAGCGAATTCTTCTTCAGGAGAAACCACACGTACTTTTCGACCCATATCATCAGCGATGAGCTCAATAAGTTCATCCGTCATAGACTGAGTAAGTGTCAAAGCCTGACCAAGCATGAAGAGACGCTTAATAACATCATTAGGAGAAACCTCAAGGGCTTCAGCAAACTGAGCAACAGTAGCGCCCTGTGGAACTTCTACAACCGAATCATCCAACACGAGAGTAGGATCAAGACCCTTTTCGAGCGCTTCCATTTCGGCACGTT
>FR895492.1:33105-42434 GCA_000434775.1 Eggerthella sp. CAG:368 | reverse complement strand
CCTCAGCCAACACCTTGTCGCGCTGAAGCTTTTCGGCCTGAACAGCCATCTGAGAATAACGATCTTCAGTCTTAGGCTGATCTTTTTCCAATTCTGGAACCATGGGTTCAAAGCCCTTGCGCTGTTTTTTGCCACTCTTTTGAGTCCCGCGACCCTGAGTTTTCTTACGCGCAGCGCTTTCCTGACGCTGGGTTTCAAGACGCTCACGTTCGTTTTGAATCTGCGAAAGAAGAGCGGAAAAATCGCTCGACGAGGAACTCGGTGCAGTTTTAACGGGTTTACGCTCAGGCTTAGTCGAAGAAGTACTCTTCTTATTGCGCGCATGCAAGGCTTCTTCCACTGCTTGCTTCTTGGCAACTTCGGCAGCGCGAGCTTGAGCACGTGCACGCTCTTGAGCCTCTGCCTTTTCACGCTCCACACGCACACGCTCACGCTCAATCTGAGAAGCTAGACTTTCAAAAGGTGACGAGGAGATTTTCTTCTTAGGTTTAGCATCTTCAGTTTCTTCAGTTTTTTTGCGACCCGCAAAACCTTCTTTGCCGTGGCTTTCTCTCCAGGCACGCTCTGCGTTACGAGCCTTACGTTCCTGCTCAACAGCAGCACGACGAGCAGCCTCTTCATCGGCCTTTTTCTTGGCTTCCTTTGCCTTTTCTTCGGCAAGTTTTTTAGCCTCTTCGTCTTCAAGCTGTCCTGCTCGTTCTTTAATTTCTGGAGCAAGATTCTTGCGAACCTTCTCCACGTGTGCATCCTGTAAGATGCTTGCATGGCTTTTCGCTGGAATTTTCATTTCAGCAAGGCGACTGAGCAATTCCTTGCTGGTCATGTCAAATTCCTTAGCCAACTCATGTACACGCATGCCGGCCATATACTTCTCCTCGTCTACTTATTCTCGTCACTCAGAGCGGAAACTAGTTGTTCAGCAACACGCTCATAATCTTCATCGTTCATTTTCGTACGCAAGGCGCCAGCAAGGCGATGCGTAGTAATTGCTTTTTCAAAACAGCTTACACTACACAAATAAGCACCGCGACCGTTAGCTCTACCTGTGGGATCGTAATTAACAATTCCCTCAGGTGTTTTAACCACCCTCAAATAATCTTTCTTAGAACTCTGAGAGCGACATACGATGCATGTTCTTTGTTTTGCGTAACCTGTCATCAAACGTGTTTTACTCTTCCTCAAATTCGGAGTGAATGCCGCAATAACGATATCCATCACGCGCATGATTACGACAACGCGTACCATCTTCGCCAACATAGGCGCAAAGACCATCTTCTGATTCTTCAATATCCTCTTCGTCAATCAAAGAATCATCATTTACCAAAGGCTCACCTGCAAAAGAGGCGCTCTTAATATCGATATGCCAACCCGTAAGGCGAGCTGCCAAACGAGCATTCTGACCCTCTTTACCAATAGCCAAAGAAAGTTGATCATCAGGAACAATAATAGTTGCATAGTTGTTTTCTTCATCAATATCAACATGCGTTACGCGAGCAGGAGAAAGCGCATTGGAAACATATACCGCAGGGTTTTCGTCCCACTGAATAACGTCAACGCGCTCGTTGCGTAAACCTTCAACAACCATACGAACGCGAGAACCCTTAGGGCCAACACAAGCACCAACAGGATCAAGATTAGGCTCACGCGATGCAACAGCAATCTTAGAGCGCTCACCTGGTTCACGAGCAATGGACTTAATTTCGACCAAGCCATCGTAAATCTCGGGAACTTCAATCTCAAAAAGACGGCGAATCAAATCAGGGTGCGTACGCGAAACTACAATAGATGGTCGAGCATGCTCACCACGCGTGCGAGGCGCATCGGTATTAGGGTCACGTACTTCAACGATGAGCGTCTTGAGGCGTTGATTGTGCCGATAATGCTCATTACGAGGACGCTCATTACGTTCATCAGGATAACGCTTAAGGTCGTAATGAGGAAGTTCTGCCTCTACGCCATCACGAATTTTGATAATGGTAAAGTCAGGTGTTCCTTGAAGAACTGTACCGGTAACAAGATCACCCACACGATCGGAGAATTCCTCATAAATCGACTGACGACCTGCTTCACGGACAATGGAAGCAATAACGTTTTTAGCGTTTTGAGCCGCGATACGGCTAACGTCATCGGGCGTAACATCGCGCTCTTCAAATTCGGTGTATTCTCCCGTTTCTTCATCAGGCTCGCCAACAGGAACGAGCTCATATACATAAATATGACCAGTATTGCGATCAATAATGACGCGCGCGTCATACTCTAAATCCAAAATATTTTGGTAGCTCTTTGCAAGAGATGCCTCAAGGCGCTCGATCAAATAAAATTCATCGATTTTTCGTTCATGAGCCAAGGCCTGCAAAGCCTCGATCAGTTCTGAGGTAGCCATACTGATCCTTTCTACGCACTAAAATCTATCGTTCCAATAACATGAGCTTTTTTGATTTGTTCATACGGAAGCGATTCGGTAATCCCGTCCACTTCAAGAAGAACAGAAGTATCATCAACGCCCTTCAAGATACCCGTCCAGCGCGCTCTTCCTTCATAAGGCGCGGTCAACTGCAAAAAAGCTTTTTCGCCTTCGAAACGCTGGAAATGTTCTAATGTTCTTAAAGGTCGGTCTATTCCAGGGGAAGAAACTTCAAGCGTATAAGCCCCAGGAAAAGGATCCAGTTCATCCATGACATCGTTGATCCATGATTGAGCAGAAGAGAGCTCATCAAAACCCACCCCACCTTCGCAATCAATGAAGATACGAATAGTAGGAGCCTTTTTTGAACCGACTACTTCCACGGTTACTATCTCAACGCCTTTATCGTTAGCATACGGTGCAAGCGCGTTATAGAGTTTTAGTTCTTTACCGGTTAACATTTCCCCTCCTTTTGCCCTAGAAAGAAAAGAAGCGGGACAAGCCCACTTCCTCAACAAACGAAAGTATATACACCCAAAGGTGCTTATCATTTATATCATATTTTTTTCCATAAGACCAGCAGTCAAAAGGACCAAACTTTAAACTTCACATATCACCTTACGAAGCTCTTAAATATAGATGTTCTATAAGAACAGAGCCAGCAAAAAACACTATTCAAGTTGCTGAGGAGCACTCTGGGGGTACTGTTCAAGGAATTTTGTTTCAGAGATAGATTCTCCTCCTTGTAAATCATCCACAATAGGAGAAAGAATTTCTTGAGAGTAATCACGAGGGTCGTCGTAAGAGAGACTTATATCCCAGCACGAAACAATGACATGTATTCGATCTAGAAGATAGCTGTAAAGCTCATCGATTTGCTGATATTGCGCATAATACTCATTTGTCTCAGTAACCCCATACTCTTTCATTGAACTAGCAAGCGATTCCCTACTTTGAGTAACGCGGGTTTGCAAATCAAGTATTCCTTGAGCATGTGACTTACGAGAGTTCAAATCCACAAGAAGAAAATAACCTTCAAACTCGTCGATACATGTTCTGAGCTCTGAATAAAATGAATCAAGTTCCACATAGGAAGAATTGAGCGCCTTATAGATTTCTAAGGAAGTATCGACTGGTTTTTGTTCTTCAGTTGATACTTGTTTTTGGGTTAATTCCTCGGTTACAGAAGGGATAGATTCCGAATTGCGTCCCTGGTCTGAAACATGCATATAGCCAAAAACACAACCAGCTATCAAAAGTGCAACAAGTAAAACAACAAGAACGATACGCTTAGGTGACCAAAACGTTTCTTTGACAGGTTCCTGTGAAAACACTTTTTGTTCCCTGTCGACATCAGCAACAACTTCACCCTTATCGGAGACGACCTTCTTGATAGGCATAGTTACATAGGGGTCAGAAGAACCGATTTGAGGGATACCGCCCAGAACATCTTCACGTTTAAATCGCTCTGAGATATCGATTTTTTCTTCAGGGCGCAAGACATTACCGTCTTTGTCTTTATATATCCGCTCAGGAACGGGAGGTAATTTCTGGGTAGAGGCGGGCCCAATAGTTTCGGCATAGGTCACCATCTCCTGCGCTTGCGCAATGCGTTCACGCATTTCGGAGACCTTTAAGCCACACTGTGGGCACGCCTCATCTGTATCAGAGATTTTTTGTCCACAATCGAGGCAAAACACAGATTATTTTTCCCTGCTCGAAATCAAGCGGTTCAAAGCATTGAGATACGCCTTTGCGGAAGAAACAATGATGTCGCCATCAGCGCCGCGACCTGTAAATACCTCACCATCGTCAGCGGTAACACGAATTGTAACTTCGCCCAAGGCATCAATACCACGAGTAACACTCTGAACAGCAAACTCGGTAAGATCATTCTTGATGTCAACAATTTCATTTACTGCTTTATACAGTGCATCAACAGGACCCGTACCAGTTGAACAGGCAACAAACTCGTTATCGTTTGCATCACGAAGCGTTACCGTAGCCGTAGGGATAAGAGGCTGACCGCACGAAATTTGAACAGACTTCAAGGTGTAATGAGCCTGCTGGGTGCGACCATGTTCGCCAACCAAAGACTCAAGGTCTTCGTCGTAGACTTCCTTCTTCTTATCGGCCAAATCAAGAAAGGCGGTATGTAAATCTTCAAACGCTTGGCCTTCGATATGATACCCAAGGGCTTCAAGGCGATGACGAAGAGCAGCACGACCCGAACGTGCAGAAAGAACAATAGAGCTCTGACCTGCTCCTACTTCAGTAGGATCAATAATCTCATAGGTATCACGAGCCTTGATAACGCCATCCTGATGGATACCAGAAGAATGAGCGAAGGCGTTTGCACCAACAATTGCCTTGTTGGGCTGTACCAAAAAGCCCGTGATGGACGATACCAAACGAGAAGCACGAACGAATTCTCGGGTATTGATATCGGTATGAGCATCAAGTTCTTCGCCATGCATCTTAATGGCCATTGCCACTTCTTCCATAGCGGTATTGCCAGCACGCTCGCCTAAACCATTGATTGTACATTCGATTTGACCTGCACCATTAGCTACACCCGCAAGAGAAAGCGCCGTTGCCATACCAAGGTCGTTGTGACAATGAACCGAAATAGTTGCTTTATCAATGTTTGAAACATTTTCCATCAAGAAACGAATGCGACGACCATATTCGTCAGGTAAGGAATAGCCGGTGGTATCTGGAATATTAACAACTGTAGCGCCCGCATCGATTACTGCCTCACATACCTTTGCAAGGAACTCGTAATCCGAACGTCCTGCATCTTCAGCATAAAACTCAATATCTTCGCAGTACTTCTTAGCATATTTAACCGCATGAACTGCGCGGTCAAGAATAACCTCAGGTGTTGTGCGGAGTTTATCGTAAATATGGCTATAAGAAACACCGATACCCGTGTGAATACGAGGACGTTTACAGTTTGCAAGTGCATCTGCAGCTGAATCGATGTCTTTTTCTACAGCACGAGTGAGAGCACATACAATAGCACGATCTCCTACCTCATCGGCAATCTGTTGAACACTCTTGAAATCTCCAGGAGAAGAAACAGGAAAGCCAGCTTCAATTACATCCACACCTAAGCGTAGTAGCTGTCGCGTGATAACCAGTTTCTCTTCAGAATTCATTGACGCACCAGGTGATTGCTCACCATCGCGCAAAGTGGTATCAAAAATTGCGATTTTGCGTGTCATCTCGCGATCCTTTCCTAAACATGTTCTGATTAACTTGCTTACTATACCATTTCTTTTTTATCGGTTTAAAAAGTCAGTCTTCCTTACGCTATAAAGCAACAAAGACCTAACAATTCATTCATAAATAAAATGGTACCATTCTGATAGCAAATTGCATTTGAATCTATTTTATGACTAATTATTGCTAGACTTTTATTACGTAGTTTCCATCGGCAATAAGGGAGGGGTTTGCGTATGGAATTATTCACTGACGTAGTCTTTTTGTCTCGACTACAATTCGCTTTGTGTGTTGCGTTTCATTTTCTGTTTGTTCCTATGTCTATTGGCTTAGGTCTCATTCTTGCAGTATCTGAAACTCGATACTACAAAACAAGGGATCCAAAAGATGCAGCTGCTGCTCATTTTTGGACTAAGATCTTCACGGTCACCTTTGCTGTTGGCGTTGCAACAGGTATTACCATGGAGTTCTCATTCGGAACAAACTGGGCAAACTATTCAAGATTTGTTGGCGATATCTTTGGCGCACCACTTGCAGCTGAAGCTCTGTTGGCATTCTTCCTTGAATCATGTTTCTTGGGTGTTCTCCTTTTTGGACGAAAAAAAGTATCGAAAAAATTCTATTTAGTTTCAGCTTGGTTGGTTTGGATTGGTTCGTGCCTTTCCGCGCTCTGGATTTTGATTGCAAATTCCTGGATGCAAACACCTGCTGGATACGAAATCGCCGCTGATGGATCAAAAGCCATTATCACTAATTTCTGGGAAGCAGCTTTTAATCCTTCAACAGCAGCACGCTACTTCCACACAGTTGATTCTCTTTTAATCTTTGGTGCTTTTGTTGCTATGGCTATTGGTGCCTACCATCTTCTAAAAAAGCGAAATGCAGAATTTGGTAGAAAAACCTTACACATTGGCGCAGTGGTTGCAGTAATAACCTTAATTTTAATGATTCCTGCTGCCCATCAGCAAGCCGTAGTAGTAGCTGAAAATCAACCTACTAAATTTGCTTCCATGGAAGGTCAGTGGGAATCTGGCCCTGCTCCCCTATCATTATTTGGTTGGGTTGATGAAGAAACAAAAACAACAACTTCGATTGAACTGCCATTAGCGGGGGCAACAAGCTGGCTTGCATCAGGTAGTTTCGACACAGTCTATCCTGGTCTTAACGACTTCGAAAAGGACATGTTACCGCCTATCAATATTACATTCCAGGCTTATCACATCATGGTTGCCCTCTTTGGCTGTATGGTGCTTTGGGTTATTTTCGCATGGATTTCACTTCGAAAAAACAAAGAGCCTAAGAAGGGATTATTGAGACTACTCTGTTTTGGACCCTTGCTTCCATTAATTGCTATCCAGTCTGGATGGATTGTCACTGAAGTAGGAAGGCAGCCGTGGATTGTTTGGGGTGAACTTTTAACCGAAGATGGAATATCGCTTGCAGTTTCTTCGACTGACCTGCTCTTAACAATAGCCGCATTCATTCTCTTTTATCTTTTTATTCTTATCGCGTATCTACGCATTACCTTACGCTTTGTAAAAGCGGGGCCGGAGGAAGAAAAGTTTGAAGAAGAAGCACGGCTTGCAAAGGCAGAGGAGGAATAATCATGTTAGAAATAACGTTCTTACAAGGCCTCTGGTTTGTTTTAATTGCCATTCTTATTGTTGGCTATTTTATCTTGGACGGCCTCGACTTAGGAATTGGTGTTCTTTATCCCTTTATTCAAAAAAGCGAATACGATAAGGCACTTATGAGACGAGCCGTTGGACCTATTTGGGATGGCAATGAGGTTTGGCTTCTTACCGCGGGAGGAGCATTATTCGCGGCCTTTCCCCCTGCATATGCAACTTCGTTTTCGGGATTCTATCTCGCTATAATGCTTGTTTTGTTCGGGCTTATCGCTCGAGCGGTTTCGCTTGAGTTTAGACACCATGATCCGGCGTTAAAAAAGATTTGGGACAACTTCTTCTTTATCGGATCTCTTCTTCCAGCACTCCTTTTAGGTGTAGCAGTAGGAAATATTGTGGGAGGAATCGAACTCAACGCACATGGTGACTATATCGGCGGCTTCTTTGCGCTGCTAAATCCATTTGCACTTGTTTGTGGCGTACTCGGCTTAGTACAAATGATTCTCCTTGGATCTTCTTGGCTTACCGTCAAAGCACAAACCAATGAGCCAATTTATAAACGAGCTCAAATTATTCGCACATTTTCTACTGTTGCCTTGGTTGTATTCACGCTTATCGCAATGGCGCTCTTTATCACTACTCCGCAATATGCTGCTCTTGGTTCGGGAAATAAAATTGTAGGATTTATTTTCTTAGCACTTATTGCACTGTGTGTTTTGGTTTCTTTTGCTCTTTCATCTAAAGGAAAAGATCTTCCAAATCATATCGCTCTTAGTGTTATCTGTGTCGGCCTCGTTGGAATGGCGGCTGCGGGTATTTTTCCGAGCCTCATCCCAGCTACCGACCCCGCGTTATCTATTACGGTAGCAAATGCCGCATCTTCAGAATACGCTCTTGTGGCAATGTCAATTATCGTATGCATTGGTTTACCTTTAGTATTGCTTTATCACGTTGTTATCTATCGGACATTCAGAGGTAAAATCACCAAAGACGATCTGACAGACTATTAAAAACAGAATCCTGCTATCAATAAAGAGAGCCCAAGTTTGGGCTCTCTTTATAATGGGTACCATTCCCTTTAAGAAATGACAACCAGCTACGTTAGGGGAGCTAATTTATACCGCATCTCCGTCACGTTCGCCTGTTCTGATTCTTACAACACCCTCAACAGGAGAGATGAAGATTTTGCCATCGCCAACTTCACCTGTACGAGCTTCCTTGCAAATAACCTCAACGATTTCTTCAGAACGGCTATCCTCAACAATGATTTCGAACTTAACCTTTGGAACCATATTGAGAAGAACTTCACTGCCTCGGAAGTATTCCTTCCAACCGTGCTGATTACCACAGCCATTAACCTGAGAGATAGTCATGCCAGAAATATTTGCTTCAAAAAGAGCTTCCTTCAAAGGCTCAAGCTTTTCTGGTCTTACGATTGCAACAATACGCTTCATATCAACACACTCCTTTCTACTTCAACTAATCAAGACCGATGAATGCAGGATATGCCGATTCATTATGTTCAGATACGTCCAAGCCTTGTGCTTCCTTCGCCTTGCTTACACGCAAGCTTCCCTTAAAGATTACCTTTACGATAAGACCGATAATCAAAGAGCCAATTGCAACGAAAGCGATAGTAACTAGGATGCCGAGAATCTGAGAAATGAGAAGAAACACGTCACCAGTGTAGAATAAGCCACCAAAATCAGTCCAAGAAAGCTCAGGTACACAGAACAAACCAGTGAGGATTCCGCCAACCATACCACCAACAGCATGGCAACCAAAGGCATCGAGAGCATCGTCGTAACCAATCTTTGCCTTCAAGAACGAAATTGCAAAATAGCAAATTGGGGAAACGATAAGACCCATGATTAGAGCGGCCCAAGGCTCAACAAAACCAGCAGCAGGAGTGATAACAACCAAGCCTGCAACAAGACCAGTTGCTGCACCAACAAGGGTTGGCTTTCCAGTCTTAATAGTTTCAACGAGCATCCACGAAAGCATTGCAGCACCAGATGCTATTACGGTATTAAGTACCGCCAAACCTGCAACGCCATCAGCAGCGAATTCAG
>FR895492.1:0-33056 GCA_000434775.1 Eggerthella sp. CAG:368 | reverse complement strand
CCAAAGTAAATTTGCGCCTACCACCACGAAGGGAACATTGTGAGGACGATGGCTTACCGAGCCAAAACCGCGACGCTTACCTAAAAGCAAGCAAAGAACAAGACCCGTTAAACCCGAACTAATATGAACAACATCGCCACCAGCAAAGTCAAGCGCACCGATCATGTCGCCAATAAAGCTACCTTCGCCGCCCCAAACCATGTGAGCTAACGGTGCATAGATAACAAGAATCCATACGGTGACAAACGTCAGGAATGCGCCAAACTTCATACGACCCGCAAGAGAACCGCCAATAATTGCTGCAGTAATCATAGCGAACGCGGCTTGGAACAAAATATCTATGATTGCGGGATAACTTCCATCTTCAGGTGCCTCTGCTTCGGCGAGCATATCACTGGTTGTTTGCGTTAAACCAAGTTGATCAAATCCGCCGAAGAAGGGGTTCGAACCACCACCGCCGTACGCTAAGCTCCAGCCAGCTAAAACCCAAACAATTGCAACTACACCAATAATCACGAATGACATAAACATGGTGTTGACTACATTCTTGCGGCGAGCCAAACCTCCATAA
Source organism: Eggerthella sp. CAG:368 (assembly GCA_000434775.1). Taxonomy (GTDB): domain Bacteria; phylum Actinomycetota; class Coriobacteriia; order Coriobacteriales; family Eggerthellaceae; genus Anaerotardibacter. The sequence goes on along the minus strand of FR895492.1, from coordinate 32,485 downwards.
AAGAATGCGACACCAGGCGTCATCAATAAAACCAGCATCGCGCATATAAGCATGAATGCTGTTGCTCCTGTGTCAAACATGTGCATACCTCCTAAATAACTCATACACTTTTTTTTGACACAGGTATCTTTGCACGCAAAACATGTTCATTTTTTCCGATTTGTCATTGTTAACGATGATGGAAAACGTCTGTAACAGACGAGAATTACAGACGTTACAAATCAGAAACAGAGCTCAATTTTGAGATAAAAATGACCGTTATTTGTTTAAGCGGTTAAGAATGGAAGCGGCAATTCCTTCACCATCAAGACCTAAATCTTGAAAAAGATGGGCAACACTACCCTGCTCGATAAAGGTATCGGGAATTCCGAGATTCACAACATTAGAGTGAAGATGTTCCTTTACTAAAACCTCTAAAACCTCTTCGCCAACGCCCCCTTCAACAACGCCCTCTTCAAGCGTAACGACCAGCGAGGTTTTAGACGCAGCGCGAATAGCCTCGATATCAAGAGGCTTAATCCAGCGCATATCTACAACGCAAACAGAAATAGAATGCTCCTCTAGAATGTCAGCAGCTTCGCATGCATAGGAAAGCATACGACCGAAGGAAAGTATGGAGACATCATTGCCCTCCCTAACACAGCGAGACTTACCCACTTCTAATAGCTTCGGATTATCGGGCAAGGGAACACCGCAGGCTTCTCCACGGGGATAACGCAGAGCAACCGGACCTTTAAGCGCCAAAGCAGTGTGGAGGGAGGATGCCAACTCCGACTCGTCAGCGGGCGCCAAAACTTTCAAGTTTGGAATCATGCGTAAATACACAATATCAAAAATGCCATGATGAGTAGGTCCATCGTCGCCCACTAAACCTGCACGATCGACCGCCAAAACAATATCGAGATCAGGGAGCGCATTATTGATGATTGTTTGATCGATAGCACGCTGTAAGAAGGTTGAGTACATAGCAACAACTGGCTTCAAACCGCCAAGCGCTAAACCACTTGCCATACCTAATGCGTGACCTTCAGCAATACCAACGTCAAAGGATCTTTCGGGATATTCATCAACAAAGGGACGAAGACCCGTACCGTCAATCATAGCCGCCGTAATAGCAACAATCGTATTATCTTTTTCTGCCTCTTTGAGCAACGTTGCTGAAAAAGCCTGCGTATAGGTTAAAACACCGTGAGACTTCTTACTGAGTTCTCCTGTTTCAATATCATAAGGGCCAACACCATGAAATTTGGACGGATTTTGCTCAGCAGGAGGATATCCAGCGCCTTTTTTGGTAATGACATGTAACAAAACTGGAGAAGAAGAATCCAAAGCACGTTTGATCTCTGTACGAAGACGAGACATATCATGCCCATTAATAGGCGGAGAACAAACGATACCAAGCTGCTCAAAAAGCATAGTATCAGGCACCACAAATTGTTTCAGTGAATCCTTAGCACTTTTCCCAATTTTCACCATTGCTTTACCAGCAGGGCCAATAGACTCCATGAAGTCCTGCATGGTGTCACGGTTTCTCTGATAATTAGCTGAGACACGCAGACTGCCCAAATGCTTAGCCATCGCACCAACGTTTCGAGAAATTGACATCTCGTTATCGTTGAGAATAATTACCATAGGTGTTTGGGCTTGACCAATATCATTAAGAGCTTCAAAAGCCATTCCCCCGGAAAGCGACGCATCGCCAATAAGGGTAACGATCTTTCTGTCCTCACCCCTCAAATCTCTTGCACGTGCCAAACCACACGCGACACTCAGCGAATCAGAAGCATGTCCAGAAGGATGAACATCATGAACGTTTTTGTCTGGTTTAGGAAACCCAGAAAGCCCCCCATATTGACGAAGCGTTTGAAACTCCTTGAGTCTCCCTGTTACAAGCATGTGAGCATAGGACTGATGACCAACATCGAACAAAAACTTGTCATAAGGAGAGTTAATAAGAGAGTGGACTGCAAGAATAATATCAACGGCGCCAAGGCTCGATGCAACATGGCCACCATTTCTTGAAGTGACCTGCACGATTTCCTCGCGAATTTCATGAGCTAAAATCGAAAGCTCCTCGTTAGTGAGAAGCTTCAAGTTATCGGGTGATTCAATAGAATCAAGGATTCGATGTGCCATTATTGTCTACACGCTCCTTGATGTTAGTGAGTTGAACCTGCGCTTATATCAACAGTTTCTTCTGATTTTTCTTCGATATCGCCCGCTTGTTCTTGGGCTAAATCATGTTCAGCAGTATTGGCGTTAATTCCCTGTTCAAGAATATTCGAGGCTTCAAGCCCTAATCCAACTGCCTCTTCATAATACTTCAAAGCTTCCTCGAGCGGGAGACTATCATCGCTAACAAGTTCAACAATTTCGTCAAGTCGAGCTTTAAGTTCCCTAAAAGAAGTTGCCTCAGAAGAAACAGTGTCAGTATTACTCACTTGCTACTTCTTCCTCAAGCTGAACAGCAATACGACCAAGAATGCCATTCACAAACCGGGGAGAATCAGCTCCACCAAATTCCTTAGCAAGGTTAACTGCCTCGTTGATAGCAACAGAAACTGGAACATCATCAACATATTTCATCTCAAATGTCGCTAGACGAAGCAAAGATTTATCGACTAAAGGCATACGATCAATCGCCCAATTCTCACTTGCAGCGACAAGATAGGTATCAATATCCTCAGTGTGATCAATGCAACCAGCAAGCAAGCCTTTAGCGTAGTCACCCATCAGAGCGTCTTCATCGACTAACAATTTTTTCTCAATAAGCTCCAAAGGAGATGTATCAAGAATCTCTCCCTGATACAAAACCTGAAGAGCAATTCGTCTCTCTTGAGTTCGTTCGTGAGACTTTGACGACATGTAATCTAACCAACCTTAATCTTGAAAGTGGATGCCATCAATACAGATATCCACACGAGAAACAGGAATACCAGTCTGCAGAATAACAGCGTCTGCAATTGAGGAGCGCACCGATGAGGCAAGCTCTTTGACAGGATATCCATCAAGCACACGAAGCATAACTTCTATAGCAAGCGAACCATCTGGTTCGGTAAAAACTTTTACGCGATCAGAGGTGGCTTTAGAAGAAAACAAAGCCTTCAAGCCTGTAGGAGCAACGCTCGTTGAGTCAACACCAGGAACATCTTTTAAGGCAAGGGAAACGATGGTGTCGATTACGTTTGGAGCGATAGCCATGCCATTGGTAGTGATCTCAGGCATCTAGTTCTCCCCCATTTCGGTTTCAATAAAGTCGGTATAAACCTCACCATCAAGAAATGCTTGGTTTTCCAAAACTTGAAGATGGAAAGGAATGGTGGTCTTAATTCCCTCGATTTTGAACTCCTGTAATGCACGTTTACCACGGGCGATGGCTTCCTCGCGGTCGCTACCCCAAACAATAAGCTTTGCAACCATGGAATCATAATAAGGAGAGATTCGAGAACCTTCGTGAATGTATGATTCAATACGCACACCTGGGCCACCAGGCATATCAAATTTAGTAATGTTTCCTGGGCAAGGACGGAAATCGAACTCAGGATCTTCCGCATTGATACGAAACTCCATTGCATGCCCATAAGGCTGAAATGGCGCACGATCAATGCATGAAATAGGTTCACCTGAAGCAATACGAAGCTGTTCTTTGATGATATCAGTGCCCGTAATGAGCTCACTAACGGGATGCTCAACTTGAACACGCGTATTCATCTCCATGAAATAGAAACGCCCATCGTGATCAAGCAAGAACTCAATTGTACCCGCGTTTTCGTATCCAGTAGCACGAACAGCCTTAATTGCTGCAACGCCCATTGCGCGACGGATTTCATCAGTGAGCGCTGGAGAAGGGGCTTCTTCCAAGAGCTTCTGATGGCGACGCTGTAGCGAACAATCACGTTCACACAAAGAAATACGATTACCAAACTTATCAGCAAGCACTTGAACCTCAACGTGGCGAGGACGCAAAACAAGCTTTTCTAAATACACATCACCATTACCAAAAGCAGCCTGAGCTTCATTTTTAGCAGCAAGGAATTGTGATTCCAGATCAGCAGGATCATGAACTTCGCGCATACCCTTGCCACCGCCACCAGCAGAAGCTTTAACTAAAACAGGATATCCAACAGCCTCAGCAAAACGACGGGCCTCCTCGAGAGTTTCCACAACGCCATCAGAGCCGGGAACCGTAGGAACCCCACACGCTTTCATGGTGTCACGCGCTGCTGCCTTGTTACCCATGCTTTCAATACAGCTTGGAGAAGGACCAATAAAGACAATATCGTTCTCTGCACAGGCACGAGCAAACTCAGCATTTTCTGCCAAGAAGCCATAACCAGGATGAATTGCTTCAGCGCCAGTATTCTTGGCAGCTGCGATAATCGAGGCCATAACGAGATAGCTCTGATTTGCAGGAGCTGGTCCAATGCAAACCTTTTCATCAGCATATTCAACAGGATACGTATTGGCATCTTCAGTTGAATACACCGCAACCGTTTGAATGCCAAGCTCTTTGCAGGCGCGCATCACTCGAAGAGCAACTTCTCCTCGATTAGCAACTAAAACCTTTTTGAACATTTATGCACTCTCCGGACCAATAGCGTCATGAGCAACATGGGGCTCAATGTAGAACAAAGGAGTGCCGAACTCCACAGGAGTAGCATCCTCTAAGCAAACCTCGCGAACGGTACCCATTTCAGCAGCAGGGATTTCATTCATGAGCTTCATAGCCTCAACGATACAAAGCGTTTGATTAGCAGAAACCTCATCACCAACGCTAACAAACGGAGGCTCACCAGGAGCAGGAGCAGCATAGAACGTTCCCACCATAGGAGCGGTTACGCAACACCAATTGGAAGGACGTGCAACCTCACCAGTTGAAGCAGCAGGAGCTTCAACTTTCTCAGCGGCTGCATGTGCACCACGAGATTCAACCGTTGTCGGTGCAGCAACGGGAGCAGCTCCTGAACCAGGCATACGTACCGCAATACGACAACCTTCTTCTTCAACAACGATTTCTCCAACGCCGCTTTCTTCGGCAACACGAACCAATTCACGAATCTGATTAATATCCACGTAATCGTCCTCCTTGGTCATCTTCGATTCCTCTTCAAGGAGGAAATCAACCTTTTCAGATGTGCGATGTTTACTTAAATACGTGCGTGCCTCGTTCGGGAAAAGGGCATACATCAATACGTCTTCTTCAGACTTAGCAAGATCGCCAATTTCCTCTTCGAGCTCAGCAAAAGTGGTGGTAACCAAGGAACCAGGAGCAATACTTGGGTCCAAAATATCGGAATCACCAACAACTTTTTTAACAATTTCTTGATCCATCGGTCCTGGAGCTTTTCCATAGTAACCGCAGATGTAGTCTTTCATTTCCTTAGAAACAACGCTCCAGCGTTTACCCGTAAGAACGTTAAATACCGCCTGGGTACCAACAATCTGAGAAAGCGGGGTAACCAAAGGAGGATAACCAACCTCGGCACGAACACGAGGGATTTCAGCCATAACCTCATTAAGGCGATCGGTAGCGTTTTGGATATCTAACTGTGAAACCAAGTTCGACATCATACCACCAGGAACTTGATGAGAATACACTTGCATATGAACAAGCGAAGAAACGCCGCGCTTGTAATGACCGCGCTTGCGAACTTCTTCCCAGTACTCAGCAATTTCAAACAAAAGGCCTAGATCAAGACCAGTGTCATAGCGGCTTTCTTCAAGCGCAGCAACAATCATCTCAACAGCAGGATGAGAATTACCAAATGCTAAAGGAGCACTTGCCGTATCAGCAATCGCAGCACCAGCTTCAACAGATTTAATGATGTTAGCAGGAGCCATACCACCAACATAGTGACAATGAATATGAACAGGCAAACCAATTTCGGCATTGAAAGCCTTTACCATACGTTCAGTACGGTAAGGGGTAAGCATGCCGGCCATATCTTTAATAGCGATAGAGTCAGCACCGAGCTCTTTGAGCTGCTGACCATATTCCAAAAAGCTATCAAGCGTATGAACAGGAGACATGGTGTAAGAAATTGCGCCTTCGAAATGTGCGCCACATTCTTTAATTGCCTCTGCATTATCAACAACGTTACGAATGTCATTCAAGGCATCGAAAACGCGAAATACATCGATGCCATTTTTATGTGCAGCATGAATAAATCGATGACAAATTTCTTTTGAATAATGCTTGTAGCCAACAAGATTTTGACCACGAGAAAGCATAGAAAGACGAGTATTAGGGGTTTTGGCTTTTATCGAGCGCAAACGATCCCATGGATTTTCATCCAAGAAACGCAGACATGTGTCAAATGTTGCACCACCCCATGCCTCAATAGCCCAATAACCAACGCGATCCATCTTAGGAAGAATTGGCAACATATCACCAATTGACATCCTGGTAGCCCAAAGGCTTTGCTGTCCATCACGAATAGTGGTGTCCATAAGCTGAAGTTTAGGCAAGAGTATCGCACCTCCTTATCTTTACATTACTTACTGCGGTAGTAATAAACGAAAGTACATTATACGACACGAGGCGCAAACGCGCCTCGCAAGAAAAAGAGTTTTCTAGGAAGTAACATAAAGCCACTAGACACGAGTAACGTAGCGCCCATCACGCGTATCAATTCGAAGAATTTCTCCTGTATTGATGAACATAGGAACCTGAACAACCGCACCCGTCTCTAAGGTTGCTGGCTTAGTGCTACCCTGTACGGTATCACCCTTAAAACCAGGCTCAGTTTCAATAACCTCAAGCTCAACAAACATCTCTGGCTCAATACCGATAAGCTCTTCTCCAGCATAAAGAAGCGTTACTTCATCGCTTTCCTTAAGCCACTGGGCAACATCACCCACAATATCGGAGGGGATAGAAATTTGCTCATAGGAAGTGGTGTCCATGAAATAAAAATCCATACCATCGTTGTAGAGATACTGCATCTTTTTCTTCTCAAGACGCAAAGACTCAAACTTAGTGCCCGCATTGAAGGTATGTTCAACAACACGACCAGCACGAATGTCACGAAGCTTGGTACGAACAAAAGCGCCGCCCTTGCCTGGCTTTACATGCTGAAACTCGAGAATAACCCAGAGTTTATTGTTATATTCAATACACATTCCATTGCGGAATTCAGCAGTAGAAATTGCCACATTTACTCCTCAGTAGTTTTTTGAATCACATTATCACGAGGCTCTATTATAACCATCTCGTGAGTACTTTGGGTAATAACCTCAAAACCATCTTCGGTAACAACCCCAAAATCTTCAAGACGCATGCCAAAGTCATCATCAAGATAAATACCAGGTTCAACGGTTACTACATTGCCTACTTCAAGGGGCCTGTCGTTAAGAGGTGATAGGTTTGGAACCTCATGGATGTCAATTCCAACACTATGACCGAGCGAGTGCCCCATAGTAGAGGCAAACCCATGTTTGGCCAAAACATCTTCAGCATTCCGATGAACGCAGCTCGCAATAACACCTTTTCTTATAAGATTTTCGCACGACTCATTTGCCTCAACCAACGCCTCCCACGCTTTTTGCATGCGCTCATTAGGTTTTCCCACAAAAACAGTGCGCGTCATATCTGAGCAATATCCTCTATACTTTGCCCCAAAATCCATCACGATACACTCACCAACTTGTATCGCAGTATCACCGGGAATCGAATGAGGCATCGCGGCACGAGAGCCACTTGCAACAATGGAAGAAAATGCCAGCCCTTCAGCACCCAATGAAAACATGGTGTTTTCTAATTCCTGTTGAATGTGTCGTTCTGTCATTCCTGGCTGAATATAGGAAACGATATAACTAAACGCCTGGTCAGTTATTTGTTGGGCTTTTTTCATCAACTGAACTTCTTCACCGTCTTTGGTTTCTCGTAGCTCTTCAATAAAACCAGATAGTTCTACCAAGCGAATAGACAGATCACTTCTCGAAATACGTGTTTCCAAGACACGATATTCCTTAAGAGAAATACTATCCTCAATACCAACAGTTATCGTGCGTCCATCATCGGCATCTAAACTGTGAGATTGCTTAACTGCTTTAAGAAGTAAATCAAAGTGTTGTTTTCGCTCAATGGTAATTTCGATACCTGATTCCTTTGCCGCATTCTTAAGCGCCGAACCATAGCGAGAATCACTGTGAAGCAAAACCCTATCAGGTAAAACCAAAAGAGCATGAGCGGGTTCGCTGTCAAACACCCCATAAAACATGGTTGCCCACAAGATATTCGACAGCGATCTTACGTACACCGCATCAATGTCTTGCTGCTTCATTTTCTCTTGGATACGAACTATTCGAGAAGAAAAGTTATTCATATAAATGCCTCACCTATATAAAGGATCATTTACGCAATACTTTTTTGCCAGGCCTTTAAGTGCTCAAGAATAAATTCGTTTTCTAGCTCACAAATTTCCCAAACACCAATATCTTTCGGAAGAACAAAACGCAACTTGTTTGAACGAACCTTTTTGTCGCCTAACATCAGCTCAAGGAGCCTTTCGGGAGAGGCCTTAAACGAAAGTTCAGGTAAATCCAGCTCATCAAGAAGCGAATCTTGGGCAGAAACAAACGCAAATGAAGTGCCCAGATGAGCTGCACCAAGACGCGCAGCAAATCTCATTCCCTGAGCAACAGCATGACCATGAGAGTAAACTCCGTAACCGGCTTCTGTTTCAATGGCATGGGCCAACGTGTGACCATAATTGAGACATTCACGAACATTCTTTGTTTCCTCTTGGTCGCGAATTACTACCGAAGCCTTAAAAGAAACGCTACGACGAACCGCTTCCTTTACCACTCGAAGATCACGCTCGACAAGCTCAGAAGCATGTTCGACCATCCAGAAAAAGAAGTCATCTGAATCAATAACGGAAGACTTGACTATCTCCGCACATCCACAGGCCCATTCGCGCTCGGGAAGAGAAACAAGGGTATCAAGATCGGCGTAGACAGCAATAGGCTGACAAAAGGTACCAACAAGGTTCTTGCCTGTTTCAAGATTGATAGCCGTTTTTCCTCCCACGGAAGAATCAACCATAGCAAGCAATGTAGTAGGAACTTGCACAATTCTTAAACCACGCATAAAGGTAGAACCGGTAAAGCCTGCAAGATCACCAACCACACCGCCACCAAAAGCAATAACTAACGAATCGCGATTGAGTTTGCACTCGTGCATCGCGTGCCATATTTCACCTGCACATTCAAGCGATTTTGCTTGCTCGCCTGACGGAACCGTAATAACCGAAACGAAATAAGATGCCTGCTCCAAAGAGCGCTTTAGCGTCTCGAGATATAAATTCTGCACTACCTGATCAGTAATGATTAAAGCACGAGGGTTAGAATCGATCTTACGAAGATCTTGTCCCACAAAGGGTAAAAGATCTGATTCAATGGAAACCTCATAGGACTTCTCACCAGGAATATCGACGGCAACTTTAGTCATGAATTAATCAACTGCTTTCATAATGCCCTGATTCAACAGAATAGAGGCAACCTCTCCTGCCACTTCACGAACTGAGCGACCTTCTGTTTGAACAGCAATATTTGCAGCAGCTTCATAGTTAGGAATACGTTCAATAATTGTCTTACGTGCTGTTTCAAGATTTTTAAACATGGGACGAGAATCGGTATTAGGAATACGACGAGCTGCCTCATCAGCACTTACCTGCAAATACACCACAAAACCAGCATTTCGCATGATTTCCGCATTTTCTGGACGCTTAGTAACCACGCCCCCGCCACAACCGATAAGCCTAGGAGAACGTGCCGACAAATCTTTCAAAACATCTGTTTCAATATCGCGAAACGCTTCTTCGCCGTCTTCGGCAAAAATATCCGCAATAATGCGATCTTCACGAAGCTCTAGATATTCATCCGCATCAATAGAAGCCAAGCCATATGTTACAGCTAGCTGCTGAGAAACGCTTGTTTTACCTGCCCCCATAAAGCCAATAAAGAATACTGGCTTAGTGAGATAATATCCTCCGGCTGCTTTCACAGTTTGATCAGACATATACATTCCTCTCTTAGCGAGACATTGTTTTAATACGCTGTTTAAATGTTTCAATATTTTGCTTGATGTCAGTCATATTATCTGATCCAAACTTATTCATATATGCCTCAGCCAGCACAAAGGCAACTTCAGATTCTGCAACAACAGCAGCTGCCGGAACAGCACAAACATCACTGCGTTCTTTAGACGCTTTCGCACCTTCAAGGGTATCAATATTTACCGTATTTAAAGGTGTAGTAAGGGTTGGGATTGGCTTCATAGCAAGGGATGCAATGAGAGGCATTCCTGTAGTCATGCCGCCTTCCAGTCCACCCGCATTGTTGGAGGAGCGCAGAAAACCCCGCTTTTCATCAAGGATTATTTCATCATGAACGCAGCTACCAGGCCTTCTTGCTGCCTCAAAGCCAAGACCGAATTCAACTCCTTTGATGGCAGGAATAGAAAAGAGTGCAGCTCCTAAGCGCGAGGTTAAACGAGTGTTACCCGTTTCAAAGCCACCAAGCGTAGGAATGAGCCCTGTAACCACCACTCTAAATGTTCCACCAAGGCTTTCGCCCTTTTCTTTTGCTTCATCAATTTCTGCAATCATCTTTTCGGAAGTTGCTTCATCGGGGCAACGGACTTCGCTCATTTCTATATCAAGCGGACGATAATCGGGAGCAGCCATCATGGGATCATCCTCTTCAAACGTCACTTTCCCAATAGAAGTAACATAGGAAAAAATTTCAACACCGAGTTCGGCAAGAAATTCTCGAGCAATGCCCGCACACGCAACGCGAATAGCGGTCTCGCGCGCACTCGCACGTTCAAGAATATTGCGGCAATCGTCCATATCGTTTTTCAGAATGCCAACAAGATCAGCATGACCGGGACGAGGAGTAACCTCACGAACGAGATCTTTAGGGGCATCCCCAAAAACAGCCATCCTATCCGTCCAGTTTTTCCAGTCTCTGTTTTCAATCTGTAAAGCAATGGGGGTTCCCAGCGTTTTTCCGAAGCGAACCCCTGAGATAATACGGACCGTGTCTTTTTCAATAGCTTGTCTACCACCGCGACCATAACCGCTTTGGCGCCGCGAAAGATCAGAATTAATGTTTTTTTCAGAAATAGAAAGACCAGCGGGAATATCTGAGACAATGCCTGTCAGAAAAGGTCCATGGCTTTCACCTGCTGTTATATATTGCATAACACTCTCCACACATAAAAATACCGGAACAATTCTAGCACGGAGAGGGGTTATTTATAACTGAACACTTCCCTCATCCAGGCAAGAAACACCTTCAGGTTCTCTATCTTTCAAAAAAGCGTTTTCGAACACTCTTAGAACACGGGTATGCTTCAAATCTTCAGTCACTAAGGGGCATACCATATACGCAGTTAGACCAGCCAAGTGTGCACCAAGAATATCAGTGCTCAACTGATCACCGATCATCAATGTTCGATCTTTAGACGAACCCATGAGTTTACACGCACGCATATATCCAAAGGGTAAAGGTTTTAGAGCCTTAGAAACAATGGAGATATTTAACTCGCGCGCCATAATGAGTACATCGTTGTGAAAATTATTCGACAAAAAGCAAACCGAAACACCCGCCGACTGGAGTCGAGAAAGCCAAAGAGAAACATCGCGAGGAACACTGCGGGTATCACGCGTTAGAACAGTATTGTCAACATCAAGGAGAACGCACTCAAACCCTCGCCTGACAATATCGAAGGAAACATCGATATACGATATACGGGAAAAATATCTGTCAGGCTGAAAGAGCGACATTTGGACTCACTCTCTATGAATATGCCTGGATGGTTGCTTGATGATCCTCGTAGGTTTTATCGAAGTAATATTGCATCTTTCCATTTGAGTCAGGCCAAAATGAGAAGAAGTAATAATCAGAGAAATTCTGTTCAGGTGAGCAAACTGCCTGCAGACAGTCAAGACTCGGTGAACAAATTGGCGTCGGTGGAAGACCTTTGGTTTTCCTTGTGTTGTATGGACTGTCGGTGTTCCAATCGTAATTATCGGGCTCCCCGCCAATTTCGTATGCTGTAGTAGCATCACTTCCCAACATACCATACGCAGGATCACCGTCGTTAGTTAAGCGATTATAGAAAACAGCAGCAACTTTAGAGCGCGTATCCGCAACTGATTCTTTTTCAACGATTGAAGCCAAAATTAGAACATCATAAGACGAATAGCCCAAACTTTCAGGATAGGAATAATCAAGAGTTGCTACTTCTTGTTGATACTGTGAAAGCATCTGACGTATTACATCTTTAGCGGTATAGCCCTGTATAACCTCGTAGGTTTTAGGAAACAAAAAGCCTTCAAGAGTATTATTATGAGCTGAAGCAACAAAAGGGAACTCTTCTGCAAAACTGCTTGCATTGCGAGCGGCAGAGATAAAGTCTTCTTTAGTAATAGACCCCGCATAGGCTTTTTGAACAGCCTCTCCCATGCTCTCTATAGTGTACCCTTCAGGAATTGAAAGACTGTTTTCGCCTAATCCGGGACCTGCAACCAGACTATTAACCACTTCCTCGCAGGTAACACCACCTTCAAAGGTATAAATACCTGGCTTTAATGACGAAGCGGCATTCTTGGTCGAAACGTTATCAGTAAATTCGTTTTTACTGTTAATAACACCTGCATCATACAGAATGTCGGCAATAGCTTGCGTAGAAGAACCTTCAGGAATTTCCACCTTCACTGATTCGCCTTCCTGCAGAAGATTTTTGTTACCACCGAAACAACTCGATAGCCCAAAAATCAGTGCAATGAGCAAAACAATGGCTACTACAACTACCGCAATAATGGGACCTTTGCTTTGCTTGGGACGAATATAGGAGGTATCGTATGTTTTAAACTGACGAGCACCACGAGCATGAGCTGCACGCGCTGCATGATTAGATCGCTGAGAATACGTCACGCGTTTTGGCGTCATAGCGTAACCTTTCTTTTCTAGTCTTGATTCCTAGAGTCAAGCCATGATTGCAAGAAAACGGAAGCCGCAATCATGTCTACTTTACCACGCATCTCTTTTTCAGAGAGACCCTTCTCGCGAAGAATTCTTTTAGCTTCACGAGAACTCAATCTTTCATCGACGAATTCCAAAGGGACACCAAGATGAGAAGCAACGTGCTGGGCGATTTTTTTATTAGTTTGAGCCTGTGAGCCAACATCGCCAGAAAGCGTAAGAGGTAACCCTGCTAGAAGCATCTCAGGCTCCCAATCCTCACACACCCTTCGAAGCGAAGAGGCGTTGCTTTCAACCTCTTTAGTAGGCAATACGCAAACAGGAGATGCAACACGTTCGCGGGGATCGCATATTGCAATCCCACAGCGAACCTTACCTATATCAAGAGCCATAATTCTCATGAAAAACCTAATTAGAAGTAGTTACGTGCCGCCTCAAGCGCAGCGTCCAAACCGGCGACATCTTTACCTCCTGCTTGAGCCATAGATGGCTTTCCGCCACCGCCGCCTTTAATGTTTGAGGCAATAGCCTTAATAACTGCTCCAGCGTTGAACCCAGCCTGAACAGCTTCATCGCTACCTGCCGCCAATAGCAAAGGTGTTCCTTCGTTGTCAGAAGCAAGAACACAAGCTCCGCCGTTATCGAGACGAGCGCGCACGATGTCCCAGAAATTGCGCATTCCACCAGCATCAAGACTGTCTTTGCGATATACAAAGACAGGGAAACCAGCATCAACAATATACTCGTCAAGTGATTCAGGAAGAATATCATTAGAAGAAGTTTTAGCCTTCTTAAGCTCGGAAGTCAGTTCCTTAACCTGAGCTAAGGTTGATTCGACACGAGCAACAACGTCTTGAACGGGCGTGCGAAGCTTAGAAGAAAGTTCCTTCATAGGAACCTCGAAGCCGTTAAGGTAATCTAGAGCATCAAAACTCGTGAGCGCTTCGATACGACGCGTATTAGCACCCACACTGCTCTCAGAGACAATCTTTACTAAACCAATTTCAGAAGTATTAGAAACATGGCAGCCACCACAAAGCTCTTTCGAGAACTCTCCCGCTTCAACAACACGAACCGTTTCACCATATTTTTCACCAAACAGAGCAGTAACGCCCGCTTCGCGCGCAGAAGAAAGACTGGTTTCATAGATATTCGTGGGTAAAGCAAGCATGATTTGCTCATTAGCAAGCTTTTCAACCTGTGCAAGCTCTTCAGGCGTCATTGCCTCAAAGTGAGTAAAGTCAAAGCGGAGCCTATCAGGGCCTACATAGCTTCCAGCCTGATTAATGTGCGAACCCAAAACACTGCGTAGAGCAGCATGAAGAAGATGAGTGCACGTATGGTTGCGCGAAATACGTGCACGACGCAGCTTATCGACCTGAGCAGCAACGCTTTCTCCAACGGTAACCGTTCCTGAGGTAACGGTTACCACATGAGCAACCAAACCCTTTTCAGGAGCTTTCGTATCAATCACTTCAGCAGTAAAGGCCTCAGAAGAAATGGTGCCGGTATCTCCAACTTCACCGCCCATCTCTGCATAAAACGGTGTGATATCAAGAATTATTTCGCCCGTCTGTCCCGCTTTAAGTGAATCGACACGAGCATCATCTTTAACCAGCGCAAGAACACTCGCCTGAGCGGAAAGAGAAGTATATCCAACAAACGTGGTGGCTCCTATTTCGCGCAGCAAATCGGCATGAACACCACCGTAGGTGCTCCAAGCAGCTTCCGCATCTTTTACGTTAGCAGCGCGGGCACGCTCCCTTTGCTCCTCCATGCAACGAGCAAATTCATCTTCATCAACACTAAAGCCACGCTCTACACATATTTCTTTCGTAACCTCGACAGGAAAACCGTACGTATCATGAAGCGTAAACGCAATTTTTCCAGAAAGAACGGATCCTTCAAGCTCCTTAAGGGCATCATCAAGATAGGCCTGACCCTGTTTTAATGTGGTTCCAAAGCGCTCTTCCTCTGAAAGGATGACGCGCTCGATAAGGGCACGATTATCAATAATCTCAGGGTACACATGACCCATGAGTTCGATAATTTTCTCAACATACTGGTTAAGAAATGCACCTTCAATGCCAATGGAATGACCCTTCATAACGGCACGACGAAGCAAACGGCGCAAAACATATCCACGGCCTTCATTGGAAGGAAGAATGCCATCAGCAATCATAAAGGTAACAGCACGACTATGATCAGCCATAATACGTAAACAGAGATCGGTAGCTTCATCGGTTTTGTAGGTTTTACCCGAAAGAGACTCTCCAACCGCAATAAGATCACGTAAGACATCAGTGTCGTAGTTGTTATCTACGCCCTGCATAATGGCCGCAATTCGCTCCAGACCCATACCCGTATCAATATTTTTCTTAGGTAAAGGAGCGAGAGTTCCATCTTCTTGGCCATCATACTGTGTGAAGACGCAGTTCCAGTACTCTAAGAATCGATCGCAATCGCAACCAGGGGCACAATCAGGACTTCCGCAGCCAACCTCAGGACCTTGGTCGTAATACAGCTCAGAACAAGGCCCACATGGACCCGTTGGTCCAGCACGCCAGAAGTTATCTTCTTCACCAAGGCGAGAAATATGATCTTCAGGAACACCGAGCTTTTTCCAAATATCGATGGTTTCATCGTCGTTTTCAAAAACGGTAAAGTAGAGTTTTTCGGCAGGGAGTTTCAAAACCTCAGTTGAAAACTCATATGCCCAAGCACACATTTCTTCTTTAAAATACTCACCAAAACTGAAGTTTCCAAGCATCTCGAAAAAGCTCAAATGCCTACCCGTAGTACCAATAATGTCGATATCATTGGTACGAACACACTTCTGTACCGTGGTGGTACCGATGTAGGGTTTCTCAAGCTGCTTTTGCTGAAGGAAGTATGGCTTAAATTGAACCATTCCCGCACTCGTAAGCAAAAGTGAAGGATCATCAGGAATGAGCGAAGATGATGGCATGCGCTTGCAGCCCTTTTCCTCAAAAAACGATAAATACTTCTCGCGTATTTCAGCAGTTGTCATGTATTCCATGCGCAAAAAACCTCTTCGATTACTTTTAAGTTATATGAATTATTCGCAGACGAATCATATCAAGATTTGCCATGCTTGGGGGTGTCAACCCCAATATCGGGAACAAAAAACTCACCCGTAGCATCTGCAACGGGATTTACCTCTGTCCCGGAAGGTTCGCCTTTAAAAATAACTCCGTCTGTTGCAACAATAATGCGACCAGTTCGTTTCTCAAAATAGTAAACAAACAACGATTTAATAGCTGCCACAGCTGGAATTGAAGCAAGCATGCCAACAAAGCTACCCATAAAACCAGACATCGCAAAGCCTAAGGCGGAACCCGTCATTAAAGCCAAAATTACCAAAGCAGGATGAATATCAACAGAATTCGCCATAATCTTTGGTGAAATAAAGGTATACACCACCTGCTGAACAACGATGGTATAAATGAGTGCCAAAAGCGCAATCAAAGGGCTCACGAAAATACCTACGATACCCGCTAAAGCACCACCGAGCCAAGGACCAACAATGGGAATAATATTTAAGATGCCAGCAATCACACCTAATGCCGCAGCACTCGGAATTCCCATTACGGCAAAACCAATACCGCAGCCCAAGCCAATCAAAAAGCACTGAATGAGCGTTCCTTTGATATATCCACCCATAACGCGCGTAGTGGTGAGGTAAATCATATCGAGATCTTCTCTGAAGCGAGGCCCAAAAAGACGCTTCACTTCACGTCCGAGTGCAGGAAGTTCCATCAAAACCCAAAACGCAACTACAAGAGAAAAACCGATAATCATAACCGCATTAGCAACACCCGAGCCAAAAAAAACAACATTTTGTGCACTGCTCTGAGCAAACTGAGAAAACCATGCTCCCACCGATACAAGCGCGTTGTTGAACCATTCATGGATTCGTGCATCCTGCAAAATGTAGGAATACTGTTGGTAGATATCGTTCCACCAATCTCGAATCATACCGATATACTGCGGAACACCTTCTGCGAGATGCTTAAATTGCTCATCAAAGCCAAGAGCAGGCGAAAACAAAAGCCAACCCAACAAAACCATGGCAGCGGCGAATAAAATATACGTGATACAGGTGCCAACAAGACGATTAAAGCCCTTTTTCTCAAGATAGTTCACAGGACCCTTAAGACAAAAAACAATTACCGTAGTCCAAACAACAATTCCCACAGGAACTGAAAGAACGTTCAAAACCTGCCCGAGCAAATAAAGAAGAGCCACCAAAACAATGATGAATAAGCCCGTAAAAAGTTTACGCTGCATCTTAATTGTTTTAAGGGACTCTTCTCTTAATTCTTCATCCTCAACAACAGGATGATTTGAAGTAAACAACTTTGCTACTTCTCCTCTGTTACCGAAGAAGCGGTTTTGTTTGCCTGAATAGCTGCTGCACTCTTCAAGTTAGCAGAAACCTCATTGGTACGCTCAAGAGTTGCACAACGAGCTTCATATTTTGCTTCGCGCTCGATTTTGCGAACTTCAGACTGATCCTGTAAATCAGATACTTTTTCGCCTACCGCCTCTAGACCAGTATCAACCGCATCAACAAAACAGCCAACGGAAGTATCAGAAGAAGCATGAGGAGCAATGCGATCACGAATTTTTCCCGTTACGGTACCGATAATGTCTAAAGGGGCTGAAGCAACCGCATCCAAAGAACCCGTAGCCTTAGAAACATTTGTTGAAACACTATTCACATCTTCAAGAATCTGATCTACACGCATGATCTCAAGATTAACCGCATCGATAGTTAACGTAGCGCGATCCATTAACGGATCAACCTTATCAACCACTGGCTTAACCTTCGTTACAATTTCTTGAGCATCATCAATCATAGGTTCAACTTTTACTACAGCACCTTTTACCACTTTTACCAAGGTGATAAAAAGATACGCAAGAGCAACAAGGGCAACAATTCCTGCAAGACAAAGCAGAACAATCCCTACTGGTATCAAAGATTCAAAAAACTCCATTACATCCTCCTTCTAGCTTAGATAAATATACCACTTTACAAACCAGTCTTGTCTCGGATAACCGCATCAACACGGTAGCTTTCCCATCCACGCTCCCCAGGAGTATAGAAACAACCCTGCTCAAGCCCTTCCGGCAAATAGCGTTGATTCGCATAACCGCTTGGCTGCGAATGGGGATAGAGATATTCACCATACTCCTCTGAACCAGGACGATGTCTATCTCTTAAATACGAAGGAACACTACGAACGGGTCCATGCTTTATCTCCTCAAAGGCAGCAGCTAAACCCGCATAGGAGGCGTTTGATTTAGGTGCGAGTGCCATATACACCGCTCCCTGAGCAAGATTGATTCTGCACTCAGGATAACCAATGACTTCTGTAGCCTTAAAAACTGCATGCGCAACAAGAAGCGCTTGAGGATCTGCATTTCCAATATCTTCGGAAGCAAAAATTAAAATACGGCGTGCAATAAACTTTGGATCTTCTCCTCCATCTATCATACGAGCAAGCCAATACAGCGCAGCATCGGGATCAGAACCCCTCATAGACTTAATAAAGGCTGAGATAATGTCGTAGTGCATATCTTTGTTTTTGTCATAGGGAAGCATCCTATGAGGTACAGCGCGCCTAACCATATCCTCAGTAATTATGTTTGACCCTTCCGCCTTTGCTAAATCCGAAGACAAGGAAAGCGTATTGAGAGCGCTACGCGCATCACCATCTGCCAAAAGCAAAATAGCATCACGAGCCTCGTCATCAAGAGAATAGAGCCCTTTCAATCCCCGATCATCAACCAACGCACGGGCAATAATCTCTGCAAGATTTTCTTTTGAAAGGGAGTGCAGCTCAACGATGCGAGAACGTGAAATAAGAGCTGAATTAACTTCGAAAAAAGGGTTTTCCGTCGTAGCACCAATGAGAACCACAGTTCCATCTTCTACAGCATGCAGAAGAGCATCCTGCTGAGCACGATTAAAACGATGTATTTCATCAACAAAAAGTATTGTTTTTATTCCCTGATGAAGAAGTCTTTTTTCCGCCTCACCAATCTCTCTTCTGAGGTCAGAGACCGTGCCTCCAATGGCGGAAACTTCAACAAAATGAGCGTGCGTTGTATGCGCAATTACTCGCGAAAGAGAGGTTTTACCCGTACCCGCAGGTCCATACAAAATGACAGATGAAAGTGAATCATTTTCTATGGCACTTCTAAGCCACGTACCCTTTCCGAGTGCTTTTTCCTGACCAACCAAATCGTCAAGAACACGCGGGCGCATACGAACGGCAAGAGGCGCATTCTCATTCTTTACTTCATTTTCTATCTCAGTAAATAAGGTATCCATGAGCTCTACTCTATCATGATACAGAAGCAGACTAACTTCCGTTTTGTGTCCCTGGGCTATTGTTAATAAGCTGTAAATAACTCGACAATGGAACGTAATGCAGTTTGGCTAAAATGAACAGCCGCAACCTTGATTCAGAATACCCCTAACTGCACATCGCATACGCCGCGAGAACAGCCTTCTTTAGCTTGCTTGTATCACTTTTATCAAAGCTATACGAAACCGAATCAGCTCCCGTTTCGCTATCCTGGGCCAAAAAATCAACACGAATAAACGTACCAACAACTCTCGAAAAGCCTTCCCTTAAAAGAGCATAGGCATAGCATTGAGCCTGTAAAAGATGTTTTTGATACACCTCTTCTGCGGTTTCTAAAAGCGAACCGCCTGTTTTATAGTCAACAAAAAACGCCTCCTCGTTTGAGTTTATCCCCAAGGCATCTATTTCACCCTCAAGAAAGATCTCGTCCTCATCAGCCGATAAAGAAACCATGAAAGGAACTTCCGCGTCAATGAATTCGCATGCAAGCAACTTATTTAGTACATCGCGCGAAAGCCAAGCCTCAAGTGCCTGTTGCAGTCTATTTTGGAGATGATGAGAGAAGTCAAGATTTCTCTGAAGATGCGTTACATACGCTTCATCCAAAGACAACAACCATCCCAAGCGATCCTCCTGGTTTCGCGCCTCCAAAACCAACTTCTGTGCGCAACGATGAAATCCTCTGCCAAATTCAAGAGCTTCATCGCGCGATTCACTCAGATTGAAAATACTATCAAAATCTCCCTCATGGAGCTGATACGATGGTTGTCTTTTATCATGCCTGTTACTCTCGAGCTTTTTGGCTAAAGAGGAATAGGAAACGGTATTTGAACAGGCATTTTCATATACACTCAAAGAAGATGTTTGGGAAGAAGCAGGATACAACTCATAGTACTCTTCTTGAATTGTTGTTTTCTCGTCTGCCTGCTCCGAGACATCCTTCAAGGCGATGAAACGAAAGGAAAGAGGCATGGTTCCACCGTAGGATATGCGCTGAAATTCATCATCATTATTCCAGCCAAGAACTGTTTTCAAATCGTAAATAATACCTTTTTTTGAATAGTCAAAAGAGGCGTTTCCTCCGACTGTACAGTTCAAGAACAATGACTTGCTTGCCCTCGTAAGAGCAACGTAGAGCAAACGCTTGGCTTCCTCTAATTCTTTTTTCGCTCGACGTTGATGAAGAGCAACGAAGGACAGTTCATCATCTTGAGGCTGATAATTTTCGCTTTCAACTAAGAGTGCTTTTAGCTCATCTGAAATCTTTTTCTGCGCGGATGAAAGCTTAGGCTTCAAAGAAATTTGCGTGATACCCTGATTTGCTTCCACACAAAACAATTCCTCATTCACGGTACCCGCATTAAGCTCCGAAAGGGCAACATGCGGAAACTCAAGGCCTTTACTTGCATGAACAGTCATAATTTTCACAAAACTTGATGAAGTGGTCGAAAGAACCCCCGGAGCTTCCTTCGAAGCCGCAAGTCTTGCCGAAAAAGCATCGATTATCTGCGACGCGCCCATTCCAGAGGTTTCAAACTCGGAAATCATATCAAGAGCTTTATAAATATTTCCGGCCGTTGCAAGACCTTGTGCTCCCGACTGCTCAAGACGCGAAAAATATCCCGTCGAAACAAATAGATGCTTTAGAGCACGCACGACACCTACACCTATTGATTCCTGGCAAAGTTTATCGATGCAAGCCCTAGCATGATGTAACGTATCACGCTCCAACAAGGAAAGCGAGATGAACATATCATCGGTGCCATACATAAATCCAAGGGCAATATCCTGTTTTTTGATTCTTCCCTCTTCTTCGGTAGTCGCAAGAGCTAAAAAAGTCGCATCAGAAACAGCAAACATATCGGAGGAAAGAACTGTATAGAGTGCAAGTGAATCAAAGGGGTTTGCACAAACGCGCAAAAGATTGCACATAAGCTCAATTTCTTCTGCCTTCGAAAAAACGGAGCCACCCGTAATAATACTTTCAAAGCCAGCTTCCTGAAGAGCATCCGCATAGCATCCCACATTAGACATGCTTCCAAGGAGAATTACCATCTCATCAGGAGAAACACCCCTATCGCGCAACTTTGAAAAGTGCTGAGCGATTTCCTGAGCTGCTCTGCGACGAGCATCTGCCACTACTGCGGGCTTTTGAACGTCAATTACCTGCATAATAATGCGCGGTTCATGAGCGAAAACAGGGTCAAACTCATCATTGATAGCCGATCGGGGGTTAAGCGATAAAAACTTCTCACCAAAGAACTGAGGAGCCGAAAAAACAAAGTCAACAAAACTCAAAATATCCTTATGGCTTCTAAAATTATCAGGCAAATTGACAAAACGCGCGTTATTGAACCGTGTACCAACATAGTCTCTAAACTCATGAAACACTGAAACATCCGCACCACGGAACCGATAGATGCTCTGTTGCGCGTCGCCAACTGTACATACATTAGAACCATCTTCATGAAGAATGTTTTCCAATAGTGCGACCTGAAGCTGATCGGTATCCTGAAACTCATCAATCATCACAAGGTTAAATCGCTCGCGCAAAGCTTGAGCAATTTCAGGGTAGGTTTCGAGCGCCCAAACAGCCTTTCGTAGCTGATCGGTGTTATCTAAGAGCGAAGATCCCTTCAAGGCCTGAAAACACTCATACACTAATGATGCAAAACGAACAAGTACCTGCGCATAGTGCGTTCCTATAGCCTGATTAACCTGAGCAGAAAGCGTCGCATACGTCAGACGATAATCCTCAAAAAAGTAAGCATCTTCTTTTTTCATCCGAAACTTTGGAGACGTTTTAGGGAATGAATAAAACACCTGTAAAAATTGCTTAGAATCAAATTCAGTCTCAGTAAACGAAAGATTGGGATTATCCGTCAAATACAACTGAGTTATTGCGAGGGCATCCTCAATTGCTTGCAAATTCTTAAGGTCCGTTGCATTCGGTTTTATCCATTCATTTGCAACATCAACAAAGGATTCTCCCAGCTCTAACATTTGCCGAAGAACAAGATTAGGCTTACAGCCTATTTTTGGAAGATTGATAGAAGCAAAACCTTTTCGTGTTGCAAGTGCTTTATCAATCACCGCATTACACATCTCAAAAACTGCCGTTCCATTGCTATTCGCACGAATGCTATACACATCAAGTAAATCAAGCAGAGCTCGGTCGTTTTCTTTACGTGCCTGATTCACCACACTCTCGAAAGCCTGTTCCATTAATACCCGAGCGTCTTCTTCAGCAATAATCTCAAAAGCAGGGTCTAGATTTAACAAAAAAGCGTTTTCGCGCAAAATACGAGAACAGATACCATGCATGGTCGAAACCCAAGCGTCATCAGTTTTAAGAGCCTCGCTCACCAATCCCTCAGCAAGAAGTTGGTTTTTAATTCGAGATTTCAGCTCCCCCGCTGCTTTTTTCGTAAATGTCGTTGCCAACACTTCATCGATACTCCGTAGATATGAAGAATCACTCGAGCCCTGAGGTAAAAGAGCATAGACTACGCGCTGAGTGAGCGTGAAGGTTTTTCCGCTTCCCGCTCCTGCGGCAACCATTAGGGGTTTATCGAGAGTTGTTATCACCTCTCGCTGTTGAGGAGTAGCTGTTTCAAGATTCATTGGCATTTCCGATCACAATTTGCAACAGAGCAATAGGTGCAAGCCTTAGAGTTACAGGGGTTGGGAGCTATATCTCCTGAAAACATGCGTTTTAAATACGGAACTAAAGCTTCCTCAACTAGATCAAGATATGCGCCAAAATTCATCGCCACAACACTTGTTTTTTTGGCAAAACTAGAAAGATCAAGAACAGACTCATTGTAAGAACCCGCGAGAGTTTCACTATCTTCCATAGAACGATACGAAAGATACAGTGCGCCTGAACAAGTTTTATCAGGAAATATCTTTCTGAGAGCTTGAGCATAAATAAGTGCTTGAATTTTTTGAGGAAGTGAAAACTCTTGCTTATCAGGGTTATAACCCGCCTTGTGATTAGCAATGTTTCCTTTGTAGTCAAAAACAACGAAATTTTTGCCATCCGAACTCACATCAACACGATCAACCCGCCCAATCAACGGTACACCCGCATACAGAATACCATCAGATACCGTAAGCGCCTTTTCATGACAGGCGGGGACGTAGGAAGGCAGCATCCTGGCCTGCTGCTCTAAAGAAGCAAGAAGAGTTTCTTTTAAGTGCTCACCCTCTATTATGTCGAGCTCAGATTCCAATACATAGTGAGCTGAATCGTCTTCTGTCTGCTCTTTAAGCTTCTGTTCAAACAAGGTATTAAATATCTTTGAAACCTGCTCAAAATTGGCTTCAGTAACACGCGAAAGACTATAATCCTCCTTCATTATGCGATACAAGTCAGCGAACATTTCATGCACAAAGACACCCTGTTCGAGAGATCCTCGTTCAAAGTCGAGTTTTTTTGGATTGATTCTTCGCTCAATAAACCATCGATATGGACACATCACATACGCTTCAATGTCAGAAGGGCTCACGGCCTGTATGGGCTTGCAGTAATGAAGCTGAGTACGCGGAAGAATGAGATTGGATTTTGCGTCTTCAGAAAGCATTCCCCGAATAACTTTTGGAACAACGAGCACAGGTAGCTCTTTACTTTTGCCGGCAGCTTCCGCACAAAGTGAAGCACCTTCACTTTCTTCTTGGATAAGCAGATTATCGAATAAATACTCTTCTCCCCGCTGAAACACAAAACAACGTTCTGCATCAAGAGAAAACGGTTCTTCACTCCCTTCTTTTTCATAGAACGAAAGAAGCTCATCAAAGAAAAAAGCGGGATATGTTTCTTCCCCCTCGGGCGATACAAGAACCTGTTCACACGCAAAACGCTCAAAAGCGCATCTTTCAGCCTGCATCATCATCACGCGTTGCTCCCGTAAAAAAGACTCAGCAAATGAAATACCAAGCGCTTCATCGATATGCAAAAATGCAGCAAAAACATTACTCGAACTAAAGAAGCGCGCATCCAAATCACACATGACCACGGTATTAAACCCTTGTGGGGCAACATTAAACGCCTCATGATGAGTCGCAAATAAAACCTGTACAGGTTGATTGGCGTCAATTATTTTCCTGCTTCTAACAGTAAGGGATTCAGCAAAAAGCGAAACTTCTTCGATGGAACTATTGAACATCCTCGCCGCCTCGTAGAGAGAGCGCAAAGAAGAAATAGCCTCGATTTCCTCCTGCAGCAAAGCCTCATCATGAGCGAAACACTTGATTGCAACATCTTTAAAGTAGTCAAGAATAAGCGAAGCATCAATGGTTTCAAAAAGTTCTTCAGCATACGAAAAATGAGAAGCTTTCTTTTCTATAACCTCTCGAATTTCTTTATCGTCAAAGCGCTTTTCGCTTCTAAGCAAGGAATTTATCTGATAGGAATCAAATATGCTTGCACCCGAATACGGGGATTTCAGATAGTCACTCAACGCACTAAAAGAATGATCCGTAAAAAAAGCATGAAGCGCAAAATAACTTTTGCCAAAAAGTGTTTCTGCAAAAGGGCGAATACCAGAAACCGCCGCATTTATTTCCCTTGACTGCATGCGCGACAAAAGTGTATCGAAGAGCTCAAGAGGAGTAGCGCACAATAATAGAACATTTGAAAAACACTGCTTTTGAATTGCATCACTAAGCCATGATTCAATTCGCTCCGCAAGCAAAGAACCTTGAGAAGTAGCTCCCGAGGGAAATAAAAACTCCACTGAAATATCTTCTGGCAATGGCTTAATTATCGTTTCAGTAAAACCCTTTGCAGCTTTATCGGCTGATGAAAACATGTCTCGATGAGCGTCAATGAATTCTTGAAGAAAAAAGGGTGGAACAAACGATTCTGACAGGGAAAAAGAGCACGAAAAAGCCGCAGTTGGGAGAAACGCAAAAGCTTCTCCTGCTTCAATAAAATGGTGTGCGAGGGCAGTTTTTTTATACGAAGCTACAATCTCAAGAACCTCACGCACAATGCCTTCATACGAATCAAGGGAATTGAGAGCGTTCTCAAAAACCGTCGAACCCGCCACTTCGTAAATATACCGAGAGAACAATTGCACTGCCCCCTCTGAAGAAGCAATTCCTCCGTGTTCACGAACAACTTTTGAAACTAAGATTGTTCGCTCCAGTGGAGAAATAAGTCTCCTTGAATCACCCCATATATCCCATTGATCTTGAAGCCAAGCAAGAAAAGGAATTACCTGCAACCCCAAAGCAGCACGTTTGGTTGTTTTGGAATAGCTTTTTCGATACAGGTCAGCTTCTTCAAAGGAAGACACAAATACTGTGGCTTTATCTCTCAATTACTGCCCCTTTCGTTTAGCACATGCATATAGTACCGAAAAAACAATAATCCATTTGCATTATCTACGCCTGTCAAGGCTTTTCTTTTAGAAAGATCACCGTATACTAAAAGTAAGCCGTTCCCGTGTTCGCGATGGACCGATGATTATTTATAGGGAGCTTCAGATTGCGCTCGGAATGGAGATTCGTATCCGTTGATACGAAAGCCAGGAAGCGCGCTGCGAGCACCCACCTAGAGTAGGTGGGTTCATCCTATAGCGGGGACGGTTTCTTTTATTTGTTTTACCTATAATACCTGTTCAATAGCTATTTTTACCTTCTGTATTTTGACTAAAATCCGAAACAGGGACGAATTAGGGACGAATTTTGTTCTCAAATTTACAGTCTAGTGCCCCGATAGCAGCCCTTTCGTCGTCAATATTTACATGAGTATATACCCCTAAAGTGACGGCACTCGTTGAATGTCTTGCAAGTCTTTGCATGATGGCAGGATGTATTTTTTACTGAGCTAAAAGTGTGATAAACATTTTTCAACGGCTTAGAAAGCGGCAGTACGTCTGCACTGGCTTTTCACTTCCGAAGTAACTACCACGAAGCCGGTATTTCAAACGAAAGTTCCTCAGGCTTCCAGATAACAATCTCGCCCGCTTCCTGAGTTTTCTTCAGATCGATAACCCGCTGATTAGAAGAACCCTTCCAAACAAGGTCATAGGACTTCAATTCTTCCACAAAGGGTCCGTCAACCAAGACATCACAACATGCAAGTAAATCAGGAGCTGATTTATGAGGATTTCCTGCCATAAGATCTTCATAGCGATACCCTGAATAAATCCAAAGATGATATCCAACCTTCTTTAATGCCAGTGCCAACTTTAGTACTTCCTTGCATTGGTCAAAGGGCTCCCCACCTGTAAGAGTAACGTCTTTAATAAGCTTATTTGACTGTATTTCTTTGACGATATCTTCTATATCTGCACTATAACCACCTTCAAAAGGCTGCGACTCAGGATTATGGCATCCCGGGCAATGATGAGAACATCCCTGCACAAACACAGAAAACCGCAAACCAGGACCATCAACAATGGAGTCTGATGCTGTTCCATACATCTGCAATAACGTCATTACTCTCTCCTGCACAGTTAAGCGCCCGCATAATCGCAAAAGACATGCGGGCGCTCTGCTTTTTTACAACTACCTTAAAACTAAATTGAGTGGATTTATTCCCCTCTGGTAGTTCCATGCTTAACGCGATCAGCCTCTTCTGCACGCTTTGCATCGTTAAAGCGATCAAGCGTACCAACAAGATACCCCGTAATGCGACGAATACGTTCGAAACGAATTCCGTCTTCTTCAGTACGACCGCACTTAGGGCATCGATCCCCAATAATACCGTTATAACCACATTCCGGATCACGATCAACTGGATGATTAATGGAGCCATATCCAATGCCACTATTCTTCATATGGCGAATTACCGCCTCAAAAGCTTCAAGGTTATCAGTAGGATCACCATCAAGCTCGATATAAGAAATGTGACCACCATTGGTAAGCGCATGATAAGGCGCCTCAATAGAAATCTTATCGAAGGCATTAATGTTGTAATAAACCGGAACATGGAAGCCATTCGTGTAGTAATCACGATCAGTAACACCGGGAATAGAACCATAACGCTCACGATCCATGCGAACAAAACGACCCGAAAGACCTTCTGCAGGCGTTGCGATTAAGGAATAGTTCATGTGACGCTGCTGCGAAATTTTATCCATATAGGAGCGCATATGACCAATAATCTCTAATCCCAATTTTTGTGACTCAGGGCTTTCGCCATGATGATGTCCCGTTAACGCAACCAGCGTTTCAGCTAAGCCAATGAAGCCAACGGTGAGCGTGCCATGTTTCAAAACCTCGCGCTGCTCATCGTCGTATGCAAGCTTTTCAGAATCAAGCCAAACACCCTGACCCATCAAGAAAGGAGCATTGTAGACGCGCTTGCGTGCCTGAATTTCAAAACGCTCATCAAGCTGACCAACAACCAAAGCAAGCTTAGAATCCAAAAGATCAAAGAATAAATCTCTATCTCCCTTTGAACGAATAGCCAAACGGGGCAAGTTGATTGACGTAAAGCTCAAATTTCCGCGGCCCGTAGTAATTTCGCGCTCCGGATCGTAAAAATTACCCATTACACGAGTACGACAGCCCATATAAGAAATTTCCGTTTCAGGAGTGCCTTTGTAATACTGCAAGTTATAGGGAGCATCAAGGAAGCTAAAGTTGGGGAATAAACGCTTAGCTGAGCAGCGCATAGCCAACTTAAACAAATCATAATTTGGATCACCCGGATTGTAGTTAACTCCCTCTTTTACGCGGAAAATCTGCACAGGGAAGATAGGTGTTTCACCGCTACCAAGACCCGCCTCAGTAGCAAGCAAGATATTCTTGATAACCATGCGACCTTCTGCAGAAGTATCCATGCCGTAGTTAATTGACGAGAAAGGCGTTTGAGCACCTGCACGAGAATGCATGGTATTGAGATTATGAATCAAAGCTTCCATAGCCTGGAAGGTGGCACGATCTGTATCGCGCTTTGCAGCAGTTTCAGCATAATGAAGGACTTTTTCAGCAGACTTTTCTTCCAAACCGAGCTCGCTAAGCTCTGCATGAACAGCAGAAACAAACGTAGTATTCATTACCAATTCAGCAACTTTACCCGTTTCGCCTTCTACCCTACCAACAATGATCTCGCTGGTCTCTCTTGGGTTTTCAATCTCGGTCAAAAGCTCAAGAGCTTCTGCGAGATGCTTTTTATACAGACGGCGATACGTTTTCTTAACGCCAAGTGCTAGACCATAATCAAAGTCACAAATTGACTGTCCACCGTGCTGATCGTTCTGGTTCGACTGGATAGCAATACAAGCAAGCGCCGAATAGCTGGCAATATCATTTGGTTCGCGCAAAACGCCATGACCTGTAGAAAAACCACCCTTGAACAACCTACGAAGGTCGATCTGGCAGCACGTAGTGGTAAGGGTGTAAAAATCCATATCGTGAATATGAATATCACCCTCGCGATGGGCCTTCGCAAAACGAGGGTCTATCACACACATCTCGTAGAACTGCTTTGCAGCTTCAGAACCATACTTCAACATGGTACCCATGGCGGTATCCGCATCGATATTGGCGTTTTCGCGCTTCATATCAGAATCGCTCGCCTTAGAGAAGGTAATGTCTTTGAGAGTTTGAACGAGCCTACTATTAACATCACGAACACGGCTGCGCTCTGCGCGATACAGAATGTAAGCCTTTGCGGTCTGGCCAAAATTCTCTTCAATCAGTTCCTGCTCAACAAGATCCTGAATGCCCTCAACGGTAGGAACTCCCTCTATGGCCCCCTGCTCGAGTTTATCAACTACTGAACGAGTAATCTGTTCTGCAACATTACGATCCTGCATTGCACCAGAAGCCTGAAATGCTTTCTCAATAGCATCGACAATCTTGGTCTGATCAAACTGAGTCTTGCGACCGTCACGTTTGATAATTTCAGTAATCATAAGCTCTTATCCTCCATTTCAAAACGAAACCTCTTTTCTTGTTTTGCGTACTTAAAAGTTTTGCTTTATCTTTCAAACACAAACCACAAGAGGTTTTTCTATTAACAAAATTCTCCACCGCGATTTATATATGTTTTCCCCATTAAAATGAGGTTTTCCACAACTTATATTTCTTGATCATACTATATGTTGTGGTCTGTCTATTTTTTACGTATAGATATAGTATTATCAGAGCGCAGTTAGTCAAGACCAAAGATCCACAAAAGGCTAATGTTTGATAGAAAAAGCAAACAATTGCTAGGCGACTGAACCGTAAACGTAGCCCCAGCCATGACTCGATAAAGATGAATTAATCTGGCCACACAAACGTAGCCTTGAATAAGAACCAGGCGGCAATAAAGAAATAATTTCCTGCAAGTCTTCGTTTAAGCCAAACGCTTCAGCCTGAAGAATAACATCAAGACGACTCACACATTCATCTTGCAGATAAAGCGAATCAATAAATTCTTGCAATATGCCATAGTGCGGGCTTTTTTCTCTCATCGCTTAAACCTTCCGAACTTCGTTTAGAGCAAAACGTCTTTGCCCGACAAGGCCGCGACCAAAGCACCTGTGTAAGAAGGTGTGGCATTTCCCGCACCACGAACGAACTGAACGCCCCATTGCTGCAACTTCAAACCCGCGTCAATAAAAGAATCAGGATAGTAATAAGGATTATCACGCGTGGGGTTAAGCTGTCCAGAATTAGGCTCATTCACGATAAATTCAACGAGTAGCGGTTTGGTAGAACATTCCTTTACGGTTTTCACGAGAGGTTCGAGTTCTTCGATGGGCAGACCCGAACGAATACCAACGACATCGGCACCATATTCACATGCCATAGCAATAGCATCACTGAGAAGATAATTCTTAGCTAACGCTCCCTTGTCATTAAGTTCTAATGAAGCAAAAACCACGCCGTCATACACTGCCCGAGCACCCATAAGCGCGCATTGCAAATCGAAGGCATTGGTAAAGCCAGAAAAATACATGGCATCAAACGGATATTTGCTCAGAACTTTTATGGCATTTTGGTACTGCATGCGAGACTGTTTAAGAGAGGAGCCACTCGACTCATCAAGAGGAAGACCCGTTGGCCCAACAGAAGCAATTAGATGCTGAGGATTAAAGCGTGATACTGCTTGATAAATGTTTTCAGCCATATCTTGCGCTCTATCTTCAAAACGAGCTTGAGCAAGGCGCGCATTGGTTATTTCGTCGGTAGGAGCAACAAAACAGGGGGTACCAACAATTGACTCAAACTTAAAAGCCTCTTCGAAAAGCTCGGGTTCACAGAGGGAAACGTAAATTTTGTCCTGAAGACCACTGAAGCCCTGAGCTTTAAGCGTATGCTCGATAGGAGTAGACATAACCAACATATCTCGATTGAGTCGAAGTTGAATATCTGGCATAACAACCCTTTCCTATCCTAACTACTTACCAGCCTTCGAAACATACTACGGCATCAAAGGCTAATACCAACAAGAATCAGACAAACACAAGAATAATCACCAATAATTCTGACATGAATGCAAATGTGAACCCGTTCACCGAACGTAAATCCCATTGTCCAATATCGAGCAAAAAACTATAGATTGAATATGCCCACCTACCTATAATCGGTTTTGCAAATATGGTCCCCTCCCAAATTTGCTCTGCTTTTTAAAGCAGGCGACACCGATCCCCCCAATATACCGGTGCCGACTCCCTCCTTGTGAGCCCGCAGAGACCCCCTCTCACGGGCTCCTCCTCTTTTTATGCAAAAAAATAAAACCCTATAGCAGATTTAAAGCAGACTAAAACCAAAAAAATACTTTTAAAACTCTGCTTATCCCTGAAACTGCGTTGACGCAAAGGTATGGCACAAAAAATCCGCCGGTTTTCTTCACCTCGTAAAACGAAGAAAACACAAGCGGATCAATAAAACTATTGCCAAAAAAGAAGAGTTACGTCCAAAAACATTAATTACTTGTTTGATTTAAAGCGC
The DNA here is from genome assembly GCA_000434775.1 of Eggerthella sp. CAG:368. Taxonomy (GTDB): domain Bacteria; phylum Actinomycetota; class Coriobacteriia; order Coriobacteriales; family Eggerthellaceae; genus Anaerotardibacter. Next base: position 1,190 of record FR895492.1, on the reverse strand, counting down.
TCATAAAGCCTATTGTTGGTATCAAGCCAGCTTTCAATGGTGCCTGTGTCAAAACCGTCTTCCCCATCAATAACCAACGCGTACATTTCTTCTTCTTTAAGAAGCTCGTCAAGTGCATCCGTAAGCTGAATTTCTCCACCAGCACCAGGCTTGACTTCTGCCAACAAATCCATAACCCGTGGAGTAAGAAGATAACGACCAAATACAGCAAGATTAGTTGGGGCTTCTTCCACTGGTGGTTTTTCAACCAAAGAAGAAATTTTCCATACGTCATCATTAATCTGCTCGCCCGCAATAACACCAAAACGATCAACCTGATCTTCAGGAACAGGAAGAACCGCAATAACACTTGCACCATTATGAGTATCGGACACTTCTTTCATCCTGATAAGCATCTGATTATCAGGAACCAAGACATCACCAAGCAAAACAAAAAAGGATTCACCTTCAATTTTACTTGCGGCGCAATGAACAGCATGACCAAGACCTAGAGGTTCTTCCTGATAGACGTAGCTCACATTTAGGTTGCCTGCATGAGCAACTTTGTCAGCATAGGAATCTTTTCCACGCTCACGAAGCTCAGCCTCTAGAGCAGGATTTGGCGTGAAATGTTCTTCGATAGATTTCTTATCGTGACTATTGATAATAATTACTTCGTCAGCCGCAGAAGCCAAACCCTCTTCAACGACATACTGAATAGCAGGCTTATCAACAACAAGGAGCATTTCCTTTGGTTGAGCTTTAGTTGCGGGTAAGAAACGGCTGCCAAGACCAGCAGCAGGAATAAGAGCCTTCATACAATTCCTCTCAAATATCAAAGTAGCTTTGTTATCTTATCAAACATTTCTTTGCGAGTCTGATTCGCTTGACAGATAATATTCAGGGCGTACAATCAAATTCGCACTTTGGGGATGTAGCTCAGTTGGGAGAGCGCAGCGTTCGCAATGCTGAGGCCGTGGGTTCGATCCCCATCATCTCCACCAGAGTAGGAAGCGTTGAACTCTATTTCGTGAGAAACGAGTTGGCGCTTGTATATAGGTTCGTGGACGATTACTGACCACGAATGACGCCCTACGAAGCCCGTAGGGCGGTTTTAAAGCCTTGGATGGATAAATCCCTGCCAAGGCTTTTCGTGCCTTAAAACGGCCTTTGAGGGCGAATCTGTCCCGTCCCGTCCTCCGCCCATCGAC
>FR895491.1:66749-87009 GCA_000434775.1 Eggerthella sp. CAG:368 | reverse complement strand
AGCTTGCCCTTAGTGCGGTTTATCCCTTTGTTTCGCGTCACTTTTCACCCCCAAGACGAACCCGAGGATCAAGTCGGTGATAGACCAGATCAGCAACAAGATTAACCATTACATAGATAATTGCCATCCATACCACATAAGCTTGAATGAGGGGATAATCGCGCATGGTAATCGAATCAACCGCCAATTTACCTACGCCATCCCACTGAAAAATGGTTTCCACAATGGCAGTACCGCCGAGCAAATCACCAATCGACAAGGCAAGCAACGTTACAATCATGATCATACAGCTCTTCAGTACATGCTTTATCAAAATGGTTCGCTCGGAAATACCACGAGCACGTGCGCCTATTACGTAAGGTTTATTAAGTTCTTCGAGTACCGTAGCTCGAATTTGGCGCGTGTATTTTGAGGACATGGCAATGGCTAATGTGAAAGCAGGAAGAATTGTTCCTTGAATTGAAAGTGAAGCCAAGCCTGTTTTCCCAATAGAGGAAGAAACGACCGGAAACCACCCCAAACAAACCGAGAACACCAAAATAAGAAGCAGAGCAACAAAAAAGTTTGGCAGTGAATTTCCAATAAAGCTTAATACACGAATGAGATAGTCAGTAAAGCGGTTCTGTTTAACTGCCGCTAGTATTCCCAGCGGAACCGAAATAACAATAGTTAAAAGCACAGAAACAATGGTTAAAACAATGGTTGCAGGAAGCTTAGAGGTAAACGTTGCAAACACTTCTTTGTCTGAAACATAGCTCACACCCATGTCACCTGTCATTAGGCCTACAAGCCACGTGCCATACTGTTCAATAAAAGGTTTATCAAGACCCAGCTCATGTTTTTTAGCATCGATTATCTCTTGGGAGACCGCCACGCCCTGATTTTCAAGCGTTGCCGTAACAGCGTCTCCTCCCGCCAGGTACATCAAGGAAAACGAAAGAAAGGTGATGCCAATCAATATTGGTATCAACTGCAAAAATCTTTTTGCAATGTATCCTTTCACCTAGTTTCAGGCCTTCCTTACTTGATTCACCAAAGAAATGATGGTGTTACGAATGGTTATTTGATAGCATCACTTTTGAAGTGTTACGTTATCACACTTTGTAATACTTAAAATCGAGAGGATGGAAAATACCCGTGAATAGTATTCAAGAAAGCGCTCTTCTCCCAAAAGAGCGAACGAATTCCCCCATTCACCCCTCTTGCTTGGTAAATGAACTCCTTGTTGAGTATCAACAGACCAATAAAAACTACTGGACCGACCGCGCACCGAGCTACTCAACACAACACCAAGGTGAACTAAAAGGAAGCCAACATCGTGCCTGGGCGCAAGAACTTGACCAGCACCTCATACAGCTTACCAATAACAGCGATCGCTCCTCTGTTCATATTCTTGATATTGGATGCGGACCAGGCTTTTTCTCGATTATCTTGGCAGAACTTGGCTACACCGTTACCGCTATTGACTACACTGAATCCATGCTTGAACAGGCAAAAAGCAACGCTCTTTCCTGTAAACAAACAATCTCATTTGCTCAAATGGATGCAGAAAACCTTTCATTTTCTGAAAACTCTTTTGATGCCATTGTTTCCCGTAATCTCACGTGGAACTTACCTCATCCAAGCAATGCTTACAACGAGTGGGAACGCGTATTGCGTCCTGGTGGCTTTCTGCTTAATTATGATGCTAACTGGTATGGCTATCTTTACGATGATGAGCTTCGCGATGGTTACGAAACCGACCGTGCTAACACCGCAAAGGCAGGATGCAACGATCGCTATCTTCACACCAACATTGACGCCATGGAACATCTAGCCGAAGAAGTTCCTTTGAGTGCCATTGCACGCCCTCATTGGGATCGCCTCATTCTGGAAGAGTTCGGCTTTGAGGTATCTATCGACCCTCGAGTGAGTGATCGCGTATGGTCTGAAGAAGAACTTATCAACCAAGCGTCCACACCCCTGTTTGGCATCAAAGCGATAAAGCCTCTTTAAACGTCCCAAAACAACTCAATACGTTTTTCAGGTGCAAACCACACACCGTTAAAACTAAGCCGTGTTAGCGCGGTTTAGTTTTTTATTTCAAAAAGTGTGATATAAGAACAGGGTTTGAGTAAACGCCAAAGACACTCCTTGTAGCAAAAGCGTGCTGTTTATGCTACCTGGTTCATGCCATAGAAAGGTTTAGAGAGGGACAACATGTCAGTTGTTAATTTTTTCTTAGCTTTGGTGCCTATTATCTGGCTTATCATTGCCCTTACCGCACTTAAAATGCCTGGTCATCGCGCTTGTGTTATAGCGCTCATTATCACGGTTTGCCTAGCCTTTGGCTACTGGGGGCTTGATGCTGCCTGCACGGGAACCGCTGTCCTTGAGGGGGTCCTGAATGCTCTGTGGCCAATCTGTTTGGTTATCATTGCTGCTCTTTTTACCTACAACCTCGTTGTTCGCACTGGCGCCATGGAAGCCATCAAAAAAATGCTCGGTGGCGTTTCAATGGACATGCGCGTGCTCGCCCTTCTTATTGGCTGGGGCTTTGGCTGCTTTATGGAAGGCATGGCAGGCTTTGGTACCGCAGTTGCTATTCCTGCTTCCATGCTTGTTGGCATTGGCATGAATCCGATTGCTGCAGTTGTTGGCTGTTTAGTTGTCAATTCAACCCCAACCGCCTTTGGTTCTGTTGGCGTTCCAACGGTTACCCTTGCTTCAGTTACAGGACTCGATTCACTCGGTCTTGCAGGTGACATCGCTACCATTCAGTGCGTTCTTACCTTTATTTCACCCTTCTTCCTTGTTTGCATTTGCGGCGGCGGTGTTAAAGCCCTAAAGGGAATGCTTCCCATCACCTTAGTTGCAGCAATTTCTTTCGTTGTTCCTTGGTTTATTACGGCAGAATTTCTTGGTGCTGAACTCCCCGACATCGTGGGATCCGTTTGTTGCATGATCTGCATCATTTTGTTTGCCCGTGTGTTTAACAAAAAGCCCGACCCGACATATGCCATCAAAACGGACAACTCCGACCAAAACGCTGGTCTCACTATTGCAAGCGGCCTTAAGGCATGGAGCCCTTTTATTTTTATTCTTGTTCTTTTGCTCGGAACCTCAAGCCTTGTTCCTCCTGTAAATCAATTTCTTGCCACTTTCAAAACGAGTGTTGTTGTCTACGCGGGTGAAGGCGGAAACACGCTTGGCTTTAGCTGGATTAACACCCCGGGCGTTATGATTTTCATAGCAGCCATCATTGGTGGCATCATTCAAGGCTGCGGACCAAAGATTATGGGCGAAGTTCTTGTGGGCACGCTTAAAGCCTACTGGAAAACAGTTCTTACCATCTGCGCTGTTATGGCAATGGCGAAAGTCATGAGCTACAGCGGAATGATTTCCGATATCGCCGTTTTGCTTGTTATTGTCGCAGGCCCTCTGTATCCCATCATTGCTCCACTCATTGGTGCGCTTGGCGCATTCGTTACAGGCTCAGGTACTTCGACCAGCGTTTTGTTCGGTGGTCTTCAGGCACAAACAGCTCTGGATTTGGACTTGAGCGCTTCTTGGATGGCTGCCGCAAACGTTATGGGTGCAGGCATTGGCAAGATGATTTGCCCTCAAGGTATTGCGATTGGAGCGAGCGCCGCAGGTCTTCTTGGTTCGGAAAGCAAAATCCTACGCTCGGTATTCAAGTACTTCGTTGTCTACCTTGTTCTGGCAGCAGCGCTCTGTATGACCGGCTCACTCCTTGGGCTATAAACCCCTATGTTTGCTTAGGCAATGAATGCACAAAGGGCAACCAACTATTGTTTTGGTTGCCCTTTCTTTATGCTTTTATAGACCCATCACAAGGATATAAACAAAGCATTGCATGCATTTTTACAAGGTAGCGGTCAAGGCTTCATTCAGAAGCTTCGCAGCCTTCATTCCGCCTTGCGAGATTGCATGCTCTAGTCAATTATCCCTTCGCCTTAAATCGATCGTACTTTAGTGCGGAAATATCGATCGTATGACTTTCACCATCGAGCATTAATTCCGAAAGTGCTAAACCGACAGCAGGCGAAATGCCGAAACCATGACCGCTAAATCCGCAGGCAAGAGTGAAGCCAGGAACTTCATCAATAGAATCAAGAATAGGAACCACGTCGCTGCAGGCATCGTACCAACCAGCCCACGTACGAACTATTTTTACATCGCTAAGCGCAGGGAAATACATGAGAATACCGCGCGAAATGCTTGAAGCAGTAATGCTATCTGTGCTGAAACGCGTGCGCGTATCTGAAGTATACGCTTCGATACCACTATTGCCTCCCAAAACGAAAGACCCGTGCTCAGACTGATGCCCGTAAAACTCTCCACCCGCAACACCAATCATTACATCAGACATGTGAGGTTGCGCCTCGGTAACCAATACCTCGTTGGGACGTTTTTCAATAGGAGGGTCTATGCCAACCGTGTTTGCAATTGCACGAGAAGCATATCCCGCACAGAGTAAAATCTGTTCACCCTCATAGATGCCGTCATCGGTTTCAACAATGCGTGCCGCACCACGAACCTTACGAATTCCCACAACCGTAAGGCCTGTTACAAACGTCACGCCCATCGAAAGCGCCTTCAGATAAAACCCTAGCGTCGCCTTAAGCGGGTTTGCATGACCATCAGTTGGACACCAACTAGCACCCACCACACGCTCTGACATAGCAGGACAAATCTCTCGTGCTTCATCACCCGAAACCATCCAAACATCCAAACCAACATCAGTTGACTTCTTCACATGTCCTTCAAGCGTTTTGAGGTGAGCGTCATTGAGACCTAAGCGCAAGTTGCCCTTTTGAACGTACTCAACATCAACCCCAAGCTCTTCTCCAAGTGTGGGCCAAATATTGCTCACTGCATACATTGCCAAGGGAAGTTCACGCACATCACGAGCGGACTGACGAACGCCACCCGCATTACGGCATGAGCCGCCATTGCCAATTTCTTTCTGTTCTAGAACAATAATGTCCTTCACTCCACGCTTTGCCAAATTATAAGCCGTAGCACATCCGACAATTCCGCCGCCAATAATGATCACCGAAGCTGTTCTTTTTTCCTTAGACATCCCTAGTCCTCCTTCACATCGATGACTTCATTGGCAAACGTGCCAATAACTACCGGACGCACAGGGCAACGTCCTGTTATCATCCCGATATCACCAACTCCTAAGCCTAACTCCCGCGCAATGATATTCTGAAAATTGCGCTGACACGTTTGACCTTGACAAAGACCCATACCACAACGCAACATGCGCTTGACTTCATTAGTGGTACAAAGGCCTCTATACACCGCCCGACGAATTTCGCCTTTCGTAATTTCCTCACAACGACACACAATCATGTCATCATCGGATTGCTCAACAAAACTCTCGGTTGGAGCGGTTCTGATTATTTTCGTCATAGCGATCTACCCCTTACGCCTTAAAGAAACGAGCGGTGCTTGCATATTCAACAGGAACTTTCATGGTAAGAAGAACCGTTTTATCCATCTTCTTGGTATTCTTAAGCGAAACAACCTCTGCCGCACACACCTCTGAACCACTTCTGTCAAGCGCCTTGCCGATGTGTCCTTTTTCGGGCAACGGATAAAACTCATAGGGCAAGCCCACAGTAGCAAAACCTGGCTCATATGTTTCATCAACTAAGAAAATTGCCTGGCCAGAGCATTGAGCCACACACATACCACAGCCAGTGCACGAAACTTCCGCATCAACTACCGGGAGCTTTACGATATGGCTTCCCACCTTAATGCATCCAAATTTGCACGCATCTTGGCAGGGGTCGCAGGGAATATTTTGCGTACACTCAATAACAGGATGAATCCCTGTAACTTTTGCATTCGCCGCAGGGAATGCCTTCATTTCCTCGTCAGACACATACCCTTTTTCAAGCAAGCTTCGAGAAATGGCGTAGCCTTCATCGGTTTCAGTCCAATCATTTCTACCCTTGTTTTGAGGAGCAAACATACCATCGCGCAATTGAGCAAGTGAAGCATGATAAGCTTTTACACGCACATCGAAATCTTCCTGATCAATATAGCCAGCAAACATCGCGGCATGAGCTCCTGAAATTCGACCAAGAAGCATAGCCGAAGATGCCTCTTCAATACCTGCCACATCACCGCAGGCATACACTCCCTTAACGCTCGTTTCGCCAAACTCATTCGTCAAGGGAACATTTCCGCCTTTGCGAGGATTAAACTCCATATCACAACCAGCCGTTTGGCACAGCTGACTCATAGGCGACAAGCCAACCGCAATGCAGACAGTGTCAACATCTAACGTAAATTCAGTTCCCGGGATAGGCTGAAAGTGATCATCAACTTCAGCAATCACCGCGCCTTCAACCTTATCTTTTCCTAATGCCTCAATAACGGTGTGGCGAGTATAAAACGGAACTCCCGTACGGGCGAGCTTTGAAGCATGTACGCCATAACCACCAATGCGTGGAGCCGCATCAACTATGGCGCTTACTTCACATCCTGCTTGTAAAAGCTGAAACGATACAACCAAACCAACGTTTCCAGAGCCCACCATAAGAATCTTTTTACCTGGCATAACACCTTGTAAATTCATCAAAGCCTGCGCCGCACCTGCACCAATAACGCCTGGTTTGTTCCATCCTTTAAAAGGAATCATGTTTTCAGCCGCACCCGTCGCAATCATAATATTGTCGGCCTTATAGTGATGAACATGATCGCCTTCCATATTTACAAGGACTTCTTTTTCTTCGAACACGCCCATGACAGTTGAGTTCAAATGCACATGAACACCTGCTTCTTCGGCTTCTTTCAGAAGGTCTTCGCCAATACGAAAACCGCGCTCTTTTGCATGATGCTCTTTCGAACCAAAAAACTTATGAATCTGTTTGAACAACTGCCCACCCGGACGCGCGTTTTCGTCAAACACCGCAACGTCCATGCCGGTCTTCTTGGCCTCGATCGCACATGAAAGACCTGCCGGACCAGCACCAATAACAATCATCTCATAGCGCTTCATGCTGAGCCTCCCATACCTCTTTGGTTTCTACTCCGTATTGCGTTTGCACAACAATGCCCTCTCGCAAAGGGGTTATACAGGTACGAACATTGTGCTGACCATCAACAATCATGACACAATCGGTACAACGACCAATTGCGCAAAAAATGCCCCGAGGAAGATGCTGCTTTGCGGTGTAACGATGGGTCATAACCCCAGCCGCTCGAAGCGCTGCAGCTATGGATTCACCTTCATAGCCTTTCATTTTCTTCCCATCAAATAAAAAGGTTACTTCCTTACCTTTTTTATAGTCGTCGATGATGGGATGATGCTGGATTCTCATAGTACTCACCCTTTCCGTTTGATACATCCAAATCAAACGACTGCCTCCGTGATGGGGAATAACTTAGAGTCGCTGCATTGCCAATTTGTTTCATTGCGTGTTTGAAACTCAGTGTTAAGACGCTCGAAACGAAACGCACAAATCTGAAATATTCTTGAAAGAAAAGGGGTGCTTTTATTTCAAATCAATTAAGGAAAAGAGCGAAAAAACAGCGTCGAAAAGCCTTTCGAACACAACTTAAGGCAAAATGGGGCCTCTTATTTCAAACGGATTACCCGTTTATTTCTCTTTGTTTGCTCTTCCATTAACTCATCTGTCTTTAACAAATTCGTAATGCTTAGCAGAAACCATAGACATTAGCCGAGCGAAGCGTCATACAAATTGCCAGCACAAGCTAGCGTGTGGTTTTTCTTTCCTTGCGTTATAACTTTTGTCTGACCCCTTCGCGCGGCCTACCTCTAGAAAAAGGAAAGCCAAAAAGCTTGCCAGAACCTAAGGAAAAGGAGCGCGCTATGACATACCCCAAAATCGACTTTCTCTATTTAAGTGAGCCAGACATGATTGAAGCAGGTGTCACCAACACAGTTGAATGTACCGACACCATGGAAGAAGTGCTCAAACTTCTAAATAAGGGCGATTATCGCATGGGAGGCGAAAACGGTAACTCCCATGGCTGCATGGTATTCTTCCCTGATGATCCAAAGTATGCTGAATTTCCCAATATGCCAAAGGATGGACCAGACCGCCGCTTTATGTGTATGCCCGCTTATCTTGGTGGCAAGTTTGATATGGCAGGCGTTAAGTGGTACGGCTCTAATGTCGAAAATCGTGAAAAAAGTCTCCCTCGTTCTATTTTGATGGTTACCTTAAACGACAAAGACACAGGTGCTCCTGTTGCTCATATGTCTGCAAACCTTATTTCAGCCTACCGCACCGCCTCCATTCCTGGCGTTGGCGTAAAACACCTTGCTCGCAAAGATGCAAAAGTCTTAGGTATTGTTGGACCAGGCGTTATCAACTCCATCACTGTTGAATGTTTCGCAAAACTTCGTCCCACGCTCGATACCTTAAAAATTAAGGGTCGTGGCAAGGAATCCATCGAACGCTGCATTGAATACGTAAAAGAGAAATGCCCTCAGTTCACCACTATTGAGGTGGTTGACACTATAGAAGAATGTGTGAAGGGTTCCGACATCATGAGTTTTGCAACCTCAACCCCAACAGGCGGCCAAGAATCCTACCCCTACGTTGACCCCTCATGGATCAAGCCCGGCGCCTTGCTTTGCGCTCCTGGTGCGCTCAATACCGCCGAAGAGCTCATCATGGATCCAAAGACTAAACTCGTTGTTGACAATACAGGCTTATATGAATCATGGGCAGAAGAATATCCTTACCCAACCTTTGATACCTGGTTTTTGATTGGCTCAAAATTCACCGACATGATTCATGAAGGCAAGCTTGAACCTGAACGTATGGAAGACTTGGGCGCTATCCTGAATGGCAAAATACCCGGTCGTGAAAGCGATGACCAAATTATCATTTACTCTATCGGCGGTATGCCTATTGAGGATGTTGCCTGGGGTAAAACCGTATATGAGCACGCGATAGAAAAGGGCATTGGCACTAAACTCAACCTTTGGGATAAGCCTTACCTTTACTAAACGAGGCGATTGACACGGGATACTCTTTAATAACTCATAGCCTCCGTAAGAGTATCCCCGCCTCTTTCTCGGAGGCACCAATAGATGGAGGTTGCTCCTCTTATGTTGCCCTTCCCTTTTAAGAGGAGCACTTCTCCTCCTTGGAGAAACAAACCCCCTCTCTCGTTCAATTGAGAGAGGGGGTTTCGTTTTTCTGTATTGTGTATTACAAAAGCAAAACGGAGACTTATGAGATCATAAAGCCAAAATCAGAAGCGAGCTACAAAAGAAACGTCTGTGTATTCCATCCGTAAAGAATAAGCGACACGCCACGCATGATCACAAACACCGCCAAGAAGATAGCAAGCATTTCAGGGCACACAAAGAACACGAAGCCACACAAAATGTCAACGATACCCGAGAAAAGCATCCAACCCCACATAGACACACCAACCGATTTCAGTTTGAACGCCGCAGCTATTTCAAAGACGCCAAAAATGATGACAAATATGCCAACAACCCACGACACAACACCCGAAAGAACTACGGGGTGGAACAAAAACATTGCACCCAAAATAATATCGAGCACCGCATAAGCCACAATCCAACCAGAAGGGTTTCCTACACGATTGAGATTAAAGTAACCAACAATATCAAAAATACCTGACACCAAAAGACCGGCACCAAGAATGGCCGTTATCATAACGAGCGTTAAACCAGGGTAAAACCCTATAACAAAAGCAAGTACCACCAATAAGATACCCGCAATAATAAGACCCCAGTCATGCTTTTTTACTGTAGACATGCTATCTGCCTCCTTATTTACTCTTTATTTTGTCACATCTTATTATTCCACAACTGTAGAATAATTTATACATACAACAAGATGAACTATATCAGTTAGCCCTCCCAGCAGCAAAAAAGAAAGCCCGCCAAGGGCGAGCTTTCCGCAACCATTAACCTGCGAGATGGTCATTCCGCTTATCCCCAAAGAAAACAGTCTTCCTTTATTGGCTCAAGGGCATGAGGCCTCACAATAACTACAGCTCTTTTCCTATACATGCCTTCCTAATCCAAGCCACCAAAAGCAGGATAACCAGATTCGCCGTGAAGCGTGGTATCTAAGCCGGTTTGTTCAATCTCTTTTTCAACACGCAAGGTGCCACCACAAAGCGCCTTGGCAATTAGGCCCACAATCGCACTCATGATACCCACATATACAATCGTCACTAATACACCCAGAGCTTGCGCTCCTAAAAGCGTTGGGTCCCCTGTATAAATGAGACCACCAAAATCAGTAAAAGAAAGCTCTGGGATAGCAAATATACCTGTTAAAATTGCGCCAACGATACCACCAACGCCGTGACACCCAAATGCATCAAGCGCGTCATCATAACCAAGCTTGCACTTAAGATAGGCAATTGCCACAAAGCAAACAGGAGACACAATCAGCCCCATAATGACAGCAGCCCAAGGAGCCACAAAACCACACGCAGGTGTAATCACGACCAAACCTGCAACAATACCCGTGCAAGCACCCACCAGGGTAACCTTCTTATTTACAAGGTGCTCGATGATAGCCCAAGCAACACCTGCCGCACAGGCCGCCACTAAAGTGTTAAGCACCGCAAGACCTGCATTTGCATCTGCGATAAGGGCGGAACCTCCGTTGAAACCAAACCATCCTACAAGGAGTAAACCCGCGCCTAGCATTACGAAGGGAACATTATGAGGACGATAATTCAACTGACCCATGCCAATGCGCTTACCTAAAATCAAACATAAAACCAAGCCCGACAAGCCCGAAGAAATATGAACCGCCGTACCGCCCGCAAAGTCAATAGCACCAATAGCATATTCATTACCGATAAGACCGCCGCCCCAAACCATATGAGCCATAGGGGCATAAACCAAAATAGGCCACAAACAAACTATCAACGCATAAGCACTAAACTTAATGCGCCCCGCTAAAGAGCCCGAAATAATCGCGGTGGTCACCATAGCGAACGACGCCTGGAACGCAATAGAAATCGTCGAAGGATATGAACCGTATATTGCTCCACCTGTTAGCTGATCATCAGCAACCATGGCATTCATATCAAGGGTTTCTGCAACGCTCCAGTTTGAAAAGATTCGTTCGAACCCACCGACAAAAAGTGCCCCCATATTAACGAGGTTCCCATTTTCATCAAATGCATCAGTTGCATTGCCATAAGCAATACTGTCACCAATAAGCACCCAAACAACACCAACGATACATGCCGCAACGATTGACATAATCATCGTATTAACTACATGTTTTTTTCGGGAAAGGCCTCCATAAAAAAGAGCCAATGCAGGAGTCATCATGACAACAAGTGCCGTCGACAACACCATAAAGGCTGTTGTGCCGGTATCATACATGCTGTTTCCTTTCTCTTACGATTTCTCTTCATTGCTAACGAGTTCAATTGCAATGACTCGCATGAAAACACCCCAAACAATACGAAGCATTTGTTTCAAAGGAATGCCTTTCTTCAAGCTGTTAACAATTGGAAATGCCTTTTTAGTTCTTCTGAAACGTGCTGTTCACAAAGAAACAACTTACGAACAATGAACGTGTTTTTCGCGTATCAAATCTTTTTCTTTAATGAATTTGTTTACGAAAAGATGCCCTGAGCTACGTATTTCAAAACGGGAAACATTCAGTATCTGAATCATTTCCTCGCATTTTTTCATGACACTCCCCCAACAAACGTGACACTATTAAAGACAAGGAGAGACAAAAAGAAAGGAATTTGCCCATGGAAACGCTTACCAATGACAGGAAAGTTGCAATCATCGGCTGCGGTTTTGTTGGATCAACAACTGCCTTCTGCTTAATGCAAAGCGGACTGTTTTCAGAAATGGTTCTTATCGATATCGATCAACAGCGCGCAGAAGGAGAAGCGCTCGATATCGCCCATGGCATGCCTTATTACAAACCAATGAATATTTATGCAGGAACCTACGAAGATCTTGCCGATGCTAACATTGTTATTATTACTGCAGGCGTCAACCAAAAGCCTGGAGAAACGCGCCTTGATTTGGTGCAGAAAAACACGGCAATCTTTAAAACCATCATCCCCGAGATTACCAAGACCTCATTCAACGGCATCCTTCTTGTTATCTCAAACCCCGTAGACATTCTTACCTACGTCACCCTCAAACTTTCCGAATATCCCACCAACCGCGTTATCGGCTCGGGCACCGTACTTGATTCTGCTCGCCTTAAGTGCGTTATTGGCGAGCGTCTTGATGTTGACCCACGCAATGTTCATGCTCGCATTGTGGGTGAGCACGGTGATTCCGAATTTGTTCTTTGGAGTTTAGCGAATGTGTCAGGCGTGCCTATTAATCAGTACTGTGAGCTTCTTGGACATTTTGATCACGAAGAATCGATGAAGGAAGTGGCTGATCACGTTAAGAATAGCGCGTATGAAATCATCGAGAAAAAGCACGCCACGTATTACGGCATCGCTTGCGCGGTTAAACGAATTTGCGAGGCAATCATCAGAGACGAAAAACCCATCCTCCCCATTTCTAGTTACTTAGAAGGCGAATACGGCATTAGTGATGTGGTGTTGAGCACTCCTGCCATCGTGGGCAAAAATGGGCTGGAATATAAGGTGCAAGTTCCCATCAATGAAGAAGAGCAAGAAAAGCTCGAGGCTTCCGCTATTGCACTCAAAGAAATCATCGCGCAGCTCGACCTTTAGTTTTCTCGCCCCTAAAAGCAGCCGTTCAAACAAGCAGCTATTCGAGCGTTTTCGGATAGCTGCTTTGAACATAGGCATCAAGCTTTGCGCATCCAAAAACTATGCTGTTCTTCGTGCATCTTTTTGTATTCATCGGTAGTAAGATACTCGCTCATAAAGTCAATGAATTCCTGAACTACTTTAAGCCTTCTGCGATCTTTCACGTATGTCATATACATAAGATGGAAATCTCTCGGCGCTTCAACAATTGGAATGCACACAAGCTCATCATAAACATCACACAAAAATGAATAGCAAAATAAAGCAACACTATCTGGATCAGATGCGACAAATGACGACATGCACAAATCGTCAAGATAGTTGCGTTTAAGGTCAAGATCATACCCATCAACAAGTTCTTCAAGCTTAGAAGAAACCGAAGATTGCTTGTTGTAGGTAAAAATACTTATCCCCTTAAGCTCATTGAGAGATATTTCTTTCTTGTTTGCCAACGGATGTGTTTTATGCACCGCAAGAACCAAGGGCAATGACCAGCAATATACATGCTCCATGTCATGATCTCCAGGCATACGACTACAAAATGCAACATCTAAAGCCCCCGCACGCAATTTTCGGAGCATATCAGGCGTATAGGCATACTGAGTTTCAAGCGAAAAGTCGACTGGACATTCTTTTCGAAATTTTGCGACTGCAGTTGACCAGGCCTTCCCCTGCATAGCAAAAAGTGTCCCAAGTCTAATTGTTTTTTGAACCGAGCCATCAAGTTCTTGTGCGATAGAACAACCTTTTTCTAGCGTACTCAAAGAAAGTGTAACTTGATCATAGAAGCATGTTCCCGCTTCAGTTAGATCGACCCTCGACCCTTTACTGCGTACAAAAAGAGTTGCGCCAACTTCTTTTTCAAGATTTTTAATTGCAGCAGACAGCGTTGGTTGACCAATATAAAGAAGCTTCGAAGCCTGCGTGTAATTGAGTACTTCCGCCAAACATTTGAAATAATAAAGATGCTCTGTTCTCATGTGTTACACCTGCTAAAAGATTAAATCTATCCAATTTTAACAAGCTAAAAACCTCAAAAAAGCAATAATGTCCTATAAATCGGTTCACTTTCATATTGAATTACCTAATTCAAATAGATAAATCTATAGAGATAATCTCTTAATTATGCTTATAATTTCCCACTTTTATTAAAAGAATAAAAAAATTTGATTGGTTAACCCGTTTACCGATTATTTTTACTTTCCCACCTTTTTAAGAACTAAATATCATCTTTTTTGAGCTCGAAAAACAAAGCGAGCGCATTAAAAAACAGAGGCGTTTTCAATTTCGAAATCCTTAGCTTTACTTTCTGATTCAAGAGGCATTCCAGACGAATTTGAAGCAAGCTTCGTGGCGCAAAAAAGGAGATACCACAATGAGTAAGGGACCACTTTCAGGCTATAAAGTTATTGAATTTGCAACCTACGTGGCCGCACCATCAGGCGTTCGGCTTTTGGCTGACTGGGGTGCGGATGTTATTAAAATTGAACCCGCAACGGGTGATGACTATCGCACAAACTGGAATGTATACTCCATGCCTGGCGAAAGTGATCTGTACAACCCTTGTTTTGACCTGGTTGGTGTAAACAAGCGCTTCGTGGTAATTGATCTTCGCACCGATGAAGGTAAGGAAATCCTCTATAAAATGCTCGAAGATGCAAACGCCTTCATTACCAGCGCCCGCGACAAAGCTCTAAAAAAGCTCGGCATTGACTGGGAAACGCTTCACGCAAAATTCCCTAAACTCGTATACGGTCATTGCCGCGGATACGGCGAACATGGCTCTATGAAAGATAGCCCTGGTTACGACTATACGGCCTACCATGCTCGTTCAGGCGTTGGCGGCTCCCTCTATGAAAAAGGTGGCTCTCCAATGATTGGAGGCCCTGGCTTCGGTGATTTACAAACAGGACTTGCACTTGCAGGGGGAATTGCCGCAGCTTTGGTTGGCGCTGAGCGCACTGGTGTGGGTGATCGTGTGGTTGTAAGCCTGAACTCAGTTGGTGTGTACGTAATGAGTTTGGCGCACACAGCTGCTCAATACAAAGGTTACCAACTGCCCACTTCCCGCAGAACAGTCTCGAATCCCTTTAACTCAACATACAAAACAAGTGACGAAAAATGGATCCAATTCTGCGTTGCCGCACCTGAACTAGGATACAACCACTTTATGGAAACAATCGGACGCGGCGATTTAATAGATGACGAACGTTATTGCAAGATGGACTATATGCGCGCCCATCACCATGAAGAGTTCGTCAATATTATCGAAGAAGCCCTCGCGCAAAAAACAATGGCTGAATGGGAAGTTATCCTTACCGAAAACGACATTGCTTTTGGTCCTATGTATGAATCCGCCGACGTTTTGAATGATCCTGAAATTTGGGACAACGAATACGCCGAACGCGTCACTTACCCAACAGGCGATGAAGCTATTTTGATTCACCCGCCCTGCCGTCTTGACTCCATCGGCACCGCCCCTTTGGTTACCTCACGTGGTATTGGCGCCGACACCGAAGAAGTGCTACGCGAATACGGCTATTCAAACGATCAAATTACCGCATGGGAAGAAACTGGCGTTGTTACACAGCACGCATAAGGGTCAATTATTTTTCGCAGTAGCAAACAATCAGAACAAGACACTAAACATCGTTAAGATGCTTCTAGAAAACTACGAATACCGCGTGGTCGATCTTGGCCGCGATGTTGATCCCCATGAAATAGTGCGTATAGCTAAAGAGCAAAACATTCGACTCATTGGTCTTTCAGCACTCATGACAACCACCGTCAAAGCCATGGAACAAACGATTAATTTGCTCAAAGAAGAAATACCTGATGCAAAAACCTTCGTAGAAGGAGCCGTCTTAACTCCCGAATACGCAGAAACCATAGGTGCAACCTGGTATGCCAAAGACGCCGCCGAAAGCGCTCGCATTGCCGAGGCGTTCTTCTCGGCAAATAAGTGAAATCCTAAAGCAAGGCGTTGTATGACTCGTTAGCACCAAGCTCTTGAATCAACTCCTCCTGCAAGCCTTCAAGTTCATCTTCGCCGCAGCTAAAAATGAAGATTTGGACATTTTGCTTGTATTTGATATCGGCATATACATCGGCACAACCCTGCCGCGAGCAGCACTCAAGAATGCCCTCTCCCGCGCGAGCAGACATTCCCACATAAATATCGATATAGCTTGCCAAATCCCTATCCCATTTAAGTTTGGGAGGATATGTTGCAACTGCATAGCATCCGGGAGTGTTGTGAAGTTCTACGAGCACCCCACTCTTTCGAGCACCGCCCTTAGTGAGCATTTTTTGGTAGGCCTTATATGAAGAGGTGTAATCGGCGCTCTCCAAAACAGAGCGACGCTCCTCTTTTACCGCTTCCTGTGCTTCTTTTTTTGCTGCATGACGATTGACAGGAACTTGAACAAGCGACGCAAATGCACTAGCAGCGCTTGAAGCCAACCCAGTATTCCTGGTGTTTTTTGCGGACACAACTTTTGTTCTTTCGGCAATAGCTGAATGCTTTACCACTTCTGTTTTGAGGCTTTTCGAAGCAGCTTCCGCCTTGTTCCCCTGAATATTCTTAGCTGCAGAGCTGTGGCTCTTTTCTTGGGCAGCATCATTCCGAAACGGTACATCCCCCTGACGCTGAATAACTTGCGTTTTCTCTTCGAGTGCCCCGTTTTCCTGCTCAGCCTTAGGTTCAGAGGGCTTGTTGGAAATCACTTTTTCTTTATTGACTGCATCGCAAGCCTTCTTGGAAGGATTCATGGCAGAAGTTTCTTTTTCTTTACCAGCGCGTTTTTCAGCTTCGGGCTTACTTGAGGTAGACCTATCCGCCTTTCCGTGCGCGCGTTTCTTAACAGCGCTCGAACCATTAACAGCAACACGTGCCTTCTTCTTAGCAGCTGCTTCTTTGTTATTTACAGCAACCGCATTTCCTGAAACCGTACGCGCCGCCTTACCAAAACCCACCGCAAGTTTCCCTGCCGCTCTTCCCGCAACCACCGCAACTTTACTTGCAGCATCTTCAGGAAGCTCTTCCTTCGAAGTGGCTGAATTTGCCAAGGTAGACTTTCCTTCAAACATCGCGTTAACTATTTCACGCGCACGCTCGGTGGCTGCGTCTTCTTTTTTCTCGTTCGTATCATTCTTTTTATCAGTCATTCTGCGCTCCTAAAAGCACCGCTATTTACCATCAATCTAAAAGGAAATTCAGCCTAATACGGAATAGTTAGCCACAAAGCCAACGCTGCTTATTTCCCTCATTTAGATATAAACCTAAGAACCTAGATGTACTTAGGTATACCTAAGTACACAAGACTCATCCTATCCATTAGAACAAGGCTTATGGAGCAGCACACCGATAACACAAAAACTTGTCAAAGATACGTTAACAAAGCTAACGAGAACCCCACCAGCTTTTTCGATCGACCAGACAACGGAGCCAGAGGGTATTGTCCGAGCATAAAGCGCACTGCCCTCGCGCCACACGTCCAAGATACAATCACCTTATTCGCAAAAACAACAGTCGCAATAACAACAGCGATAACACGAGCGGCGCCGCACGGTGCTAAAACATGCAACTATTCCAATCATCCGCCCCATACAAAGAATCAGCTTATACTTTGCTTATTCATACACAATTAAATCCCAAGTTTGTCATATGTTCATTTTTTGATAGGAGCTGCCGGGCGGTGCTAAAATAAAATCACTATCTGCGACGTCTTCTGTTCCCCTTTGCACTCCCTTAAGCTTCGGGTCTTCGTTGGCGCGACGGATTCTCATTCGTCATTCATTCAGATTGGGGTATTCATGTTTTCTATTGGCGACATTGTTGTATACAGGCATCACGTTTGCAAAATTGCTAAAGTGCGTGAAAACTACTTTGACAACGAAGACTACTTTGAGCTTCATACTCTGTTTGAAAATACGCTCAAGCTCTACATTGCCATCTCGAAGGCGGAGCCGCCTGCTTGCAGAAGCGTTATGACCAAGGAGCAAGCACTCGCCCTTATCGACAAAATACCTTTTGCAGAACCTATCGATGAAAAAGCTCTTGCCAAAAATGCAGGAACTTCTGCCTTGGTAGAGCGAAGAATTAAAGAAGAATACGATCGCAGATTGAAATCTGCCGATTTGGAAGACATGCTTCCTATTTTAAAGTCGGTTCACGAACACTGCATCAAACGTGAAGAAATGGGCAGAAAAATTACCATGACCGATAAAAAATATTTTGACACGGTAGAGCGTATGCTCTGTGACGAACTAGCGGTTGCGCTTGATATCGACCGAGATAAAATCAAAGATTACCTCGCAAATAGAGTCCAAGAAATCAAAAATAACACGCTTTAAGGTTTTCTTCAGCTTCGTTTTTTACAATAGCCTTGCGACGGACAGAACATGCTTTAAGCGATAAACCTCCCACCACTTCTTTCTTTCCTTTATCGCTGACAAGCCTCCGTCTGTACGCGCTAAAACTCTCACCATTTACTCATAGACTTACGCGCTGCACTCATGATGGGTGCTAAAAACTTTGGCTCAACTCGCCTACGTGCTTTCTTTAGCTCTTCGGGGATCGCAATATGCTGCGGACATTTCTTCGCGCAGGCGCCACAATCAACACAGTCAGCAAGGTAGTGAGGCTTGTCACTCGTTGAACCCGCACTAAGCGTATGAGCCTTTACCCCCTGATACCAACCAAAAACATACGATGCGTTATAGGCAGCAAAGGCCGCGGGGATATTGATACCCTTAGGACAGGGTAGACAATAATTACACCCTGTACACGGCACTTTATAGCTCTTGTTAAAAACCTCAATAACATGATTGATAGCTTGTTGGTCTTCTTTATTCATCGAGCCAGGGGTAACCCTACTTGCAAGAGCTGCATTCTGCTCAATCTGATCGGCAGTGTTCATACCAGACAAAACAACCGTTACTTCAGGCTGATCCCACAACCAACGAAGAGCCCACTCGGCAGGACTCAAGCTAGAATCCGCACGCTGCAGCACTTCTTTAGCCCCCTTCGGAAGCCCCGTTGCGAGCTTTCCTCCCAACAAGGGCTCCATGATTATCACAGGTAAACCCTTTTCAGCCACAAGCAACAACCCCGACTTGCCCGCCTGATAATTCTCATTCATATAGTTGTACTGAATTTGAACAAAATCCCAATCGTACGCTTCAAGCAATGGCGCAAACTCCGCCTGGGAACCGTGAAAAGAAAAGCCAATTTGCCTAATTGCTCCGCATCGTTTTTGTTCAGAAATCCATACCTCAATTCCCAAAGACAGCAGACGCTTCCACTCGGCCAAGCTCGTTACATTGTGGATTAGGTAGTAATCAATATGGTCCGTTTTGAGCCGTTCAAGCTGCGTGCTCAAATACCTATCAAAATCTTCTCTTTTCTTGCAAGATTGATGAGGAAGTTTAGTTGCAATAAGCATTTTTTCGCGAATTGCATTTCGCTCGATGATCGAGCCTAAAACATGCTCGCTATTGGGATAAATATAGGCGGTATCAAAATAATTTATTCCTTGATCAAGTGCTTGAAGAATAAGTTTTTCTGTAGCCTTTTCGTCAATCGCTCCTGGAACACTGCTGGGAAAACGCATGCATCCAAACCCTAAAACAGAAAGTTCATTTCCGCTTCGAACATCTTTCCTGTATTGCATTGCTTCGCTTACTCCTTACCCAGCTGCTTCGTTATTAACGCATTGCCTTGTTACTTCACCATTGGCGTGTTGCTTTTACTTCTTCACTTTTAGCACGCTGCCCTGTTATCCAAACACTGTTTTCATAAGTAAACCCCCTACCAGCAAGGTGTTTTGCCGATAGGCGTTCTTCGCCAACACGCGTCGGGCTCTTCTTAATCAAACGCAAACAAAATTGCGCACTACCTTCTTGAACTTGTATGCTATCAATTATGAATCAAAGCAATGAGGGATAAGGGGAATTAGCATGCTTTTAGAAAAAATCGAGCAAACGAAAAATGCACTTCGCGAAGAAATTAAAGAGCTACTCGCTCACGAAAACAAAGAATCCGCCGAAGAGAGCAGAGAACGCGGTAAAAACCTGCGTAAAAAGGTACCTCGAACATCACATGCAACATGGGAACCTTCCCTTTATCGTTTAAACCCGATGGATCTCATTAAAAGCCAGGAGACCACACGCGTTTCAGAATTGCTTCCTATCCGCCACGAGCGCATGGCCGCCTCTCCATTTGCCTTCTTTCGAGGAAGTGCCATTCTTATGGCGAGCGACCTTGCAACTACCCCAAGCACCGGACTGAATGTTCAAGCATGTGGCGATGCCCACATTTCAAACTTTGGATTCTTTCAATCACCCGAACGTCATCTAGTTTTTGATATTAACGATTTTGATGAAACCGCACGCGGACCTTGGGAATGGGACATCAAACGTCTTGCCACCAGTGTAGAAATATGCGGACGCAACAGAGGATTTTCCGAAAAAGAACGGAGTAACGCTGTTAGGGCTGCCGTAG
>FR895491.1:56599-66739 GCA_000434775.1 Eggerthella sp. CAG:368 | reverse complement strand
TTAGGGCTGCCGTAGAAAGTTATCAAACTTCCATGCTGGAATTTTCCCAGATGAAAACCATGGATGTATGGTATGCACACACTGATGTTGAAGATTTTTATTCGCAATTTAGCGGAAGTCTTTCCAAGAAGACCCAAAAAAATACCGAGAAAATAATCCTCAAAGCCAAGACGAAAAACAGTGACCGTGCTGTTTTAAAACTTACCGAAGTAGTGGATGGCAAGGTTCGCTTCATCAATCAGCCGCCTCTTATTATTCCACTCCGAAACCTCGTAGAACAGCAGATTCGCCGAGAGATTCCTGACACCAACCTCAAAGAGCGCGAGCATCTTATCGCTCTTGTCCTTAGGAAGTATCAAGAAAGCCTAAGCAACGATAAACGCCATTTAATGAAGCAGTATCACGGCGTTGATATTGCGCGAAAAGTTGTAGGTGTTGGTAGTGTTGGCACGCGCTGCTGGATTGTGCTTCTTGAGGGGCTTGATTCAAATGACCCCTTGGTTTTGCAGATTAAAGAAGCGCAAGAATCCGTGTTAGAACGTTTCACAGGAAAGAGCATTTACAAAAACAATGGACAACGCGTTGTTGAAGGGCAGCGGGCTATTCAAGCCGCAAGTGATGTTTTGCTAGGGTGGACGCGGGCTGTGGGAGTCGACGGTGTTGCGCGCGATTACTACGTACGCCAATTGTGGGACGGCAAAGGTTCAATCAATTTGGATACCATATCCAGCAAGCAGCTCACCAACTTAGCGAAAACTTGCGGGAAAACACTCGCTCGATCTCATGCGCGCACAGGAAATCGATTTGCTATTGCCGGATATTTGGGGAAAAGCGATGCGTTCAGCAAGGCTATTGTCCAATTCAGCAAAGCCTACGCTGATCAGAACGAGGCAGATTACCAGCTATTCATGAAAGAATATCAAGCAAATTCAGCTTCGTAACCTTCTTCCCAAGAACTTGGCAGGAGAAAACAAACTGCAACATTGCGGCGGTATAGTAAGCCCGAAACGCAACATAAGTACAAAAAAAGGATAGCGCCATGAACACCAAGGAATTACTTTTTAGCAGAAAATCAGTTCGTACCTTTACAGGCGAACCCATTAGCGACGAAGATCTTTCGTTTATCATCAAGGCAGCCAAAGCTGCTCCTGTAGCCATGGGGCAATACGAAAACTACCACTTAACCCTTGTTACCAACAAAGACCTTCTTGCCACAATCGAGCGCGCAGGCGGCGAACTGTTTGGTGATCCTGATCGCAAAATGCTCTACAATGCGCCAACCCTTATAGTGGTTTCTGCCACCGTTGCGCCTGGAGCAGAAAACTACACCTACTCAAGTGCCGCCATGATAGTTCACAATATGGCTCTTGCCGCCACTGAACTCGGTGTTGGTTCGTGCGATATTTGGGGATGCATTGGGGCAGCTGCAAAGCAGCCTGCACTGGTTGCTAAACTCAACCTCCCCGAAGGAGTCACGCCCTGCTGCGCAATCGCCCTTGGGAAAACCGATGAAACCTTCCCTTTGCGAGAAGTGCCTGAAGACAGAATCATCCTTAATGTTGTTGAGTAAGATGAGATTCTAAAAACTATTTAAAACGGAAGTAAAGCAGACTGAAATAAAAGCAGCAAAGCTTCTGAAGAAAGACAAAAGGAGGCGCTCGATTGAGCGCCTCCTTTAACAATCGCCTATTAGCTTTAGGCTTAGGCTTATCCTAATAAATCAGCAGCGACTTCTTTTGCGCAAGCAAGACCATCGGAAAGCGAATTAACAACCAAGGTCGAACCATTGCGCGCATCACCTGCAGCATAAATTGGCGTTTTACCTGCATGTTTAATCTGATGAGTTTCTTCAATCATCACAGGGCGAATACCGCCACGCTGCTCAACTAACTCCGCGCCGAGCGCATCATAAACGCCACGCTCAGGACCCGTAAAGCCACACGCAATAAGAACCAACTGAGCAGGAAGAATACGATCAGAACCCTCAACAGGCTTTGGAGCACCCTGGCTCCAGTCGAGCGTCTCAACACGCAAGCCCGTTACCTGGCCATTTTCACCTAAAACTTCAATCGTGTTTGCAGCAAATGAACGGGGTTCCATCTCATAGTGCTCAATAGCCTCACGCAAACCATAATCGGTTTTCTTTACGAAAGGCCACTCAGGCCACTGATTGGTTGGCAAACGCTTCTCGGGAGGCGCTGCATTGTACTCAAGCTGATGAACGCTCTTCGCTCCCTGGCGAACAGCCGTTGCCACGCAGTCAGTACCCGTGTCACCACCACCGATTACCACGACATCTAAATCCTTGGCAGAAATCTCTGGCTCATGGCCACCAAGAACCGACTTCGTAGAAGACGTGAGATAGTCAACCGCATAAACCATACCCTCTTGGTCGGCACCAGGAGCAACAACACCACGAGGGTCAGCCGCACCAACGGCAACAACCACCGCATCGAAATCAGACGTTAAGCGCTTGGCAACCTGCTCGTCGCATGCATCAGTATTCAGCTCAAACGTAATGCCGCCCTCTTCCAAATAGTTAATGCGACGATCAACAATTTCCTTAGGAAGCTTCATGTTTGGAATGCCATACATAAGCAAACCACCTGCATGATCATGACGCTCAACCACCGTTACGCGAACACCTTTTTCGGCAAGCTGCCAAGCAACACCCAAACCACAAGGGCCAGAACCAATTACCGCAACATGAGGCGCATCTGCTGCGGGCTTGCGCAAAGGAGCAGGTCCGCCGTGAGCCCACTGATGATCCGAAATTGCGCGCTCGTTATCGCGAATAGTTGTCGGTCCTTCGATGGAAGCAAGATTGCATGCCGCCTCACACAGAGCAGGGCAAACACGACCCGTAAACTCAGGAAACGGATTTGTAAGCGCCAAACGCTCGGCTGCTTCTTCCCAAAGACCTCGATACACTAAATCATTCCATTCTGGAATTAGGTTATGCAGTGGACATCCTGAAGGACGGGCCTTACCAAATGCAAAGCCTGCCTGACAAAACGCCACACCACACATCATGCAACGACTTGCTTGAACCTGCTGTTCAGCCTCAGAAAGAGGGATGGCAAACTCGTTAAAATCTTGAATTGCTTCTTCTGTTGAGCGCTCAGCATGTGCAACGCGCTCCTGTTCGAGATATGCTCCGGCCTTACCCATTACTGACGCCCCTTTCCTACGATTTCGTACGCTTCTTCTAGTGCTTCTTCATGGCTTTTGCCCTCAGCTTCCGCTGCAGCAACAATTTGAAGAACACGCTCGTACTCAACCGGAATAACCTTAACAAAGTGCTTTTTCATAGAGTCAAAGCGATAGAGCATCTTTATTCCGCGCGGACTTGCCGTGTAGTCAACATGCTCCTCGATAAGGCTATGGATAAACTCGAGTTCATCACTGGTAGGCGTTTCAAACTTAACCGACCCCATATTGCAACGATCGGCCAAGGTACCATATTCATCAAAGACGTAGGCAATGCCGCCTGTCATACCAGCAGCAAAGTTCAAACCAACTTCGCCTAAGATCAGGGCAATACCGCCTGTCATATATTCGCAACCGTGATTACCAACACCTTCAACAACGATAGTAGCGCCGGAGTTGCGAACACCAAAGCGCTGACCAGCAAGACCATTCACAAAACCGCGACCTGAAGTAGCACCAAAGAATGCAACGTTACCAACAATGGTATTTTCGTCGTACTTATAGGTTGCCTCCTCTGAAGGATGAACCGAAACGATGCCGCCCGAAAGACCTTTTCCAAAGTAGTCATTTGCATCGCCAGTAACATGCAAAGTAACACCCTTCGGAATGAAAGCACCGAAGCTCTGACCAGCTGATCCTTCACAGTCAACCACTACCGAGTTATCAGGCAAACCTTCGGGGTGAGCCTTAGTAACCGCAGCGCCCAAAATGGTGCCAACACAGCGATTGATATTCGCAATATCAGCACGGAAGCGAACAGGTGTCATATGCTTGCGCGCTTGCTCAGATAAAGGAAGGAACAATGTGGAGTCGAGTGATTTTTCAAGCTCTACATCGTATTTCATCTCAGGCAAGAAATGGCGAACTGCGGCACCTGGAATATGAGCGCCAAATTCGCACTCGCCATTGGCAAGAACAGAAGACAAGTCAAGCAAGTTTGCCTTCCAGTTACCAGGAACCTCAACCTGACGCAAGCATTCAGGATGACCAACCATTTCGTCAACAGTGCGGAAGCCCAAGCCTGCCATAACCTCACGAAGTTGCTCAGCAACGAACAACATAAAATTAACTACGTGCTCCGGCTTACCACGGAAGCACTTACGCAAGCGGCAATTCTGCGTTGCAATACCCGCTGGACACGTATCTTGCTGGCAGTCACGCTGCATCAAACAACCCATAGCAATCAACGGCATGGTTGCAAAACCAAACTCTTCCGCACCAAGCAAGCAAGCAACCGCAACATCTTTGCCGTCCATCAACTTACCATCTGCCTCAAGAACAACACGAGAACGAAGACCATTTTGAAGCAGAGTTTGCTGGGCTTCAGCGATGCCGAGTTCTAAGGGTAAACCTGCATGCCAGATTGAATCACGAGGAGCTGCACCCGAACCACCATTGTGGCCCGAAATCAAAATCTTATCGGCAGCCCCCTTTGCAACACCGGTTGCAATGGTGCCAACGCCAGCTTCTGAAACAAGTTTTACCGAAACACGTGCGTTAGGGTTTGCGTTCTTAAGATCGAAGATAAGCTCCGCCAAGTCTTCTATCGAATAAATATCATGATGTGGAGGAGGCGAAATCAAGCCAATACCAGGGGTAGACTGACGAACCTCAGCAATCCAAGGATACACTTTCTTACCTGGCAGGTGACCACCCTCACCAGGCTTTGCGCCCTGAGCCATCTTAATCTGAATCTCAATCGCAGAAGAAAGATAGCGGCTGGTAACGCCGAAGCGACCAGAGGCAATCTGCTTAATAGCCGAGTTCATTGAATCACCATTAGGAAGTGGCGTTTCTCGACGAGGATCTTCTCCGCCTTCACCAGAATTGGAGCGACCACCCAAACGATTCATAGCGATTGCCATGCACTTATGAGCTTCTTCGGAAATCGAACCATAACTCATAGCGCCCGTATTAAATCGCTTTGCGATTGACTCAGCAGGCTCAACTTCTTCCAAAGGAACAGGAGCGCGATCGGTAACAAAGTCGAGCAAATCACGCAGACGAATAGCGCGACCTTCCTGATGAAGATGATCGCTGTACTGCTTAAACAATTCGTAGTTGCCCTCACGGCATGCATGCTGAAGCAAGTAGATAGTCTGCGGATCAATTAAGTGTTCCTCACCACCTTGCGGGCGCCACTTGGTAAGACCCAAAGAAGGAAGCTGCCCAGGAGCAGGAGACTCAAGAATTGCTACAGCATCGTCATAGCGCTGATTCTCCTCGCGCTCAACATCGTTAACACCCAAGCCGCCAACACGAGAAACCGTACCAGCAAAATGCTTGTCAACAAATTCCTGCTTAAAGCCCACGGCCTCAAAAATCTGAGCTGAATGATAGCTCTGAATAGTTGAGATGCCCATCTTCGACATGATGGAAATAACGCCAGCCAAAACAGCCTTGTTATAGTTGGCAATTCCCTCTTCAGCAGATACTTCGATAGCGCCCTTTTCAGCTAAGCTAGCAATGCACTCGTGAGCCATGTAAGGATAGATTCCCGATGCAGAATACCCAATCAATGCGGCGAAATCATGGGCAGAAATAGCGTCTCCTGTTTCAACAACAAAGTCGGCAAACGTACGAACGCCCACGGTGATGAGGTGGTTATGTACCGAAGATACCGCCAATAACGAAGGAATAGGCACTTCGCCAGCAGCTGCGCGATCAGACAGAATAACAATGCTTACACCGTTACGCACTGCCTTTTCAACTTCAACAGCCAATTCGTCCAATGCTTTTTCAAGAGCACCCTCACCCGCATCTCTACGATACGTTGCCGAAAAACGCTGAGCCTTAAACCCAACGCGCTCAACAGAGGCAATGCGGTCGAACTGATCCTTGGTAAGAATAGGGCTATCCAAACGAATAAGCTGACACGCATTACGTGAGTCTTCAAGCAAATTGCCGTGGTTGCCAATATAGAGGACGCTTGACGTTACGAGGCTTTCACGCAGCGCATCAATAGGAGGATTTGTAACTTGGGCAAAGAGCTGATAGAAATAGTCAAAGAATGAGCGGTTCCTCTTCGAAAGACAAGCAAGTGAAGCATCGATACCCATAGAAGCCAAAGGAACACTGCCCTTTTCAGCCATAGCTCGAATTACTTCATCAACGTCGTCCCAGTGATAACCAAGCTTCGCCATGCGAACTGTAAAGGGAACTTCCAAATCTTTTCCAGGCTCAGTCTGAGCAGGCGCATCAAGATCAAAAACTTCAATCTTTTCTTCTTTGATCCAGTCACCATAAGGCTTTTCCTTGGAATAGCGATTGCGAATTTCATCATTCCAAATTACGCGATCGGCTGCGGTATCAATCTCAACCATTTCGCCAGGACCTAAGCATCCCGCCGTCAAAATGTTCGAAGGCTCAATTTCAATAGTGCCAACTTCACTCGAAAGCAAGAAGCGATCGTCACGCGTGAGGTAATAGCGAGCAGGACGCAAACCGTTACGATCAAGCGCCGCACCAAAGGTAGTACCATCGGTGTAAGCAATTGCCGCAGGACCATCCCAGGGCTCCATAAGCATTGACTGATATTCGTCATAAGCACGACGACGAGCAGGAAGCGTGTCGTTGTGATCCCATGGCTCTGGCAACAGCATAGAAACTGCGCGCGTCATGTCGCGGCCATTCATGACTAAAAATTCAAGGACATTATCTAAAATTGCAGAGTCGGAACCTTCCTTATTAATGATAGGAAGCACCGATTCAAGATCTTTACCTAAAACTGGCGAATAGAGATTTGGTTCACGCGCGCGAATCCAGTTTACATTGCCCTTCAACGTATTGATTTCGCCGTTGTGAATAATGTAACGATTTGGATGAGCGCGCTCCCACGAAGGAGTGGTGTTAGTTGAATAACGAGAATGAACAAGAGCGATAGCTGTCTTAACTGCTGCATCGGAAAGGTCAATATAGAAGCGGCGCATTTGCGTTGCAACAAGCATACCTTTGTACACAATAGTGCGAGCAGAAAACGAGCAAACATAAAAGATATGGCCCTTAAGAGCATATTCAGCGTCCGCGGCCTTTTCAACCATACGGCGGCAAACATACAAACGACGCTCAAATGCTTCGCCACGATCAACATCTTCAGGACGACCAACAAATGCCTGCAAAATGGTAGGCATGCAAGCACGGGCGGTTGATCCTAAATCATGAGGGTCAACAGGAACTTCGCGCCAAAACAAAAGACGCAAGCCCGCCTGAGCACAACCCTCTTCAAAAATACGCTTGGAAACTTCTACCCCTTTTTCATCTTGAGGGAAGAAGAGCATTGCTACACCATAATCACCTTCGTCAGGCAAAAGATGGCCATACTTTTGCGCTTCTTTGCGAAAGAAATGATGGGGAACTTGGAACAAAATACCAGCGCCATCACCGGTGTTGTGCTCAAGACCTTTTCCGCCTCGATGCTCCAGATTAACAAGAACCGACAAAGCGTCGTCAACCATTTGGTGAGTACGAACACCCTTCAAATGGGCAAGTGCGCCAATACCGCACGCATCATGTTCGAACTCTGGACGATATAGCCCGTTTTGCGCGGGCTCCTTCCGTAATTGCATTCCGAACCTCTCACTTTCAACTCTTGATAAAACTCAAACGACATGCTTACTTGAGCTTCAAGCAAACTACCTCGGTCTAGCTTGACTGATTCCTTGGGCTAGTTTGCTGACTGTATACACTAAACCCTTTCGAGAAAGTGAAGTGTCGGTGTTACGACTCGTAACAATTACGAAACAGTACTTTGCGTTTTCTGAAACATTACGAAACAATACGCAGTATCAATGGCGTTACCCAAAAGCATGAGTGTTCTTCTTGACTAGGCAACACACAAAGATACAAATATCTTTCGCGATCACATGACATAAACACTTAGACAAAAGATCCCAGCTCTATAGGACAGACCAATCTATAACGCAGAAAAAAGCTCTTTAGTGAAGGCATCTACTGGATTAGAGAACACCTCTTTCGTTTTCCCGCTCTCAACTAAGTGTCCCTTATTCATAATCCCAACAGAGTCGGCTAGATATTTAACTACTTCTAAATCATGTGAAATAAAAAGAAGCGTAGTACCCCACTCTTTGTTGATATGCCGAAGCAAATCAACAATTTGTGCCTGAATAGAAACATCCAACATTGATGTTGCCTCATCACAAATAATAAGTTTCGGCTGCAAAACAAGAGCGCGAGCAATGGCTATTCGCTGCGCCTGTCCACCGCTTATTTCGTGAGGATACTTATTAAGCTGATCATACGAAACACCAACCGAATCAAGCATTTCACACACTGTTTTTTCCTCGTCTTGAGGCGCACAAAGAGAAAATAAGCGAAGAGGTTCAAGACAGCTTTGTCGCACCGTAAATCGAGGATTAAATGTTTTTTGCGGATTTTGAAAAACCATCTGAATATCTTTTCGAACAGTTTTCCATTCTTTTCTAGACAACAGAAGAAGATTTCTTCCGTCGAGCTCAACAGAGCCGGCATCAGGATAGAGCAATCCCATTATTATGCGAGAAAGCGTTGTTTTGCCTGATCCGCTTCCGCCAACCAAGCCAAAGATGCTTCCTTTTTCAACTTTAAAGGAAACATCATTAACTGCTTTTGTTTTTTTACTTCCCAAAAACCCTGAAGAAAACGTTTTTGAAACATGAGAAACATTAAGCATGCTGCACCTCGCCGCTCTCAACATAACAGCATCTAGTCTTTTGCCTATCTGAAAGCGCCTGCAAATGAATGGTTTTTTTACACTCTTCTGTTGCCTTTGAGCACCGAGGAAAAAACCTACAGCCTTCAAACTGGCTTGTAAAAGCAGGCATATGGCCCTTCATAATCTTAAAACCCTTTGAAGGAGAAGAATTGATAAGACCTTGGGTATAGGGATGCTGTGGTGAATCAAGAACATCTTGTGTTGCTCCGATTTCGACTATTTCACCGGCATAGAAAACCGCAACACGATCAGCAATTTATTCCGCAAACGGAATATCATGGGTAATTACCACCAACGTACAACCCACTTCTTTATTGAGCCTTTCAAGCATTCCTACCACGCTTTTTCTTAAAACCCAATCAATAGCTTTGGTAGGCTCATCAACAATCAAGAGTTTTGGATGCGTAATGACACCCATTGCAATAAGAACACGTTGACACATACCCCCCGAAAGCTCGCAGGCATACTTTTCGTAACTCGAATTTTTCCCTTTAAGTCTTAAGCTACTTAATATTTCAATAACCCGATTCTTTATAGCCCCACCGGACAAAGAAGAAGGCTCATACCGGCGAGTAACGCACTCCTTTACTTGAGGTCCAATCTTTATAAGAGGGTCAAGCGACGTTACAGGGTTTTGGGCGACATTCATTATTTTTGTTCCGCGCAGTTTTCTGTATTCATGCTCGTTCAAATCGAGCAAGTTTTTCCCTTCAAATTCAAGAGAACCGCTAACCCGAGCATTTTCTGGCAAAAGATGAAGGATGGCGTTGGCGGTAACTGATTTTCCGCAACCCGTTTCGCCAATTATGGCAAGCACTTCACCTTCTTGAACATCGAAAGATACATCGTTCACAACATGGATTTGTTCTTTTTTTACCAAGAAATCAACGTTAAGATTTCTCACTTTTAATAATTCGCTCATACGATCTACCTATTCCACCTTAACCATCTCGCGCATACGGGGATCAATGTAGTCACGTAGACCATCTCCAAGCAAGTTAAAGGTAATGGCAGCCATCGCAATGGCTAAGCCGGGAAAAACCGACATCCAAGGCGCATAACGTAGATAGTCTTTTCCGTCAGAAATCATCGCACCCCAATCAGGCGAAGGAGGCTGAGCGCCAAGACCCAAAAAACTCAAAGATGAACAGAACAAAATGACGCTTCCTACATCAAGTGAAATAAGAACTATTATTTTCGAAGCAATATTTGGAAGCATG
>FR895491.1:52027-56593 GCA_000434775.1 Eggerthella sp. CAG:368 | reverse complement strand
AATATTTGGAAGCATGTATTTCAGCAGAATGAGACACGAAGAATTACCTATAGCTCGTGAAGCCTCAATGAACTCCTCGTTGCGTAACAGAATAGCCTCTCCGCGAGCAACGCGAGCAAAACGCGTCCACATAATGCACGATAAGGCGATAATTAGATTAAGCTGGCTACTCCCAAGTATTGCCGCCACCGCCAAGGCAAAAATGATAGTTGGAAAGGCGAGAAAAACATCCACTACGCGCATTGTCACCGTATCAAATTTCCCCCCAATGAAACCAGAAACGATTCCGATGATAGTGCCAGCTAGTGCGCTAAAAAGCACTACAAAACATGCGGTGACAAGGGATATCCTAGCTCCTTCAATTACTCTACATAAGATACAGCGACCCAAATTATCGGTGCCAAAAGGATACTCAAAGCAAGGAGCAATAAACTGCTTGCTCATGTCCATCTGAAGAGGATCATGCACCTCGAGTAAAGGCGCAAAAACTGTTATCAACAAGAAAAGAACACTGAAGGCAGCGCCAACAAAAAGAATGACATTTTTACGATTAATGAAATCGAGTATTTTTTTTATTTTTCGGCTCAACGTAGTGCCTCGTTTTCTGCCCGATCCTGATAGAGAGATTTTGACTGCTTCAAAAGAGAAGTCCGCCATTTTTTTGAATCAATGAACTGCTGAATTTTTCCTCTTCCTAACACCGTAATTCCGCGCGATAACGAGTCAGCATATTTAACACGAGGATCGATAGCGGCATAGACAATATCTGCAACAAGATTAAAAAATGCATATCCAAAGGCAATCAAAATCGTGCAGCCCTCAACCATAGGGGTATCCTTCGCATTGACCGCACTGATAAAAAGATCTCCTAATCCAGGCCATGCAAAAATAGTCTCAATCACAACAGCGCCGCCAAGAATATGCCCAACCTGCAACGCTACTAACGTAATAATGGGCGCAATGGCGTTTTTTATTCCATGGCGCATGATGACGTCACGCCTCGAAAGGCCTTTTGCGCGTGCTTCAATCATATAATCCTGCTCTAAAACATCGAGCATAGAGGTTCTCATCATGCGTGTTGTTGAGGCGATACTGGCGATTGACAACGTAAAAGCGGGCAAAATGATACTTTGCGGGTTAGACATTCCGCTCGTAGGTAAAACACCTAGACCGATTGAGAAAAATAAAATCAAAATGATAGCTACCCAAAACCCTGGGAATGATGCAAAAAGCAATACGAGCAATCGTGTTGCATGATCAAGTATTTTATTGCGATTTAAAGCACTAACTATCCCTAAGGGAATGCCAACCGCAAGCGAAATAAAAAGCGCACTCGTTCCTAGCAGAATAGTATTGGGTAGACGATTAGCAATCATGTCTGCAACAGGCATGTTATAGCGATATGAAATTCCAAAATCTCCCTGAAAAACATTCAAGAGCCAGGAGAAATATTGCGCTATTACAGGCTGATCCAAATCAAACTTTTGTCGAATTTGCGCCAGCGATTCATCACTTATTGACTCTGGGCCTCGTGTTTGAACAAGAATTGCCTCGGCAACATCGCCAGGAGTAACATGCACCAAGAAAAAAACCATAGTTGCTACAGCCCAAAGAACAAAAAAAACCAGAATAATTCGCTTAAGAAGAAACTTCCCCATGAAACATCCTTATAAGAAAAACGGGGACCAAATCCTTTTATCTTGATAAAACTAAAGGCAAAGAACACAGGTCAAACGTCTGAGTCCTTTGCCACTATGAGTTGAGCTATCCTTCGATATCTACGGTATAAGGAACGATAAAGTCATGAACGGCAGCGCTGTAGCTAAAACCGGTAATCTTAGGATTCATTGCGAAAACAGCGCCGTAATTAGCAAGCGTGGTAACAACGGCATCATCTTGCGCCAGCACTTGTGCCTGCCTACTTACCTCATATTTTTCCTCAGAACTAATCAAGCCGCGGCACTGATCAATCAAGGTATCGAGTTTCCCGTTAGAATAACCTGCATACTGAGCATTTTTTGAGGTGCTTTCATAGTACTGGCTCAGATAATAGGAAGCTGATGGTACATATCCTGTTGCAGCAGAGCTAATATATAAATCATAGGTTCCTTCGCTTTGAGCAGAAGAAAGTGCTGTTCCTTCTAAAACATTAACCTCGGCATCAACACCAACCGAAGCAAAATAGCCTTGCATTGCCTGAGCAATTAATGCATTGCCGGGACGACGAGAGCCAGTAACAATATTGAGTTTTACCTCTTCGCCCTTGTACTCACGCATACCATCGCCATCAGAATCAACAAATCCTGCTGAATCAAAGAGCTCTTTCGCTTTTTCTGCATTATAAGAATATGAAGCAACGTCAGGATTATTCCAAGGAACATCCTCCATGAAGATACCGTTAGGAACCGATCCAACACCAAGCAGGGCTCCGTTTACCATTTCGTCATAGTTGATCGCACAAAGGAGACCTCGGCGAACTTCTACGTTGCTTAGATAATCTTTCTTAGTATTGAAGGTGTTGAAATACGTGCGTGCAGTGTTAAACTGTTCAACCTTTACTTCCTTGTTGTCTTTTAGTGTCGCTAAATCAGAAAAAGGAACATCGGTAGCAATATCAACTTCGCCATTCTGAACCGCAAGAGAGCGCGTACTTGAATCTGGCATCGACAAGATATCGCGTTCAGTAATTGAGCTATCTGGTTTGCCGTTCCAGTAATCATCAAAGGTTACAAACTTTGAGTTGCCAGTAGAAACATCAAAATCCTCATACTGAAAATACCCTGTTCCGACTGGTTTTATAAATTTTCCCTGATCATCAACGGAACTCTTTGCAATAATACATGCGGCAACATTAGTAAGTGCTTCAGGGACCTCACCTGTTGGAGTGCTAGTGTTTAACTGAACTTTATACGTATCTAAAACATCAACAGAAGTGATTTTTGTATAGGAAGAAAATGATTTGTCTTCTGCAATCTGACGATCAAAGCACCACTTCACTGCGTCGGCATTGAAATCGCTTCCGTCATGAAATGTAACTCCCTCTCTTAAGTTAAACACCCAAGCTGTTTCAGAAACACGCTCCCAAGACACTGCCAAAGAGGGCGTAAGATTAAAATTCGAATCAACGTTTACCAAAGTTTCTACAACGCCACCGACTTCTTTGAGCATGGTGGCCGCATCACCATCACTGATATCAAGCGTGGTAATGGTTGACGGAAAAGCAATAGTCAACACTTTCTCGTCGTTTTTTCCTCCCGAACAACCACTCAGAATTCCAAGCGACAAAAAAGCTACTAAAGCAACCGTCAAAAATCCCGCAAGTTTCTTCTTTACCTTAGTCACATTTTCCCTTTCTCTAATTGTTTTCTCTTTATTGGGAAAAATCTATTTCTTCCCAATAAACGCAAACCAGTTTTCAGAATTACTCGTTTTCATATGGCATCCCTCCATATGCCGAACCACAGTTTTTTTAAATCCAGCCTGTTCAAAGACATCTAAAATTTCTTCTTGAGATGCTTGCGCAAAAGGGAACTCGTTTATTCCTGTCTTTTCGCTATATTCACCATTAAGATTCACTTGTATCCCCGATTCCTCTAGCTCATTAATAGCGACGATCGTTCCTCCGGGACGCAAAACCCGATACCACTCTTTCATTGCCGCAAGAGGATCAGAGAGGGTCCATAACAAACGAGAATTGATTACGACATCAAAAACTTCATCTTCGAAAGGAAGATCGAGGGTATCCCCATATAAAAACTCAATGTCATTGCCTCTTTTTTGAGATTTTCTTATGGCATGCGCCATCATTTTTTCTGAAATATCAACGCCGACAACGTTTTCGTAACCCGCGGAAGCTAAGTAATTTGCGATGAGTCCCGTTCCAGTTGCAACGTCAAGAATTGTTGCTTCTTTGTTTGAACCAACCAATCCTGAAAGTACGTTTTGCCAATGATTTTCGTCATACAGGTCATGCCTCTCATCATAGGTTTGAGCAGAATCGTTCCAATACTTTCTCATCTTGAAAACAGCAGATTGATAATCCATCGTTTACTCTATTCCTTAGATGATGTTACAAAAACCAGAATCGTAACCTCAATAGTGAAACGATGATAACACTTTTTTATAATTTGTAACACTGTTATTGGTGAAAGGATTCTTTCCTGGTCGAAAATGAAACGTAAGAAAAAAATGACTCTTTCTAGCAAGAAAAAGATATCTACTTTTAGATATTGCTCTGAGACAAAAAAGGGGGGGGATTACCCAGTAACTGTTTGCTTAAAACCAATACATTTCGCCAGGTCACACCCGCTATAAAAAACAACTAACCCCAGCTATCAGGTTTCACAATGACGTTTTCCCACTAAACCTATTGACTAGCTAGACTTATGCGGCGATACTCACTCTCGTCAAAACGATCGATGACAAAAGCAAAAGAATTACAGCAATCAATTCGTAAGGATAGTTACTCATGGCAAACAGCAATCTTCATTTCGAAACCCTTCAGCTCCATGTTGGACAAGAACAGGCAGATCCCGCTACCGACTCCCGCGCGGTGCCAATCTATCA
>FR895491.1:51380-51974 GCA_000434775.1 Eggerthella sp. CAG:368 | reverse complement strand
AGCACGCAGCCGACCGCTTCGGTCTCGCCGATGCAGGCAACATCTACGGCCGTCTCACTAACTCAACTCAAGGAGTTTTTGAAGACCGTATCGCTGTCCTCGAAGGCGGTGTTGCAGGCCTTGCTGTTGCCTCAGGTGCCGCAGCTATTTCCTACACCATTCAGGCACTTGCTCAAGCAGGCGACCACATTGTTGCTCAGAAAACTATTTATGGCGGAACATTTAACCTTCTTGAACACACTTTGGCGCAATTCAATCTTGAAACGACCTTCGTAAACGCTCATAACCTTGAAGAAGTCGAAGGCGCTATCAAAGAAAACACCAAACTCGTATTTTTGGAAACTCTCGGCAATCCAAACTCAGACATTCCCAACGTAGATGCCATTGCAGAAATTGCCCACAAGCACCAAGTTCCTGTGGTGATTGACAATACGTTTGGCACCCCATACCTTTTCCGCCCCCTTGAGCACGGTGCAGACATCGTTGTTCATTCTGCAACCAAGTTCATCGGCGGACACGGCACTACCCTAGGTGGCGTAATTGTTGACGGCGGAACGTTTGACTGGAAAACAGCCGGCAAATACGCCCCCATCG
>FR895491.1:26819-51329 GCA_000434775.1 Eggerthella sp. CAG:368 | reverse complement strand
TTCTTTTGTTGCCGCTGCGGGTCCTGCCGCTTTCGTAACGTATGTTCGCGCAATTCTTTTGCGTGACACTGGCGCAACCATTTCACCTTTCAACGCTTTCCTTTTGCTACAGGGAACCGAAACGTTGTCGCTGCGCTTAGAGCGTCACGCTGAAAATACCAAAAAGGTTATCGATTACTTAGTAAACCATCCACAGGTTGAGCGTGTTAACCATCCCAGTTTGCCCGATCACCCCGATCATGAACTTTATAAAAAGTACTTCCCTAACGGAGGCGGCTCAATCTTTACCTTCGAGATTAAAGGTGGCCAAACAGAAGCTTGGAAATTCATTGATAACCTTAAGATTTTCAGCTTGCTAGCAAACGTGGCGGATGTTAAAAGCTTGGTAATTCACCCAGCAACCACCACCCACTCACAGCTTTCACCTGAAGAATTAGCCGATCAAGGCATTAAAGAAAACACCATTCGCCTTTCCATTGGCACAGAACACATCGATGACATCATTGCTGACCTCGATCAAGCTTTTGCCGCCGTTAACTAGCACAAACGACTATCTACAAAAAAATGGGTGACTCTTACATCAAGAACCACCCATCTTTTATATGCTAAAAAAAGTTGAACCCTTATTAGCTCAAATCGACAGTAAACGTAAAACATCCAAGGAGAAATAATGACTAAACCACTTGCACCTTTTCGCTTTGACATCGTTGGAAGCTTTCTAAGGCCAGACTATCTCAAAGAAGCACGTGCTCAATTTGCCGCTGGAAACATCACCCAAGAAGAACTCACTGCAATCGAAGACAAAGCTATCATTGAACTCATAGAAAAAGAAAAGGCGGTAGGCCTTAACGCAGTAACCGACGGAGAATTCAGACGTTCCATGTGGCATCTTGATTTCTTGGCTGCACTCGACGGAGTTAAGGAAGTTGGCGCAGAACATTGGTCCGTAGAATTCAAAGGGCATCAGCCTAAATCAAAGACCGTCATAATTGACGGAACGATCGACTTCAA
Source organism: Eggerthella sp. CAG:368 (assembly GCA_000434775.1). GTDB lineage: Bacteria > Actinomycetota > Coriobacteriia > Coriobacteriales > Eggerthellaceae > Anaerotardibacter. The sequence goes on along the minus strand of FR895491.1, from coordinate 50,318 downwards.
CGATCATCCCTTCCTGCAACACTTCCTCTTCACCAAAAAAGCTGCAGGCGAAACCTTAGTAAAACAAACCATTCCTTCCCCTACCATGCTTCATCTTATCTGCTGCGTCCGCGAGGAGAACTATCAACCCATCGAACAATACAAAGACGAAGCTAAACTATTTGCCGACATTGCCGCAGCCTACCGCAAAGCAATCAAAGCATTTTACGATGAGGGCTGTCGCTACCTTCAAATTGACGACACGTCTTGGGGTGAATTCTGCGATCCAAACAAACGCGCTGCCTATGAAGCACGAGGCTTTGATATGGACAAATTGGCGCACGATTATGTTTCGCTTATCAACGAGTCCCTTAAAGACAAGCCTGAAGATCTTGCCGTTACTATTCACATTTGCCGTGGCAACTTCCGTTCTACTTGGTTCTCTTCAGGCGGATACGATCCCGTTGCTCCTATCCTTTTCCCTAATCTCAACGTCAATGGCTTTTTCTTGGAATACGACTCAGATCGTGCTGGCGGGTTCGAACCATTGAAGTATATCGCGAGCCAAAAAGTTGTACTTGGATTGGTTACCTCGAAAGAAGGAGCGCTGGAAAATCCCGACGACATTAAGGCGCGTATCAAGGAAGCTTCCCAGTTTGTTCCTCTTGATCGGCTCTGCATTAGCCCTCAATGCGGATTCTCTTCAACGGAAGAAGGAAACATTATTACCGACGAAGACCAATGGAACAAGATAGCCCTCATTCGTGACATAGCTAACGAAGTTTGGGGCTAAATAGAGCAATTCCTCTCCAGTACTTCTTTCCGCAAGCAAGAAACCCCGAGTACACTCGGGGTTTCTTTTAATGAGAGCTATTGGTGTTTTGGGTTTTAACCCTGCCTTCTGCTAGCCTTCGTCCGATATACTGCTAGCGCCACAGCACTCACAGATAAACCCGCAAGAGCAAGGGCACGTCCTTTGTTTGATCCATCGTCTGTTTTGGCAGTTTTATTACTTGAACCATCCGAGCCCAATAACGAATTACCTTCCAAGCTTGGACCCGGTTCAGGGGCAGGTGGCTCAGGGCTTGGTCCAGGCGTAGGTTCAGGGTCTTCCCACTGGGCATAAAGCGTCACCGATCCGCCCTGGGTGTTACAAAGATTCACCACGTTTTCTTCATCCACATACGCAGTACCCGAACCATCACGCTGAGTGTTCCAACCTAAGAACTTGGAATCTTTCCCACCCTCGTTTTTGAATACGAATGTACATTCTGGCAAGTTGAAATTCTGATCATAGATAGCCTCCAAAGACTGCATAGCAGGACCTTCAGCAAAGTTGCCATCAAAGTTTACGAAATACGTAATAGGTTTCCACTGGGCATAGAGCGTTACGGTTCCCTCTTTATCGAGAAGATTCTGAACAGTAGCTTTGTCAGCATACGCAGTACCCGAACCGTCTGACGCCGTATTCCACCCTTCAAACGTGTAGCCTGTGCGCACAAAAGCGTTAGCGCTCAGATTCGATTCCAATCCGTAAAAGAGTTTTTGATCCGCCATAGACCCCTCAGCATCTGAACAATTGGCGTCGAATGAAACAAGGTAGCCAACTGACTGCGATTCTGCACACATCTCAAGCGGGGTACGCATTATGAGGGCAGTTGGATTAGATAATTCGGATGACCCTTGCGCATAGGAAGGCGCAGGACCAATACCTACCCAGTATCCGAAAGTGTAGCCCGATTGTCCTTCGCGGGCAGTCAACTGCACTTCCGAGCCTTCGAGATATGCGGTTTCGCCACCGAAGGTCGTAGCCCAAGCGGGCGCAATATCAACACCACCCAGCAAGGAATCGAAAGCAGTATCTAAGGTATAGAAATTAAGCGTCACAACATCCGTCTTGGTATCCACCAGAACATCTTTGCCCGTGTCTTTACCGTCAAGAAACAGATCATAGGAACCCGGAGGTATTATTCCGTCTTGCTTTAACACATAACAGAGCTTTTCTTCTTTCCACTCAAAAGGCGCAAAAGACGTCTCACCCGAACACAGCGTGAGCCTTGCTGCCGAGTCTGATGCTAAGCCGCCGATTGCGGTTTCATCCTTGACAACAACAACCGTTACATCATGTTGCAAAACGCTGCTCTCAATCCAAACAGCTTGTAGAGTAAGCCCCTTGGGGTATCCATCAGAATCAAGCATGATGTTTCCCTCTGCATCTTTTGCGCACAAGTCAGTTACCCATGCCTGGTCTGCGATAATGCCTCCAACAGAAGCCGCAGGCGTCCACCCAACAAAGGTGTATCCTTCCTTGCTAAAGGAGTTGGCTGGTAGCTGAACCGTTTCGCCCAAGTTATACGAAACATCATTCATAGAGCCACTGGCTCCGTCACCGCCTTCGAAATGTACGGTATAGGGTTTAGGCTTCCACTCGGCATAGAGCACTACTGTAGCTTCATCGGTGTCGGTAAGGTTACGTGCTGATGTTCCAGAATCATAGTGAGTACCAGACCCATCACGTTCAGTATTCCAGCCCGTTAGTTGCCAACCAGGAAGCGCAAGTGTGCTTCCCTCTCCTATTTCAAACGAGCTGCCATACTTTGCAGAAACATCTTCAGGCACTTTGCCTGTAGGAGTTTGCCCTGCACTTGCTGGCACGTTAGCATCATAGTGAATGGTGTAGCTAACAGGGCGCGTCTGAGCGAATAACGTATAGGTTCCGCCCCGCCCCGAGCCATCGGCGCCACCAGTATAGACCCAGAAACCATGGTCGTCGGTCAGCTGTACATCATCAACCTCGACATTTGAATAGAGACTGCCATTCGCTTCAAGAACTTTCTCACTAGAGGGATTCGCCTTTGAGGTGTAGTACTCCACAACATACCCAGGAATGGAAGCATTCTTAAAGTTAATCACTCCGAGCCCATAAAGAGCATCAGCGCTGCCATCGATAGTTCCGGCATCGTAGCCGAAGCTGGTGAGCAACAGATGTGTAGAAGGATACAAAGTACCGCTGCCTCCGGCAGACGCATCTCCCGAGTAGATAACCTCATCATCATCCACCTGCACTACAACCCAAACAAGCGACGAATTGCTGTTTACCCAAGGGCAGAACAACACATCCGTATTGCTGGAATTACAGGCCTCTGCTGGGCTAATACCCACAACATCTCTCATGCAATAGTCTTCCTGATTGCCCACAAATAGCTTTTCAGAATCATTTAAGTCAAGACGAATTTTTGCAGTCTCTCCGAGTTTTGCAGCTATCGACTTAACTTCTTTGCCAAACGAATTCTTGGGAGCTACCTGGAAGGTACCAAGATTGTTCATACTACCTGTTGGGTCAACCAAAACTGAGCCGCCCGTAATAGTAGCAGCAAAGAATTTCTCCTTTTCGGTGTTATACCCATTGCCGTGGCTACCAAACGCACTCGCCTTGCTTCCGCCCACAGCGGCAATGGTTCCGCCACTGATATCAACCGCTACATGGGGATTTGAATGAGCAGTTCTACCGCCCCCGCCAATTGCATGCCCATGACTACCACCCGCATAGGCGCGAATAAGGCCTCCAGAAATGGCTATGTTCTGGCGCCCGTTGCCAAACCCATTGTTGCCAATAGCAGTGCCATCATCCGACCCACCACGAGCAGTTATGTCACCGCCGCTGATAACGATAGATTTACAGGCGTTATTGTGAGACGACCTGCCACCATTGCCAATGCCACAGCCACTCCCTTTTCCAACACTCTCAACTGTGCCGCCCGTGATCTTGATACCCGAAAGCGTTGCTCCGCCAGCACCACCGATACCTGCGGCATCCTTGCCACCCTCGGCATAAATTTTTCCTCCCTGAATGGTAATGGTGCTGTGGTTGTAGCCCGTTTCGTCTCGCCCACAACCAATGCCTGCGCCACCGCCCGAACTACCATTGCCGCCGTATGCGTTGACAGTACCGCCTTTGATGGTAATACCATTCATAATGCCATGGAAACCGCTTCCAATGCCTGCACCACCATCTTCGCCATGCGCCTCTATTTCGGCTGTTCCCTCGATGGTCACCCCATGCATACTGCCACCGCTTCCGCCACCAATTCCAGCAGCGTTTTTACCTCCATGCGCAACAATCTTGCCGCTTTTGAAAACCATGTTTCCCGTAAAGCCTTCACTTAGCAGCTTGTAGTTACTGCCAATACCTGCCGACATACTGCCATACACAACCTCTGCAGTAATGGTGCCTGGTTTCGCGGGGTCAACCGTTGAAAAAACAAGCTGGGTGGCACGTCCTTCTTTTTGTATTGCCGGAGAAGAAAGGTAGCTTCCTAGGTACACTTGAGCACCCGCTTCACTGATGATATTTACCGTGCCGCCGTTTTCTTCAATCTTGATAGAAGGGCACGTTGCACCCGTGTTTGCAGAAACACCTGGAGTCATTTTTAAGTTGTTGGCAAGGTAGAGATCCACCCCTCCTGTTTTCACATCAACCCACGCCTTAGAGCTCGTGCCCGTCAAGCGGTACTTTCCTGGTTCGGTGATATTGATGGTGGTGTTGGCGCCGCAATCACTAATGTCGATGGTGGTAATGTCATCATCTGCAAAAGCGGCCGGCACAAAGACAAAAGAGAACAAAGTGCACGTCAAAAAGAATGCCAAGAAAAAAAGAACTCGTGCAGGATTATTGAGAAACGTTTTATGCTGGGCGGATTCGGTGAATTTATACATAAGAAACTCTTTGCGCTCAGTGCATTTTTCTGTATTGTAGCATTGTCTGTACACTGCCTCCTTTACAAGCTTCGAAAGTATGCCCCTTGAGCAGCGAAATGCCTTTACCTCTGTATCGTTTTCTCTATAAGCGAATTATTCATCCGATTAGAAAACCCTCACAGAGACTAACAATAGCCTAACAAACCCTTGACTCCTGCGTTGCTCCCACGTTGTTTCTGCGTCATTCCTCTCCTAAAGTCCTACGGCTATTCAAAAAGATATTTCAAATAGCCATAGCCTTCTTCTTCCATTTTTTCAAAAGGAATAAATCGAAGGGCGGCGCTGTTGATACAATATCGAACACCATTTGGCGACTCTGATTCACCCGTAAACACATGCCCTAAATGAGAATCCCCTGCACGACTTCTAACCTCTGTACGACGCCACCCAAAACTCAAATCTTCCTTTTCAACAACGGCAGGCTCCTCGATTGGCTTTGAAAAAGCAGGCCATCCGCAGTTACTTTCGAACTTATCGGTTGATGAAAACAGCGGTTCACCCGTTACCACATCAACGTAGATCCCCTTTTCAAACGTACCCCAAAACTCATTTTTGAAGGCGTTCTCCGTTCCTCCCTCTTGCGTAACTCGATACTGTTCAGCCGTGAGTTTGTCACGTATTGCTTCGGCGGCAGGCTTTTTATAGTCACCCGGGTCAATACGGAGCCTAGAAAAGAGTTCAATTTCTTCTTTCGGAATATGACAATACCCGTTCGGGTTCTTTTGCAAATAATCCTGGTGATAGTCTTCAGCCAAATAGAAAGTTTCAAGCGGACCAATCTCTACAGCAAACTTGTTATGTCGACCCCGTTCAACATCAGCAATTCGAAGTACCGTTTCTCTTGCCTTATCGTTTGTGTAGTAAATACCTGTTTGATATTGAGAACCAAAGTCATTCCCTTGACCATTCTCAATGGTAGGGTCAATCACATAGAAATAGGCAAGTAAGATTCCATCAAGACTCACCTGACTCGGATCATATTCAACCCGTACCGTTTCACGAAAACCAGTTTTGCCAGAACAAACAGATTGGTAGTTAGCTTGATCTTTGCTCATTCCATTTGCGTATCCACTTTGCACATCAATCACGCCAGGGATAGCCTCCATCAAACGCTCCATTCCCCAAAAGCATCCACCAGCAAGATAGATGACATCCTCTGTATTTTCCATATAACAGCTTCCTTCGAATTGTTCCATAGGCGATTGATCTGCCCTTTCTTTATTGGCGTTATTAGATTGGTTACATTGAGTATCAAACTTACCAAAGGCACAACCACCTAAAAGCAGAGCTACTCCAAGCATAAGGGGAATCAATGCACTCTTCATAGTTTGACGCTCCTTTCATAGCCCTTTAATACCCAGCCGCTCCTTCATGCAGTACTCCTAAACAACTTCACACCCCTGCACCCTCGTGAAGGCCTCTGATGCTTCACGCACTCCCAAATACTCTCGAACGTTCCTAGCCTCAACCTCCCAGACACAGCCAAAACCATGGTTTAAGACATGGCCTGATCAATAAGCCTCATCAGTTTGTCTTTCTGGGCTTTCTCGGTCAGAACACCCACGATAGGATCCCCTACGATGTTTCCTTTGGAATCAACAACGTAGGTAGTGGGATAGGCATAAACTCCATTCGCAAACTTTCCTGCTTCACTGTTTTCATCGAAATAAACGTTTCTGAAGGTAGCGCCCTTTTTATCAAGCACTTCGTTGGCCTCCATAATTGATTTTTCAGATCCACCGAGCGTAAACGAATTAACACCAATTAGCTCTCCGTCCATCTTTTCAAAATCCTTGTTTAGCGTCTCAAGACTATTAAGTTCTCCTACGCAAGGCGAACAGGTAGTAAACCAAAAATTAACGACGGTGAATTTGTTGTTCGAGAACAGGTCTTTACTATTCACCGTGTTTCCTTTGAGGTCTTTCCCCTCAAATTCAGGAAACATTTGCATATTCATGCTCGAATCAGATGCACTCATTCCGGCATCTTTGCGCATCATTGCAAGCTCGGGGAATTTTTCCTCAAGCTTAATGAGCTTGTTCTCGATATCGCGAACTTTTTCTGCTTCCGCTTTCAGCAGCTTCAGCTCATCATCCGAGAACTGGTCTTTAGCTTCCTCTATAACTTTGAGCAAAAAATCGCCATAGTTTTTGTTATCTTCGATCATCGTCATGTCTTTAGATGAGACAAGAAACACTTTTTCCCATAATTCTTGATTCTTTGAAAAAATCTCGTTTTCCTGTTTCATAAGCTCGTCATATTGCTTGGATGCTTCTTCGATAGTTTTAGGCATATCCATTGAGCCATCCATCTTTTCAGACTGCCCACCGCAAGCAGTGAGCGAAACAAGCAGAAAGCCTGCTACAAGAAAAGCAATAAAACCACTAAGGTATTTTGTTGCTGTCATAGTTGTTTTCCTTTCTTTAATCAGTACCGTTTGCTATTCATGGAGAAATTGATCAGTATTGAAGCGTTTGCGCAGTAAGGCAAGCATCGTTGTTTGAGGTTTCCCGGTCTTTTCCTGCGCGAATACGCTAGGAGTAGAACTCCTACGAACACCTGTGCTGTGTTGTTGTTTCCTCACTGGCAGAAGCAATATCTCGCTTTTTGGCACAACCAAAACCGTAGTGATATCCCACTGCCCTTGTTGAGCAAGCACGAACGCACATTCCGCAGCGAATGCATTCGGCATGGTTTGGCGATTTGCTAACCTCCACATCCATCTTGCAGGCTTTTGCGCATTCTCCGCATTTGACACATTTGCTCTCGTCGACCCGCATTTGCAGCAGCGAAACTTTATTCATAAGTGAATAGATTGCGCCTAAAGGACAAATCCATTTACAAAACGGTCGATAAAAAAGCACACTGAGCACAATCAGCACCACAAGCAGGGTGAACTTCCAGGTAAACAAGGCACCTAAAGCATCTCTAATCCCCGTATTAACCAAAGACAAAGGAAGCGCCCCTTGAAGCACCCCTTGAGGGCAGAGATATTTGCAAAAATAAGGATCACTCAAGCCCACTTCGTCAACCAACAACGCAGGAAGCAAGATCACCGCAAAGAGCAGGACGGCATATTTAAGAAATCTCAAAGGTTTTAGTCGTTTCGTTGAGAACTTCTTTGAGGGAATCTTATGAAGCAAATCCTGAAACCAACCAAAAGGGCACAAGAATCCGCAGATAAACCTCCCCAGCAAAACCCCAAGCAAAATGAGCGTTCCCGTAACGTAATAAGGAAAGCTAAATTTAGCCGTCCCAATTACTGACTGGAAGGCACCAATGGGACAAGCACCCGTCGCCGCTGGACACGAATAGCAGTTTAGGCCAGGCACACAAACCGATTTTGCGGGTCCCTGATACAGAGTTCCCTTAACAAAATTCGGAAGATGGATATTCGCCGCCAACGTGGCTCCACCTTGAATCCATCCGCGTAGCCTCGCTAAAACACTCGATGCTCCTCGCCCTTTCTGTTTTGGTTTTTTCCTCATCGTTTTCCTCATTTGTTAGCCAATCCCAACGCATTCCAAACACAAATTAACGGCTTTACTCAATACGGCTTCCACTTCGCCTAACAAGATGCCAACAACCAACAAGACGACACTCGCTACCAGCAGTACAATTTGTGCAGCCAATTTCAATCGCTGATCCAACCTTCAATCTCCTTCCTATCTGTTACTACTGTTCAAACACCCTCCCTCCTCGGGTTCATAAAGCGAAAGCTGTTCCGAAAATTCGCAGTTCAAACAGATGTATCGAATGAAAAAACCGCGTTTCAGCTCTGACTCAAAGGGCCTCTTTCTAAAAAAACGCCTCTTTCGCCACCTTGAGCGAAACACTAGCAAGTTGGACATAAAGTCCTTGTTAAGAGGTGAAACTTAACGCAAACTTTATGTTGCTTTGAAATAATTAGAGACAGGAACTGTTTTGGGACGGAACTTCGCACTCTTTGCGTTTTTGAGCGCATGGCTCTTGCGCAAAGTTGACCTGCAAAGTTATATCTGAACCGGACAACGGAACCGGAGGGTATTGTCTGGGTTCTCCCGCCTACCCCGAGGCAGCAGTAACGCCATATCCACCAAAGGGAGGCCATATGCATCTTTTGGTAGTAGAAGACGAACGCACCCTATGCGAAACGATTGTCAAAAGCCTCAAGCGACTTGCCTACAGCGTAGATTTCTGTTTTGACGGCGAGCGAGCACTCGAATTGCTCGGAACAGAAAAATATGACCTGGTTGTCCTCGATTTGAATCTTCCGAAAGTAGATGGATTGAGCGTTCTTAAGCAGCTTCGCCAAACCGATCGAGACACTCGTGTACTCATTTTATCTGCAAGAAGCGAAGTATCAGATAAGGTGGAAGGTCTTGACCTAGGAGCCAACGACTATCTCTCAAAACCATTTCATCTCGCAGAACTCGAAGCGCGTATCCGTAGCTTGACGCTGCGTCAGTTTATCCAACAAGACGTTCTTCTAACGTGTGGCGCATTGACATTCGACACACGTTCACGAATCGCCAAAGCAGAAAATAAAGAGCTTTCCTTAACAAGAAAAGAAACAGGAATTCTTGAGTACTTATTGGCAAACCAAGGACGACCCGTTAGTCAAGAAGAGCTGATCGAGCATGTATGGGACAACAGCGTTGATGTATTCAGTAATTCCATCAGAGTTCACATTTCAGCCCTTCGTAAAAAACTTCGAGAATCGCTTGGTTTTGACCCCATTCGAAACAAAATTGGCGAAGGATACCTCATAGAGAAAGAAGTGCAGTGAAGAAACTATCCCTCCAATGGCGAATCACTCTTATGACAACAGTCCTAATTGGACTCACTTGCGTTGCGATGAAGCTCTTGTTGTGCTCATCGGGCATGCTATATATGGATTCGATTGGCAACTTCATCCTTGATTCCGAATTTACAGAAACCGAACGTGCGGAATATTTCGATCCTCTATCGGCGAGCTGCAGTGACGCAGTCACTATTGTAGTAGCCAATGCGCAAGAAGAATTCTGCATGTCAACCTGGTTCATCACGGCGGCGGTTGCTCTTTTAAGTGGAATTCTGACATGGTTTGTAAGCGGGCAAGCATTAAAGCCTCTCAAAACATTTGCCAATCAGGTTGAAACTGTACAACTACACAATCTCGCAGACGTCAGAATCGACGAAAACGCCGTACCTGAGTTTCATCAACTTAGCCATTCATTCAATCAAATGCTCGAACGACTAGACAACGCTTTCACTGCACAAAAACAATTCAGTGGAAACGCCGCCCATGAACTCCGAACGCCTGTCGCTTCAATGCAAGCACAGATTGAGCTTTTCACTGATGAGCATCCGCATCTTTCCAAAGAATATTCCGATTTTTTAAGGGCTTTGAAAGAGCAGAACGAACGGCTTTCGCAAACAATAAAAACGCTCTTAGAAATGAGTAATCTTGAGGCAGTTGAACGAAATGACTTCATAGAAATCGGCCCTATGGTAGAGGAAATTTTCGCAGACCTTACCACCCAAGCGGAACGCCGCAAAATCTCACTTTCACTCGAAGGAAACGGGTCCATCACAGGTAGCGACACCTTACTGTATCGGATGCTGTTCAACCTAACAGAAAACGCTATCAAGTTTAATCGCGAAAGCGGGACGGTAACTGTTGCCATTGCACAGGACGAGCAACAACTCCTAATACATGTTATCGACACGGGATTCGGCATTCCTGAAGAGCATAAGCGAAATATCTTTCAACCGTTCTTCAGAGTTGACGGTTCACGTAATAGAGAGCTTGGTGGCGTCGGTCTTGGAATGTCGCTTGTTTGGGAAATTGCCGACCTTCATAACGGTGACGTATGGGTAGAAAAAAGCGGTCGCACAGGAACAACTATCGCAATACGCCTTCCGAAAAAGTAAGGTTAAAACTCAGGCGCAACCGTTGGTACAGGAAGTTAAAGCTTGCTCGTTCTTTATTCGAAATTAATGGATTCAAAAGACCTGAACACCTTCGATATGCGGAAAAAAGGTTCAGGAATTACTCCTGAACCTTTAATGCCAACGACAGCGGAACCTTTTTAATAGATCGCGCGTGCAGGAAAGCCACCACTAAGTAGACCAAGAATCCCACAATCACGACCGTCGCCATCGCAGAAAGGGGAACATAAATAGGGATGTTCCCGTTCATATCCATCAACATTGACTTAAAAAGCGCCGTCAAAGCAGCAATCAAAATTGGAATAGTTGCAACCAGCGAAACAACAACCGTTACCGTGATAGGCGTAAGATAGAGTCGGTCGATTTCTCCGTTACGATATCCAAACACCTTCATGTATGAAATAGAACGGGCACTGCGATCGATTACTGTCTTGGTTAGAAGATACATTAAAATCAAGTAAATCATGACCGATACCGCAACAAGCATGTTCATCATGTCGCCCATAGAATTCGTCATCTGATTGCCAATCTTATCCATATCGGCAGGCGTTAGTTCACTCGCTAAATAGGCACCCTCAATATCTAAAGGCTTGTTGGAAGCATACGCATTGAAATAGTCGCTATCGTTATCAAACATTTCGTTAAAGGAATCAAGGCTCAGCCAAACACACATGGCAGTTTCTTCGCCTTCAATATCATCAACCGTAAGCTGATACGTTTTGTCAGTATACTCATCAAAGAACTTGTATGTTTCACCCGTATCAAGACCAAGTTTGTCTGCCAATCCAAAACCAACTACCGTTTTACCATTAGAAACATCCTTGTTAAAATAGCGCGAATCGTCTTCAATGCCATACACGGTCACTTCTTCCTGACCAGCATCTCCAGGACGATCAATTTTAAGCGAGTACACTGCGTACTTTTCCGCCTGATCGATTACCCCTTGATCATTCGGCAAGGTATTGATAGGCGTTGCATCCTCATCAATCGTGGATGCCTTACTCATAAGATCCATCAATTCGGCTAGAGGTAAATCAGAAAGGTCTTCTGTTTCTGTGAGTTTTTCTGCCGCAGCGTAGGCGTCACGTTGATCATCGGTTCCGTTGAGCTCCAGCGGTGACTTTAGTGTGTACTGATACTGCGCCACCATGGTGTTTTTAAGCGAATTAGCATAATTGTCCATGGTTGGCATGACACTCAAACCAAACAGAAGCAACATGCTCGCAAACCCAACGCCCACAAACAGCGTTGCAAAATGCGGAAGATTGCGTAAAAACACCCTAATTCTGAAACGAGAGGAAAACCCCAAGAATGAAGGAAGCTTTACTCCACGGCGAGTACCACCTCGACCGAGCTCATGACGCAAAAACTGAAGGGGGCTAAAACGCAACTTGCGAAGCAGTCCAATAAAGGTAATAACAATCAGTAAAACAACAGGGACTACCGTGGTGATGATAAACACATACCAATCCCAGGTGGCAGCGTACGGAGGAAGGCTATAGCTGTTGTAGTACAGATCTTTCATAGGGTCCGCCATCAGGGTGTAGCCCAGCACATTACCAAATACCGCACCCAACAAACCAACAAAGGTTGGCAGTGCCATATAGTGCAGCAGAATTTCACCCTTCTTGAATCCCATCGACATCAGCGTGCCAATAACTGAACTTTCCTCTTCAATAGTTGCCGAAGTGAGTACCACGAAAACGAACGCCATAATAATAATTAGAAGAAACATGAGGGTCTCCCACATGGAAGAGTCTCCCTCGATGTCATCAGCTGGATACCCAATGCCCTGATTGTTTGATGAATCAATCAAGCTACTTATGGCAACGTTATTATCAGACAAGGCGGCAACTATGTCTTTCTCCATATCAACACGATCAGATAGCGCCATTGAGTGATTATCCGTTACAAACGAGTACGTATAGGTAACAGAGTTGTCCTGAGCGAAATCATCGAAGACTTCGGGCGAAACCTCTGCAACAGTAAAGGTAAGAGCATTGAATACGAAGTCTGAATTTTTCTCGAATAGTGCCTGATAATCGGGCATAGTCATAATGCCCGAAACAGTCATAGTTTTCCCAGCAACCTCAATAGTGTCACCAACCGATATTCCTGCATTCGATGCAAAAACACGATCAACTGCAATTTCATCACTTGCAGAAGGTTGATTCCCCTCGCAATATGCCGCAAGGTTTACCTCGGTTCGATTGTTATATGTTCGAAGAGTGAAATCAGTTTCCTCCGAGGAATCGCTCTTCGACTTTACCGCAGGTAAATCCATATTGAACGATTCGTATACTGTGCAACCTAACTCCTCAACAGCATCTATAGCTTTATCATTCGCCTTGAACGAAGTGCTAAATTGTCCATCTTCGATAGTGTATTTATCGGGCATATCTTCAATAATTTTTGAAATACTTGAAGCAGCTGAAAGAAAACCTGCAACCAGCGCGATCGAAACCACCAGCAAAAGAAAGATACCTAAATACTTTCCCAAGTTATTCCGCAAATCGCGCGGAAAGCGTCGTAAGAGAGTTCCCATAGTGAAAACACCTACCATTCAAGTTGCTCAGCAGGGATAGGTTCTGAATTGATGGAGTTTTCAATAAGACACCCATCATGTAAACGAAGAATACGTGTTGCCATGTTTTTAATAGCATCATTGTGGGTAACGATAACCACCGTGCATCCGTATTCTTTATTCACCTGTTCAATGAGTGCAAGAATCTCTTTTGAAGTTTTGTAGTCAAGCGCACCCGTTGGTTCATCACATAACAGCAGACGGGGATTTTTCACCAAAGCCCTGCCAATGGCGCAACGCTGTTGTTGACCACCTGAAACCTGACGAGGGAATTTGTTGCGGTGATCCCACAGCCCCAATGATCCCAAAAGATCTTTGGTCGAAAGAGGATTTTTGCCAAGGTGAGCACACACTTCAATGTTTTCCTTAATGGTTAAATCAGGTACCAAATTGTAGAACTGAAAAACGAATCCCAATTCGTTACGACGGTATTCCCCTATCTTCTTTGAGGAAAGCTTGGTTAACTCATACCTATCTATGACGATCCTTCCCTCATCGGCGCTTTCAAGTCCTCCAATAATGTTCAAAAAAGTGGACTTACCCGAACCAGACGGTCCCAGCAAAACGCTCATTTCTCCTTTTGACAAGGAGACATCAATATTGCGAAGAACCTCAACGCGAGCGTCACCTTCGCCGTATCCTTTTCCTAGTCCTTCAACGCGCAGAAAAACTTCTGCCTGTGGCGAAGACGGTGTATCTTTCATAGGCCGAGCCTGTTCGAGTAGTATTGCGGACTGAGCCTGCCTTGACACTTGTACCTGCACACCCGCCCCAGAAACGTCGTTTTCTTTATTTTCTCTGTTCATGCTCGTATTCCTTTCAGATGTTAGCCATAGCTAACATATCACAGGAAACAGGCCAATTGAAGCATCCGTTCAAGGAATTGTTATCTGTGGTAAACTTGTGCCTATCAGAGAGTATTAGCTGTAGCGAACTTGCAATTGTTTCAGCTAACATCTGGTGATCTGTGCTTGTCAAGAGCCAAAATGCAGTTTAACGCCCTTATTAGCCCTAGATAAGCCAATACAAGCAAGGGCGTTAATAGACGACAGGAAGGTGTTGTTATGGATACGAAAAAAGGATCATTACTCGTTGGCGCAGGATTTCTTCTTGGAACCCTTGGCGTAAAAGCGCTTACCAGCGAACCAGCTAAGAAATGCTATGTTCAAGGTGTTGCTTGTGGTCTTCGCGCTCGCAATGCATATCAGGACATCGTAGAAGAAGCAAAAGCTCAGGTTGACGACATCGTTGCAGAAGCAACCTATCTCACCGAAGGCGAAGCTACTGAAGAAGAGACTGTTGAAGAGGAAATCGAAGAAGCCGAAAAAGCAGAAGGTGCCGAGTAAGGAAGGTCTGACCTATGGATTTCTCAATCATTAGCGAAATCCCTGGGCGTTCCCGCATAAAGCTTGCTGGCCCTGTTCCTCAGGCCGATTACGATTCTTTGTTAAAGGTTGCATCGTCTCTTCCTTACATTACGTCAGTAAAAATTTACGGACGAATTGGGCAGATGGCGGTCACCTATGAGCCGGCTATGCGCAAAAAAGCCCTCGATTCTCTAACGACAATCGATGCAGAAGCGATTGAGCAGGTTCGTTCAACCTATACGGTTGACCTCGCTCCACGCACCAATGCCCTCTTTATGGACTTAGCGATGATTATCGGTGGACACTACGCACGCCGATGGTTTTTACCAACCCCCATCAGAACCATTTTGACGGCTATACGTTTTTGGCCCTTCCTTCGTGAAGGATTACGTGCGCTTATGCGTGGCAAACTTACCGTTCCCGTTCTAGATGCGGCAGCAATTGGCATCTCGTTCGTAAAGAGGCAGCCAAAAACCGCTGGCGAGACCATGTTCTTGCTTCGTATTGGTGAAACTTTAGAAGACTACACTAAGGCAGTTTCCGAAAACGAACTCATCAACTCATTGCTCGATGTTCCCGACAAAGCACAAAAAGTTGAAGGCGATACCGAAACTTGCGTTCCCACCACTTCACTTGTTGCAGGAGATTTAGTTGCGGTACGTACGGGTATGTCAATTTGTATTGATGGCGTGATTGAAAAAGGTGTTGCAATGGTTAACCAGGCAACACTTACAGGCGAGCCTTTAGCGGTTGAACGTACCGTTGGCGATGACGTTTTCGCAGGCACGGTTGTTGAAGAAGGGGAAATTCTTGTTCGCGTAAAGCAAGATGCAAATACAACCAAACTTCGCTCTATTGTGAATTTGGTCGAAACCGCCGACTCCCTCAAATCAGAAGGCCAATCTCGCATGGAAAAAATGGCCGACCGAATTGTTCCTTGGAACTTCCTTTTGGCAGGCATTGTTGCGCTTACCACCCGCAGCCTTGTTAAGACCTCGGCCGCTTTGATGGTTGACTATTCCTGTGCACTCAAGCTCACTGGTTCTCTTGCTGTTATGACGGCAATGAGCAATGCAGCGCGTGCGGGCATGATGGTTAAAGGCGCCAAATACTTTGAAGCATTCGCTAAAGCTGACACCATTGTGTTCGATAAAACAGGCACACTCACCGAAGCAACGCCTGAGCTCGCCACCGTTCTTACCACCGATGGCTGGTCTGAAGATGAAGTTCTTCGTTTGGCGGCGTGCCTTGAAGAACACTTCCCGCACCCTGTTGCTCGCGCGGTCGTACGAGGCGCCGAAGAGCGTGATCTGAAACATCGTGAGCGCCATGCTGAAGTTGAATACATTGTTGCTCACGGCCTTGTTTCTTCGCTTGAAGGCAAGAGAGTTTTGATTGGTTCTGCTCACTTCGTTATCGATGACGAGGGAGCTCATATCCCTGAAGATGCCCTGGCGCGCGTTCAGGAAAAAATGCAGGGATTATCACCTCTTTATCTTGCGGTTGACGGAGAAATTGTTGGCGTTTTGGGCGTTCATGATCCGCTTAAACCAAATGTTGCAGAAGTGATTACCGAGCTTAAAGACATGGGCATCAAACATGTAGTTATGCTTACGGGAGACACCTACAAAACCGCCGAGCGTATTGCTCAAGAAGCTGGCATTGATGAATTTGGTGCCGATTTACTTCCTGAAGACAAATACGAGTACCTCAAGAAACTTAAAGCAGAAGGACGAACTATTGCTATGGTAGGCGACGGAATTAATGATTCCCCTGCGCTTAACTTGGCTGATGTTGGTCTTGCTATGGGTCAAGGCTCAGATATTGCGAAAGAAGTAGCAGACATCGTTCTTTCTGACACCAATTTACGCTCGCTGATTAACTTACGCATTTTAAGCGAAGGACTGACTGAGCGTTTAACCTCGTCGTTTAAAAATGTTATGTGCTTTAATTCTGGCTTGCTTGCTCTTGGCATTACAGGCGTTATCACTCCGCAAGCTTCCTCGTTCTTGCATAACGCAAGCACCATTGGTTTTGGATTACGCAACACCAGATCTTACTTACCTTCTCAGGAAAAGAAGGAAGGAACTGAAACCGAGGCAAAGCCCAAGGCTCGTCTGTCGGCAAAGCCCAAAGATGAACCCAAAGCAAAACTCAAAGGAGTACCTAAGACACTTCCGGAAGACAAAACAAGTACACCTCCAAAAAAGACCAAAGAATAACTCGATCAACACAACCACACGTGAAAAGGCGAGCTGCATGCTCGCCTTTTCTATGCTCTAGAGCAGCTCGGGTTCAGTGCTGTCTGTTCAGTTTTATCTAGTTCCCCCCCCCAAAAAAAAGTTAGCCCTCTGAACCTCTGCTCGAAGGCCACTTTTGATCCGAATTTTCTTACTTTTCTGCTAACGGCGAATGGCATGTTTTTACCGTTCAGCGTTTTGTTAAAAACCGTGAAACATTCTTTTTTCGCCGAATCACAAATTCACCTTGGGTTACTTAAACCTTACAGTGCTTTTATCTTATTAAGGCTCTCGCGTCCTTATATCGCCGCTTGATTACAGCTTCATTGGCTACTTTAAACTGCCCCAAGCAAGCGGTCAGCGTATTCGTAACCAGTTTCTCTTCGAAAGAAGAGTTTGTTTTCCAAGAAACCCATAGTTGAACAGGAGTTTTACAAAAAAAAGACGAATCTATACCGCAATAAAAACCAAGCGATCTGAAACCATTTTACGAAAGATCTCATACCTTCAGAGCGGAGGCTTTATGGAAGCGATATCGCTAACAGTCACATCGTCCACATCTGCTGGCACCTTAGAAAGAATCATCAAAGACGCCAACGTAAACACAAAAGACTGCTATCAATGCGGAAAATGCTCTGCCGGATGCCCTGTTGCACCACTCGCAGACATGACGCCACGCGAGGTAATTCGAAACCTACAACTAGGACTAACTAAACCAGTTCTTGAATCGAATATGCCCTGGTTTTGCATTGGCTGCGGCATGTGTTTAGCTCGCTGTCCTCAATGCGTAGATTTACCCAGCCTTATGACCGCCTGTAAAAAGGAAGCAAAAGCACAAGGCTACACTCCTATCAAAGAAGTAGACAAATTCAATACGATCTTTATCGAAGGAATATATGACAAAGGCGTATCGGATGAAGCCCAATTGGCCATGAAGTATAACCTGACCTCAGGCCACTTCCTGCAAGATGCTTTGGATGCCCCCAAGATGCTCACCCGCGGCATGATCAATGCAAAAGGACACGAAGTTGAAAATGCCGATGAAGTTCGTGCGCTTATCGATAGAGTACGCACTATCGAAGGAACACCCACTTCATCACCCACAACTTCTTCAACATCTGACGCAGGCCTATCCGAAGCAGCACAAACAAACACTCCAAAACAACCATCACTCTTCGGTTTGTTTTCTCCTTTTAAGAAGGGAGGCACAAAATGAAATATGCGTATTTCCCCGGATGCTCCGCTTCTTCAACAGGCATTTCCTACACACTTTCGTATGACTATGTAGCTCGTTGCAGCGGCATTGAGATGGAGAAAATCCCTGATTGGAATTGCTGCGGCGCCTCGGCAGCACACAATGAAAGTCATCTGTTAGGTGACGCTCTACCCGCCCGTTCTCTTGCGCTTTCAGAAGCTACCTTTGGTGATACCCCGGTGTTAGCTCCTTGTGCAGGCTGCTATCTCCATCTAAAAGCAGCCACAACACATGCGCGCGAAAGCGAGGAACAACGCGAAAAAATCAAAGAAGTAATCCAACGTCCTTGGAGTGCTTCCGCCGATGTAATCAACGGCATTGAACCCTTCCTTAGCGAAGAAGTTCAGCAGCGCATCAAAGACCACGTTTGCCGCCCCCTTGATGGACTCAAAGTTGCCTGCTATTACGGCTGTGCCCTTTTACGTCCCGTGCAGGTATGCAACTTTGACGACGATGAACGCCCCCAAGCAATGGAGAATCTTCTTGCTCTTACAGGAGCAACCCCAATTGAGTGGTCGTTTAAAAATGAATGCTGCGGCGCCTCGCACCAGGTAACCATCCCCGATGCAGGAAGAATGATGGTAAAACGCATTCTGGAAAACGCAGCCGCACAAAGCGCGGACGCTATTGCGTGCGCCTGTCCTCTTTGCATGCTCAATCTCGACATGCGCGAAGCGAAAGTAAACGTCCTGCGCGCGAAGGAAGGTAAAGAGCCGCTCGATATTCCTATTTACTATTTCACCGAGCTCATAGCTGCAAGCTTTGGCGCTGACGAATCAAAGATTGGTCTTACCAGGCACTTCCACCCTGCTGCCGATCTTCATGAACGCGCCCACGCTTCTTGGGAAGCAGACCAGGCAGCCGCAGAAGCAAAGCGCAAAGCAGAAGAGGCTGCCCGTGAGGCAAAACGAGCCCAGCGCAAAGCACAAGCACAAGCCAAAGCAGCCAAAGCTAACACCAATAAATCTGCAAAAGAAGAGGTGATCGCATGAGCAGAATTGGAGTATTCGTTTGCCACTGCGGCACCAACATTGCGGCAACTGTCGACGTTGAAGCGGTAGCCGATGCCGCGCGCATCATGCCTAACGTAGCATATGCTGTAACCAACAAATACACCTGTTCGGATCCCGGTCAACAAGCTATTGTTGATGCCATTGAAGAACATAATCTTGATCGTATTGTTATTGCTTCGTGCTCGCCCCGCATGCATGAACAAACCTTCCGCAAAATGCTGGCAGAAAAAACGAGCATCAATCCTTACTTGCTCGAAATTGCCAACATCCGCGAACAATGCTCGTGGGTTCATAAGGACAAAGCAATTTCTACTCCCAAGGCAATTGACTTAGTTGCTATGGCAGTTGCTAAGGTTGACACCAATAAGAGCCTTTTCACCTCAACCATCCCCGTAAACAAGCGAGCACTTGTTGTGGGAGCAGGAATCGCCGGAATTCAGGCAGCGCTCGATATTGCAGATGCGGGCTACCCGGTAACTCTTGTTGAACGCAACCCCTCCATCGGCGGCAATATGGTTAAGCTTGATAAAACCTTCCCCACCATGGACTGTTCAGCCTGTATCTGCACACCCAAGATGTCCGAAGCCGGAAACCACCCCAACATCACCATCAAAACGCTCTCTGAAGTGGAAAAAGTTACCGGTTATATTGGAAATTTCGAAGTTACTACTCGCGAAAAAGCCAAGTATATTGACTACGATTTGTGCACGGGTTGCGGTGCATGCGAAACAAAGTGCCCCAGCAAAACGATTAACGAATTTGATGAAGGCTTGTCCGAGCGCACGGCAATTTATAAACCCTTTGCGCAAGCTGTTCCCAGTAAACCAACCATCGATGCCGCGTCGTGTCGCAAACTCAAAGAAGGCAAGTGTGGCGTATGTGCAAAAATTTGCCCCACCAACGCCATTAACTACGAAGACGAAGACAAGCTCGTTACAGAAACATACGGTGCCCTCATTCTTGCCACGGGCTACAACCTTATTGACTGGACCAAGCTTTATGGCGAATACGGTTCAGGAATGTATCCCGATATCATTTCGGGCCTTCAGTTCGAGCGCCTGGTTAATGCCTCGGGCCCAACCGAAGGGCATATCCAACGTCCCTCTGACGGAAAAGAACCAAAAACCGTCGTTATTATTAAGTGCGTAGGCTCACGTGATCCCAACAAGGGTGTTTCCTATTGTTCAAGAGCCTGCTGTATGTATTCGGCAAAACATGCTCACCAATACTTAGATAAGGTCAAAGATGGCCGTTGCTTCGTTTTCTACATGGATGTACGTTGCGCAGGCAAAGGCTACGACGAGTTCTATATGAACACCTTGCAAGATGGCGCCACCTATGTTCGCGGACGCGTATCAAAGATTTACCCCGAAGACGGCAAACTCGTTTGCATGGGCGAAGATACGCTTTCGAGCCAAGTGGTACGCGTTGACGCCGATATGGTAGTGCTCGAAACCGCTATGGTTCCTTCTGATGGTTCCACACAAATCGCCACAGTCCTTAACGCCCAGCGTGGACCTGAGGGATTCTTCACAGAAGCCCATCCTAAGCTGCGCCCCGCTGAAACCAACACGGCAGGTATTTTCCTTGCAGGTGTTGCCCAAGGACCAAAAGACATTCCCGATACCGTTGCTCAAGCGGGAGCAGCAGCATCAAAGGTTATTGGTCTTTTAGCGAAGGGTCAAATTGAATCGAACCCTATAATTGTCCATGTTAATAACGCAAAATGCTCAGGCTGTGGTGCCTGCGTAGATATTTGTCCCTACGGCGCAATGCAGCTTGAAGAGGTTACCCTGCGAGAGAATTCACAGAAGGTTACCCGCATGGTAGCAAAACCCAACCCTGGTCTTTGCCAAGGCTGCGGCGCCTGCACGGTTGCTTGTCGCCCGGGCGCAGCTGACCTACTTGGATTTACCGACGAAGGCATTATGCGAGAAATGGAGGCGCTGCTCCGATGAACGCTTTTACTTCTACCCCCACTCAACCAATACTCAACACTATTGAATCTACGGAAAACGAAAAGCTTGTACCTGCTGGGGTTTTGTACCTGCTGGGGTTTCCGATGAAGCCGGGAAAGCTCCAACAGAAGAATGGCAACCAAAAATTCTTGCCTTCTGCTGCAACTGGTGTACCTACGCTGGCGCTGACCTAGCGGGCCTTAACCGTATGGAATACCCTGCTGACGTACGACTTTTGCGCGTTCCTTGTTCAGGACGCGTGAACCCACAGTACGTTTTGAAGGCCTACCAAGATGGCTGCGATGGCGTGTTGGTTTGTGGATGCCACCCTGGCGACTGCCACTATTCAACCGGTAACTACTTCGCAAAACGGCGCATGCTTATCTACAAGCGATTGCTTGAGTATTTAGGACTTGAGCCCGACCGTTTTATCATCCGTTGGATTTCAGGCTCAGAGGCAGGAAAATTCCGCGACACCGTAATCGAAGTAGCTGATCGCATTCGTGAACTCGGTCCTCTCTCGAATGACCTTCCTAATCTTTTGGCTGAAGAAATTCCTCATCCTATTGCGGCAAAGTTTGAATGGCTTGCCACTCCCATGAGTGGAAGGGAGGATTTGTAATGGATTACACCGAAACTATCCGAAAGCGTGCTGTTGAGCTTATAGAATCGGGTGAAGTTGCCTGCATCATCGGCTGGACTGCGGGTCGCCTTGAGTATCAGCGCACTCCTTTCTGCGCGAACACGATAGATCAAGCGGAAACCCTTGTTTGTGACCAACACTGCGAACACGCCTTAGGAAAATATGTTCTTGAACAAAAAGACAAGGGATGCATAGGTCTCTTAACCCGCGGATGCGAATCCCGCGCCATTAATCGCCTTATTGCCGACAATCAGCTCAAACGTGAAGAGGTGTACCTTATTGGTATTCCCTGTTATGGTTGTACTACACGCGAAAACGTTGAACTTAAGCGTTGTGCAGAATGCCAGTTCAGAAACCCGATTATTTATGACGAGCTTATTGCCGATCCCGCGCCCGAGCCCAAAAATAATCGCTTTGCCGACGTTGAAGAGCTTGAATCCATGGGCCGCGAAAAACGTCGCGCCTTCTTTGATTTGATGTATGAAACCTGCATCCGCTGCCACGCGTGTCGCCAAGCATGCCCATGCTGCACGTGTAAGGTTTGTTTCGCAGAACAAGAGCGCGAAGGATGGCAGGGTAAGCAGTTCGACATTGAGCAATCACGCTATTACGGCGTTACGCGCTCGTTCCATGTGGGAGATCGCTGTATTGAATGTGGCGAATGCGAACGTGTGTGTCCGATGGGTCTTCCTCTTATGACGCTTATGCACAAACAGGTAAAAGATATTGACGAGTTGTTTGGACCCTACGAGGGCGGCGGATTAACGTCTGAGCCGCACGATGCTATGCGCATGTTCAAACAAGACGACGTCGAAGAATTCATGTAGGAGGAAGAGATGAGATTTGACACTGACCAGCTCACCGACCTCCTTGAGGTCACAGCTCAGGCAACCAATTTGTATGTTCCTGCCGTAATTAGCGGAACATCACGATTCGCACTGTATGGAAAACAAGGTGAAACCACTGAGCCTAATTTCGAGCTTCAAAACACCAAAATTCCGCCCAAAGTATTCCTATTCCCCTCAACGGAAAAGCTCTATACGTGGGGAAGGCCTTCTGAGGGTTCGTTTATCGAAAGCGCACTGCAGCAGACAGCACCCTTTGTGATGTTTGGTATTCGCCCCTGCGACATTGCCTCAATTGAGCGCATGGATGAAGTCTTTTTAACCAAAGGGTATATTGATGAGTTTTACGAATCAAAACGCAACGCTATGACTACGGTTGCCCTGGCGTGCAACAGAACAAGCGATTCCTGCTTCTGCGATTCGTTGTATTCCGACCCCAACGAAGCTCCTTCGGCAGACATTTTGCTGCTGCAGGGTGAAGGTGGTTTTGAGGTTCGCGTTCAGAGCGAAAAAGGCGAAGCACTTGCAGAAATTTGGAAACCCTTCCTTAAGGAAGGTGGTGTAGAGCGCGAACCCGTAAAATGCGCCATTCAGGTAAACATGAACGGCGTTGCCGAAAAGCTCCACAACATGTTTAACGACCCCTTATGGGATGAAGTGTCCACCGCGTGTTTGACCTGCGGTTCATGTACATTCATTTGTCCAACGTGTCACTGCTTTGACTTAAGTCAAGCAAAGAAAAAGGATGAGAATGCGCGTTTCCGCTGCTGGGATAGTTGTATGTTCAAGGATTACACCCTTATGGCAGGCAACCATAACCCACGCGAACAAAAACGAGCACGTGTACGTCAGCGCTTTATGCATAAGCTGTGCTTCTTTGAAGAGCGCCACGGATCACCTTTATGCGTTGGCTGCGGACGCTGCCTGATTGACTGTCCGGCGAC
>FR895491.1:19942-26768 GCA_000434775.1 Eggerthella sp. CAG:368 | reverse complement strand
GCAGGCGCGAGCGCGACAACAGGCACGGCCAACGCGACAGCGGGTGCGGGTGCGGGCACGACAGCGGGTGCGAGTGCAACTCCTGCTGGGGCTGCTGACGCGAGCGCGACTTCCACCATAACAGGGACTACTGCTAGCAAGGCTGCGTCTTCCACCACGGCAGGCTCAAGGGGAGAGGAGTGATCATGTCCGATATTGTAGTTTCCCATGATTGCGCAAAACTGTGCGAAGGATCATCCCTTGTTCCAAAAGTGGTTGTTATTGCAGGGATCAAAGATCTTACCCATGATGTAAGGCTCTTCACCTTCAAAACCCCTGATGGAGAAGCCCCCTTTGATAATCTGCCTGGCCAGTTAGGAATGTTTTCCGTACCGCCTTTTGGTGAGTGTATGTTCTGTATTACTTCCCGCGGTGATAATTACGTTGAAATGGCCGTGAAAAAAGTAGGCGTTGTAACTGAACAAATGCACAAGCTTAAAGTGGGAGACCAGGTGGGATTACGTGGACCCTACGGCAATTGGTTCCCGTATGAATCCACCCGCGGACGCAACATGCTGTTTATTGCGGGTGGCATTGGTATGGCTCCTGTACGCGCGTTTTTGGAATACTGCCTAAAGCACAGAGAAGATTACGGGCGTATTGATTTAGTATACAGCGCATCAACCTATGATGACCTTGTTTTCAAAAAAGAGCTGTTTGAAACGTGGCCTTCTTATCCTGATACACACGTCCATGTAAGTCTCTACCACGGAAACGATGAATGGACAGGGCCAGTTTCGTATACTGCTCCGTTTTTGGAGGAAGTTGTAGCCAAGGAAGGGCTAACTCCAGAGAATACCGCGGTTACGCTTTGTGGTGGTCCAAGCTTGTTTAGAACGTGCCGAGAATCATTGAACAAGTTAGGATACGACCCTGCAAATATTATCACCACACTTGAAGCACGCATGAAGTGCGGTGTTGGCAAGTGTGGACGTTGTAACATTGGCGGCCATTACATTTGTCTCGATGGTCCTGTGTTTACCGAGCTCGAATTCGCCGACATCCCCAGGGATTTATAATCCCTGGGGCGTAGCTCCGCTTCAACACGACATTCTTGAATAATCTTTCCCTGGAAGAACGCTGCTCTTTCAGGGACTTTTCTGCATGCCTCCGAAAAGCTCAGCTCATAAAATCTACTAAAAATATAATTAAAAATACAAAATTAGTATTCTTATTTATATTTTTCGCCATTTTTATAAACAAGGAAGCTAATTCTGCATTCTTATTTATAAAAACGCTTATTCTTATAGATAAGAAACGGAAAACGAAGCGTTAACAGTTATCTCGACGCCCTCTATCTTTTGCTTTGCCACCAATGGCCGAAAAGGAATTGGGCATTTTGAGCGTTTAATCAGTAAATAAAAGTTGATTCGAAATAGATAATTCGCACTTCTTTCTCCTATCGATAACGAGCAGGGAAACCCTTAACATCTCCTTCTTAATAAATAACCTGCTTTGTTTTGCTCAACGAAACCTATAACGAAAACCGTTTCACACAATTGCTTTTCTTTAATGCTTTAATCAATAATTAGATTGGGAGAATAGAAGAGGGAGGGATAAAAATGGGCAATCCATTTAACTCAATTACGCTTTCACAGCTTTACAACTTTCTTGTTTTATCGAAAACCCTTCATTTCACCGAAGCAGCAAGAGAACTCTATATCACTCAGCCAACGCTGAGTTCCTCAATCAAGTCTCTCGAAACAGAACTTGATACCCCTCTTTTAATCAGAGAAGGAAGAAGAAACGTACGTCTCACAAAACATGGAAAAGAGCTTCATGCAAAGCTCGAAACAATTCTCGAATCTCTCGATGAAGCGCTTGAAGAAACACGAAAAAAGGGTTCTGTCACTAATTCAACTTTGAGTCTTGGCACAATACCTACCATCCAATACGATTATCTTCCTTCCCTCCTTAGTAAATATTGGAGCATCTATAATTACGAATCAAAAATCAGGATTACCGTCGAGTTCTCGCTTCCCTTAATTAGGGGGCTAAAACAACAAGATTATGAAATTGTTTTTGCGGCATTTATTCCTGAAGAAACCGATCTTGAATTTATCCCTGTGCTAAAAAAACGAATAGTTGCTGTTGTCCATAAAGGGAGCCACTGGGCTAAACGAAGTTCTTTTTCGCTCAAATATCTTAACCATGTAAAATTTTCAACCTACTGCCCTGATACACCAATTGGAAATGCAACAAAACAGCTTCTCGATGAACACCATGCCCCTCCTCCAGTATTATCTTTTGACGACGAATTCACACTCTCAAGCACGGTAGTAGCCAATAAAGAAATTGTCGGGATAATGCTCGACACTTTCCAGATAGATCCCTTTAAGGACAGGGTAAAAATTCTCCCTATTGAAGAAGTTGACGAAGACTGGCACTCTATCTGCCTTGTTTACGATCCTCGAGTTCATCAAAGCAAAATTGCTCGTCAGTTCATTGACGTTACACGATCTTTTTCAAAGGAATATACCCCCCCCCCGCAAAAATAAGAACTTTTCACCTTCAGTAGCAATCCTCGCCTTGAAATAATATTTCCATTATTGACAAGACCATCATTATTCTCTTTTTTCCCTATTAAGCTGCAGCAATAAACGCTCCGTTGCCTTGATACCCTCTCTTTATCAGCACTTTTTATTGATAAGGAGCGTGAATATTGTGACGAAAAAAGCATTCGATAATATTGTGGTTCTTGATATGACCCGTTATCTACCCGGAGGATATTCGACTCAAGTTTTTGCAGATTTGGGAGCAGAAGTAATAAAAGTTGAAGATACCAATAGGGGAGATTTTTGTAGACACGAGCCTCCACTAAAAAATGGTTCAAGTTACTATTTCACCGCCCTAGGACGCAATAAAAAAAGCCTTTCTATCAACCTTAAGAACAACGAAGGTCTTCAGGCGTTTTACTGGCTTGTCCATGAAGCTGATGTTGTCATAGAAAGCTTTCGACCAGGCGTGGCAAAAAAGCTAAAAATTGATTACGAAACTCTTCATGAAATCAATCCAAGACTAATCTACTGCTCGCTCTCTAGTTATGGCCAAGAGGATCCCCGCAGCTTGAAACCACTACACGATCTTAATATACAGGCACAAAGCGGCTACCTCTCTTTAAACGGAGGGAATAAAGCCCCACTGCATCTGTGCGATCTCGCTACAGCAATGGTCTCGTGCCAAAGTCTCCTTATTGCTCTTTACGACAGAGAAAAAACGAATAAGGGGCGCTATATCGACATTTCCATGTTTGACTCATTCGTTTGGTGGAATTCAATGATAGATAGCCGTTGGTTTTTTCAAGGATGCGAAATCTCTGAGTCAACAATTGCTTATCCCGATAACTGTCCTTTTTACAATATTTTCACGACAAAAGACAACGGAAGAATATCGGTTAGTCTCATCGAAGACAAATTCTGGAATTCTTTTTGCGATTCAATCGGAAAACCCGAACTCAAAGATCGAACAAAAACAGACACGTATGAAATACTTAAAGAAGTATTCGCTTCAAAAACCCTTTCTGAGTGGACAGAATGGCTTAAAGATAAAGACCTTTGCATTTCTCCCGTTATCAATAAAACAGAAGCAATAAACCAGATAACCACCCTTGAACCCAACATGATTTCTTATGTTAATTTCCCTTCAATAGGATCAACGCTTCAAACCAATCTTCCTCATGCCATTACAGGACTTCGCCCAAAAATAAACGAATTTAAAGCCCCGCCAAAACTCGGCGAACACTCAAAGGAGATTCTTAAAAAAGTAGGGTTTACTGATGAAAAAATACATTCCCTTATTAAAACAGGAATCATCCACATAGCAGAAGAATAGTTAATCTGTGCTTTCAAGTCTCTCATCCGAACCGCCAATCAACATTTCGAGCATCATGTCTTTTACCTAGCGCAAAACGATGTACGCAAAAAACCTAGACATACGTTCCATGTCTAGGTTTTTTAATTACTTAGCTAATAAGGTTATTTTATTTTGCCCTTTTATAACGTCATTCCAGCTTTAAACCCTCCATCTACAGCTTCTAGCGTTCTGGTAACCGATCCTTTTGGACAAGTTGCATCTCCAATAAGTCGAGCCCGCGGGAAAACAGCTTTTATTTCATCAAATAATCCATGATCCTCTTCGACGCCAAGAGCAAGCAAAACAGTGTCGCATTCTATGAATAATTCTCTTTGAGTTTCGCCTTCCTCGACCAAGATTCCTTCCTTGGTAATTTCTTTCACCTTTGTTTCGGTAAGCATTTTTACGCCCCTATTTTTCAAGGCATTAATAGTTGGCTTCCTGTCAACAATTCCAATTCCATTACCAAGCTTCTTAGATTCTTCAACAACGGTAACACTCCGCCCTTCTGACATTGCACTCGCGCATTCAAGCCCCGCGAAGCCGCCTCCCACAATCACAAGTCGCTTCCCAATAATCGTGTGCATCTTCAAACCCATTCGCATAAAGGGAACTGTTCCACCCTGCACCTTGATCGCCTGCATAGCGCTTCGCCAAAGAAGACCTTTTCCTTTCGGAACTACCCCAGAAACCAAATCTTTGACGTCCTGAGAGCTCACAACATTTTTATTATCAACACCTGGAACATCGAGCGCTATTACTTTCCCTCCTGATGCAATAATTACCTCATCGGGTTTAAGTGATTGCAAGTACTCTGGCGTTGCTTTTACGTTGAGTCGGACATTGATATTTGAATTCTCCTTTATAAAGTTGTTCCAATAATCAACATAGGACTCAAGATAAGGGTTAAGAACTTGTGCCATATTCAAAAGACCAGCAATTCTGTCTGCTTTCTCAACTAAAGTTACCTTGTGTCCTCTTATATCAAGCACCCGCGCGGCTTCTAAGGCAGCAGGTCCCGACCCTACAATTGCAACATGTTTTTTTGTTTGGATGATGCTATTCTCGGGGAGTCCCATTTCATGATTGGTAACATTTGCATTCACCGAACACTGAATAGGCTTTCCTAAAAGGCTATGGTCAAGACATCTGCTGCACACGATGCAAGATCTTATAAGATGCGCCTTTCCAGTCCTTGTCTTATTAACGAACTCTGGATCTGCAATAAAAGAACGTCCCATCCCGACAAGGTCACCATAGTCTTCCTCCACTACCTTTTTACACATCTTTTCAGACGTAATGCGAGTTCCAGGATAAACAGGAAGTTTTGTTGCTTCTTTTACCTGTTTTGCAAAGTGGATAAACTCACCTTCAGGTACCAAAAAATTCGCAACAGGTTTCGGCGCTTCATGGAATCCAACCTGTATATTCCATGCATTGATGCCATGTTTTTCCACAATAGGAACAATTTCAAGCAAGTCTTCTATCCTGCTTCCCCCTGGCATGAAATCATCAGCGGAAGTACGAACAATAATGGGAACATCGGGACAGCTTTCATGAATAGCATCAATGATTTCAGTTAAAAGACGCGCTCTATTTTCAGCAGATCCTCCATATTCGTCAACACGATGGTTTGAGTATTTCGAAAGGAATCTCATCACCATATAGCCAATTCCGGCGTGAATTTCAATAATATCCACGCCACCCTCCTGCAGCCGTTTTGCAGCCTGGGCATATTGCTCTACCAAAATTTTAAGTTCTTCTTTAGTGAATTCCGCCTCAGGCATACCCGCAAACGGGCCAGAAATAACTTCTTTTGAAGGAGCATAAACCTGCAGCTCTTTTGACGCATCAGCTCGCCACTCGTAGCATAATTGAAGCTGTCCAGCCACTTTAGACCCATGCCTATGACAAGCCTCCGTGAGCTTTTTCCAGCCTGGGATGAATGAATCATCCCAGGCTCCTGCAGCACCTGAAGTTGTATAGTATTTCGGTTCAGTATCGAAAAGATCGCTCACATAGACAGACCCTATTTCGATTAGCCCCGTACCACCCTTTGCTCGCTGTTCATAAAAATCCACCATTGCATCGGTAATGTAGTAGTTATCGGCAAACATAGTCGTCATAGGAAGCATAACGAACCGATTCTTGATTTCGACGTTCCCAATAGAAATAGGATGAAACATCTTCGGAATTAAATTCATTGTGTGCCACCTTCTTTGATGAGAGAACGACCCTATACAACAGAATCGGGACCATAGCTTGCCTCAAGAACGCAACCTTGAAGCTCGGGACCTTCATATGCTTTGACTGCATTTTCCCTAAGCAAAGTCTCAATCTCTCCATCGCTGTAGCCATATTCTTTCATTACAATCTTTGTGTCATAGCCAATTGGCCTCGATCTATAAAGAACTGGGTCACCAACCGATTCAAGCCTGATCGGACTTGTCGCTAGAGCTTTTTCACCAAAAGTCTCATAGGGAAGCTTCCTCAAAATATCGTTAGCATACGCTTCTTCGTCTTCTAAAATATCTTCGAAATAATAGAGTCTGTGATAAGCAATGGAGTTTTCATCGAAGATTTTCTGCCAATGCGCAAAATCGTACTTTGCAAAAGCCTCTTCCATCTTTTTAATAGCATCAACGTTTGTTCCAGTACTATTCATTATTTCTAATGAGCTGTATTTTTCGTCCTCAAGAAGATCATCAAGCTCAAGCAATTGCATGATGAGTGGGAAATAGGTGTAAGAACTTCCCATACACAGAACAAACCATGTGCCATCTCCAGCCATGTAAGTATTGTTGGTAGGAGTCGTAGCTCTTTTTCTTGACTTCGGCCATTTATCCCCAAACTGAGTTGAAGCAAGACCTATTTGCTGAGCCCAGCAAGCAACGTGATATAAGTTAACGGTAACCTTATCACCCAATCCGGTTTT
>FR895491.1:18563-19886 GCA_000434775.1 Eggerthella sp. CAG:368 | reverse complement strand
AAGAGCACACTGAAAATCACCAAAACCATTGGGCATATTAACGGGAGCGAAATTATCTGACTGCGGCAAAGAAGCAAATACTCCACCGCGCCCATTATAGGCAGTATTGTCAAACCCTCTCGAATCCTTCTCGGGACCACGCCAGCCGAATCCCCTCATTTGGGCCCATACAAGTTGAGGATATTTTTTTGAAGCAGTTTCATAATCAAGGCCTAAACGCTTCAAACCACCATCTCTAAAGCTTGTAACAAGTACATCCGCCTCTTTTAGAAGCTTGTCTAAAAATTCCGCTCCAGCTTCTGTTTTCAGGTTGATACTAACAAACGTTTTATTGGTTGAAGTAAGATCAAATGCAGGATCGTCTATCTCTGTTTTTGACATTCCAAATCCACTGGCATTATTGCGATAATCGTCACCTTCGAAAGGTTCGATTTTGTATACGGTCGCACCCATTTCCGCCAAAACACGTGGGCATGCCGGACCTGCAACATAACTAGTTAATTCAACAACTTTAAGTCCTTCTAGTCCTTTCATAACTATCCTCCTTTCAAGAGGTCAATAGTGTTTGATGGGCAGGCGAAATTATTTAACGGTTAAAAGCTTTTGATACTATTTTTTCGATTTATCCTGGAAGTCCTTAACCACTTCGTCATTGATCTTCTCAAGAGTCTGACCACGAGTTTCAATACCGCAAATCGCAATAATAAGAGCCATAACAAAAACGGTAATTCCAACAAAGGTATATACAGCACCAGACGGATTAGCTGCTGCAAAGCAACCCGCGATAATAGAAGGACTCACAATAGCCGCGATACGACCCATAGCATTTGCGAAACCACCGCCACGTAGTCTTAATTGGGTCGGGAAAACTTCCCCAAGATAAGCAGAGCATGTAACCAAAGCGTAGTAGTACGTAAGAGCGCAAAGAATAAAACCAGTTACCATAATGACCATTTCGTTGGTCTGCTGAGCCCACACATAGCCAGACAAGGCAATCGCAACAAGAAGTACCACCATGCCCCATTTTCGTGGATGTTTGTCAACAAGAAGCGATTCAAGTAATACACCAACAGGGCAACCAATTAACATAATTACGGTCATATAGAGCGATTTACCAACACTAATACCTTGCATAACAAACAAAGTGGGAGTCCAATTAACGATAGTCTGAACAACCAAGTTCATTGCCATCAAACCGACGCTCACTGTAATAGTTCGACGGATCATCTTCTTGCTAAACAAAGCTCTCCAAGGAAGCTCCGTTACGCCACCAACTTGCTTTTCAGCTTCAATAATTTCTTTAATTTGTTCGTCGGTAAACTC
>FR895491.1:14013-18501 GCA_000434775.1 Eggerthella sp. CAG:368 | reverse complement strand
GTAAGCTTTGCATCTGCCTCATCATAGCGACCCTTTGATGCAAGCCAACGAGGCGACTCATCAAGGAATTTAAAAATAAGGAACCAAATACCAAGAGCACATACAGCAATTAAGATAAAGATGGGTCTCCATCCAACAATCGGAATAATTATCAAGGTGAGAAGGGCTCCAATTGGAGGAGAAACATTACCGATCAAGCCAATATATCCAGAGTATTTCCCTCTAATCTCGGGTTTTAGGTATTCAGGAAATGCTGCATACGAGCCCGGCATTGTTGCGCCCAATCCGATACCCATAATAAATCGAGAAGCAATCAAGAACTCCATAGTAGGAGCAAAAGCCGCAACGAATGTTGCAAGCGTGAAAATCATTACGTTAATCAAAAGAGCTTTTCTTCGACCAAAACGGTCACCAAGAAAGCCCGACAAAAACGAACCGATCAGATAACCAAACATCGTCATGGACGTAAACCACGCGTTCAGCTCAATAGTTGACCAGCCTTCACTAATAAGCTGGGCGAGAATACCACCGCCAACGTAGTTGTCTAACGAGTCGATAAAAATTGCTCCGCCAAAAAGCCACATGAGCTTCTTTTGCCACTTGCCAATAGGCATTTTATCGATACGTGAGGCAATTCCGTGCGTTGTTTTGTTGAGTGCTTCCCTGTCGAGAGCGGCAAGGTTATCCGCCCTCGCCTCTAGTTTTGCTTCTGTATTTGTTGTCATTTTTACACCTTCTTTCTTTTTCATTACAAGTACCAATAAAAAGAAGTACCTCCCTTCTCTGAGCTGCGTCCCAGTTTTAGAGAGCGCAGTTCACTTTCTTATGGCACTTTTAATGTTGAAAGAGGATGATTGGTGCGTCCAATAGATGCAAAGCTAGTAATGTGGGCGGTTTTTTATCATAAAAAGGATCAACAAAAGCGTGGGTTTAATTGATAAAGAAGACCGAAAATCGCCCAGGCTACATTTTTTATACAAAAAAACGCGTCCTGAAATGCCTACCAATATGCTGAATTGGTGCATCTATTAGCGGCATCTCCATATGCATCTTTCCCTGGTTAATCTTCATCTGCAAATAAAATTATTCGTTTTTAATTAACCGCTTTAGCGATAATTTAAAAGCAAGCAGCGTTGTTTGAGCAATCTAACCAGACTGACAGCTTTCATCAGCACAA
Organism: Eggerthella sp. CAG:368; assembly: GCA_000434775.1. Taxonomy (GTDB): domain Bacteria; phylum Actinomycetota; class Coriobacteriia; order Coriobacteriales; family Eggerthellaceae; genus Anaerotardibacter. Next base: position 17,324 of record FR895491.1, on the reverse strand, counting down.
TCATGTCACCAAAAAAACAACGAATATAAACACGAAAAAACGACTAATCTAACAACCACTGTGGCGTATCAGTGAATCGAAATCACTTCTCCTCAGAAGCGTTATTTGGCATTAAATCAGTTCCCAAATAATCATTCCAGAATTCCCAAGAAGTCAATTCTGGAAGCGCTTCCCTATATGAATTTCGAACCGCTTCTCCCTGTTCCTTGTATTGCTTTTTCAGATTAGAAAAACGATTACGAATGGCTCTCCAACGCTCTTTGTCCATATGGCGAACCGCACCTATAGGCAGAGGGGCACCACGCCCAGAGACACCGCCGCCTCATCCGCAACCGGTCTCCCCCCAGCTTGCCGAAACGCTCAACGACAAACTGGAGGGCTGAATCGAGCCCGAAGGCATCCATCTTGAAATAGTCTTTTTCCGTCTTGCCTTCGGCACTTACCCAACACACAGCACGATACGGTCGATTTCTTGTTTTGCGGCTAAGGGTGTTATTCTTCTTCTTGGCCACAGAAATCATCCTCCCTCAACATAGGTATTCCACCGAAGCGTCCTTCTAAATAGCTCTTAATCAGGTCTTTATCAAATCTAATTCCATCATATTCGGCAAGCCCGACGAGCTCTGAATGTCCACCTATTCCGCGCTGAGCAATATACATTTCATCATGCCTCATAAGAGATTGATCCATAAGCAATAAATCATGGGTAGTAAAAAGAAGCTGCTTCCGCGTTGATTCGCTGCACTTGCTTAAGAAATCTTCTATCAGTTGCTTTGTTAGCATGGTGCGTAAGCAGCGATCCAACTCGTCAACTATATAAACTTTTGAGCCAACCGAGCCATCTTCAGCTTGCAAATCAAAAAGCATTGACAACAAACCCATGGGGCGCTGCGTACCAGATGATTCCATTCCTAGACCAAAACTATGTTTTTTGCCATCAGAACCCATATGAAGAGTACGCATGCGCTCAATCACAGGTCTGTCTTCACCAGCGTGAGCAGTTAGTATTTCAAAACCGTAATCACCAGCCGCTTTTTCCATAACGACAGTGATAAGTTCGTCTTCTTTAAGCCCAGCAATACTCTTGCGAAGTCCCACATCTTGAGTATGAAAATATCCCGTAAAGATTTTCTCGGCACTGATAAAACTTCCACTTTTTCCTACGAAAAGACGGCCGAAAAACTAGCGCTTGATTTTGAGTCTGAAGTTTTTCTACAAATGAAAGCACTCAACCTTAAGAAAAAAGACTTGGCGGACCTCATGGGAATAAACTCCTCCCGCAGTGACAAAAATGCTCTCTAGTAGCGCAAATCTCAAAATGCACACTATTGCAAAAATCGCTACCGCCCTTGGATGCACCATCGAACCTATAAAATTAGAGCCAGCCGGAAAACCAAGCTACATTTCCATAAACGAAGAAGATGGTATTAGCGTCAATGCTCCAACAACGATCCCAAGGGTTTACTATGCAATGATTTCACTTGATACAAATGAAGCAGTATTAGATGAGCCAACATTTACTCAAACAATTAACAATAAGCCAAACACTAAATTATCAGCAAAACAAAGGATAGCAGCATGACCACCACAAATTGGCTCTCTCCAGTTCAAATTCTAGATTCCCATATTCTTGGGGTTAATTTCTCTATCGAAAGTGATTTTCTGCCCGACAAACCACACTACCTCTTAGCTTCACTAGACATGAAATCTAACATTAAGAATTTAGAATCAGTCGAAGATATGTTCATATGCAAATGCATTCTTGAGTGCATAGGAAACTGGACATGCGACAAAAAAGAAAGTACGGAATCCATCTTTTCAGCATCATGCAAGCTAAGCGTTGTTGTTGCTATTCCAAAAACAGCATTTGAAACAATCGAGAAAGAAGAGAAGGACTACTTCATCGCAGCTAATGCCGTTTCTATTGCTTATGGTAAAATACGCGCAGTAATTGAAAATATAACTGCTGAAAGTATCGTCGGAAAACAAACAATACTGACGATAGACCCTTACACATTTTCAATTTCCGCAAAAAATGCTGCCAAGAATTAGAAAGCCCTTTATAAAGGGCTTTCTAATTCTTAGTGAGACAAAAGGATAAGAACAAACGATTAAACCAAGCCAGTCCGACCGAAAGCGCACATCCTATTGCCTTAACTTAATATTTATTTAGTAGAGCAAATTAACCAATATGATTAAAGCATCGCTCCCATATCGATAACAACTTCGCGCCCATTAAACTTTGTTGCCTCATCAGATTCAGCAAGCCAAAGAACCATCTTGGTAATATCGATAGGATTCAAGAATTTAATTCCACCTGGATTCTTTTCGTCGTCAAACATCTCTTGCCAGTTTGCGAAGTTTTTGCCCATCGTGCTGTTGACAAAATCAACGTATTGCTGCGTTTCACACATTGGCGTTCGCACCTTTGTCGGACAAACAACGTTGCAATAAATAGGTAGTCCTTCACTTTGAAGCTCCAAGGCAAGCGTTTTAGTAAGACCAATAATGCCGAACTTTGTCATGCAGTACGTTGCAAGCTGTGCGGTTCCTTTGAGTCCAGAAACAGAAGAAATGTTAATAATGCGTCCATATCCCTGTTTTCGCATATAAAGGGCGGCATACTTATCGGTTCTCCAAGTTCCCTCAAGGTTTACCGCAAGAGCTTTTTCAACTTCAGAATCCGTTAAATCCCATGTGTAGTTAAAATTGATAATTCCTGCATTGGCTACCACGACATCAAGTCTGCCGTACGTATTCCATGCCTTCTCAAAAGCTGCTTCCATTTCTTCTGTTGAACAGATATTCGTTTTCAAAGGAAGAACTTCTGCGCCCTCATCCTTCACTAGCTGAATGGTTTTCGCAAAACGCTCGTCGCTCGGATCAAGCATATCCAAGAGAACGCAAGCATAGCCTTTTTTCGCAAACTCAACTGCATGAGTTTGTCCCTGACCCATCGCGCCACCAGTTATCAAAACAACTTTCTTATCTGATGTATCCATTAACAACTTCCTCCCTTTTGTTTTTATTTTCTACTAGTACCAAATCCTGTTTAAAAAACGTTTTTGCTTGCGAACACTAGCAATGTTGCATTCCTCGATTATTCGCGCTACTCCGCAGTATCTGGTTTTTCAAACCTAGCCCCAAACAACAAGAGCAAAAATCTCCCACATGAAGATAAAGGGATTTAAAGCAAGCAACTCAAATTCATGACTTTTAACCTAACGTTGTTGTCGCGAGCATGTTTTTTTGCATTCAGAAATAAAACTCCGTTACATAATTCGGCTAATCAAGCTCGACAATCCTGTGCT
>FR895491.1:0-13987 GCA_000434775.1 Eggerthella sp. CAG:368 | reverse complement strand
TCTGCAGACTTAAGAATAGCCTGAACAACTTTTAGGGTTGCCAAGCCCTCTTCACCGCTGCAACGGGGAACAGTTTCGCGACCTGCACAAAGATCGGCAAAATGTGCTAAAGTCGCGGTGGCAGGATCAGGTCTTCCAACCTCGAAATGCTTTTTTTGCATAGGCTCCGTCCACCCATAGCGTTCTGGAAGGTAGTAGTAATAATCCATATTTGGCAGACCAAAAGAACCTTTAGTCCCAAATACTCGCATACTATTTTCGCCTGGACAGCAGTCAATAAAATGCATTTCTTGAGCAGCTAAGTCATAACCCCAAGGAGCAGGCGTTCCATCTGACAGAAAATAAGTACACGTAGGACCTTCTTTAAGTTCAAAAAGAACCGAGGTAGAATCCTCAACCTCTCCGCCTCGAATACTATTGCGCGAAACCGCATAAACGCTCTTGACCTGCATCCCAGTTATATAATGTAAGTCATCAACATCATGAATCGCATTAATCAATAGAGGGCCAGTGGTTGTATGCCAGCCAGTGAAGTAACTATCGGGCTTGGCGTATGTTGCAGAAATCTGCAAACCAACAATATCTCCCAAATTCCCCTCTTCAATAAACTTCTTTAAAAACAGCGTCGTTGCTGATGATCTACGCTGATGACCAATCAGTAAATTAGCTTCTGCTTTCTTACATGCATCAATGATTTTGAGCGCGTCTTCCTCTGTATCCGCAATCGGTTTTTCTAGCAGAATGTTTTTTATTCCCTGATTAAGAGCAATTTCCGTTGCAGGCAAATGCAAACCATTCGGCAATGCGATAACAACAGCATCAAGACCAACATTCTCCAAAAGTTCAACGTAATCCGAATACAGCGGAACATTCAACTCAGATGCTATAGTTTCAGCCTGCTCCCCAAAGCCGGCCACTGCAACCAGATCGAATTCATCGCTTACTGCTGCATCACGCGCAGCTTTTGCTCCCTGATTTAAGCCAAGAACGGCAAGCCTGAATTTTTCCATAATTTCCCCTCAATCTCAAATATAGAAAAGTAAACAGTTTTATTCAAACAAAACAGATAGCCACATTATTAGGACTTTGAACGAGTGACGGCCTCAACTATAAAGCCAAGCTTTTCGAGCGAATCATAGTAGGTGAAACGACAAGTGGGATCAATTAACGAATGGCCTTCCATCCAAATCCCAATACCCTTGTCAGCCATAAGCTGATTCGCGCGATCATGATCATCAACGTCAAAACGAATGTGATGAAGACTATATTGTCCCATGTCTAAGTAGTCGCTCCACACCGTTGACTGTTCCCCAATTGGTTGCAGAAACTCTAACTGGATATTAAAGAAATTGTAGAAAGACGACAAAACTGGAGCATCAATTAGCTTATCGGAATCCTTATAAATGCAGTCCTTATAAAGAAACTCTCCGCCAGCATCTGGCTCTAAACCAAAAACGTCAAGCATGGCTTTTTTTGTTTTCTCCATGTCCTTAACTATGATTCCGATTTGAACAATTTCACTAAACTCGTCTGTTATGGTTACATCTTGCACTTTCATAAATCCCCCTTTTTACTCTGTCAAGCTTACGTATTGCCCAACAAAGCAATTGTTAAACAAAGAGAGGAACAGAATCAAATTAAAAACTTTTAACAAGACAGCCTAGGATTTAGTTTTTCAATAACCCCTGAAAAGTTTATTGAAAAAAATCAACTGGAATATCAAAACGATCACTCTCTGATATAGACACATTATTGAAGTCATAGCGCTTCATAAAATCTATAAAATCGCTAACCAGAGAAGGAGCTCGATCTTTTTTCATATAACTAATATAGAACTGATGAAAGTTTTTCGGAGCTTCTTTTATTCCAATTGTTGAAACATCTGGAAAAGAATCTACCAACCATGAATGACATGCAACAGCAACAAGCTTTGGATCTGCCGTAACCAAAGAGCACAAAGTTATTTCATCATTATGCTCATGCATCACACAAAGATGTGGATGATTTGCAAATAAGGAAGTAATCTCATCCTTGAAAGGCCCAGTTTTATCGCGGTACGTGATAATAGGTATACCTTCAAGCTCATCTAATGACACTTCTGTGCGATTTGCTAATGGATGAGAAGAATTGACGACAAGAGTTGCACTTTGAGTAAAAGATGGAACGGACTCAATCTCTGGATCATTTTTCTGCAAGAGTCCTGCAAAAATTACGTCCAAAGAGCCATTTTTAAGATCCCGCATTAAAGACTCAGTCGTTCCTTGCTCCCAACTAACTTGAGCATTGAAGTTTGTTCTGACCCTGCTCGCACGTATAGCCTTTGACCAAGCTTGACTCTGGATTGAATACACCGATCCGATGCGCAATTTTCCTTGCGCACGAGCTCCTCTCTCGTGAATAAGCATCACAGCATTATCGACCGCGTTCGTTGCAATAACCGCCGCCTCAAAAAGTTCTTTTCCGTCGACGGTAAGTTCTAAATTGCCCCTTTTCTTTTTTACCAAGACAGCGCTGAGTTCTTTTTCAATATTTGAGATTGCAAGCGATAGCGTCGGTTGAGCAATATACAGCTCCTTGGCCGCCATAGAATAACTTCCAAGCTCGACTAGCTTCCTAAAATAATATAAATGCGCTAAATTCACAAAATAACTCTCTCTCCACAAATTACTTCATAAGAAAATAGCCAAAACATCCATTTATTGAACTAGTGAACATTATAGCGGCTTGCATTAAACCAGAGAACAGAACAGATATAAGATGCGCTTGGGCTAAAGAAATGTTCATGCGGTAATCACGACTTACCTCTCACAACTGTTTTTGCAATCTTTGCCTTCTTTAAACTCCCGCGAGTAGATTTAACATCTTGATAGAGCTTCCAATTCAATACGCTCATACAAAGAGTCAGGAAGGAAAAAACATCCGGAACACCGATAATATAGGTGAAAACGGCAAAATATACGAACGAGACAAAACTTGAAATATAGATTGTCATCTTAACTCCCCTCTCGGGAGCTCTATCGTACATCCAGGCCATACCTTTCATATTGCTGAACAATGAAGTTACTACCACAAACATCAAGTACAATGCCTCAACACGCAAAACAGTAGCGAGACTGTATCCTCTAAACTGCGTACCACCCGTCCACACTAGTTCCCACTCGCTTATCTGTTGACCCTGAAACAAAGACAACATTACCATTGATACGCCTACCAAAAGAGCAACTATCATGTAGAAGAAATAACAGTCATATAGACGATGAAGCCGCATACGTCCTTTTGTCATGGGATACCCATCGTCCCCTATACGCGTGCCATTTTCATCATAATTAATAGTGCGTTGACGCACTTTATGTCGTTCACGTTGCGCCTTTAATGCTTCTCGTTCAGCTCTGTTTTGCTCTCGCCTTTGTTCACGCATTTTCTTAGACGCATTTTTATCTTTACTTGAAGCTCCTTTGATAAACACTTTAATCAATCCCCTTAAATCTAAGAAGTCAAATCTCTTCTAATTAATCAACCCCAAATTAATTATCAGCAATTTAAAAGGACTCGCTTATTAGGTTTATTTAACATTTCAAATAATGAATCGATACTTTTATATTTCAAAACGACACATCTAGTAAATACAAATTGAATATATTCAAATGCTTTATGGGTAGTTATTCACCGGTGATAATGCTCGAAAAAATTTGGACATTGATTAAGGGGGAAACATGTTCCTAAAAAGGAGGGGATTATGAGCACCGAAGAAATCCAAGGATCATTCCACGGCGTTGCCGCACGTTTAGATCGTCTTCCGTCAGGAAAATTTCAACGTAAGGCAATGTGGCTTATTGGCGGCGTTTGTTTTTGCGATTGTCTAGACATGAATGTCGGTGGCCCTATTATCGCGCAACTTCTTGCAAGCGGATGGTCCGACAACGGCCTGAATGCGCTATTTGTTTCCATGACAGCTTTTGGCTATCTAGTTGGTGGTCTTCTTGCCGGAATGATTTCAGACTATTTTGGCCGAGTTAAAGCATGCGTGGTTAACGTTTTCGTTTTCTCTGTTGGATGTATTGGCGCCATGCTGGCACCCGACATGATCTTTCTTATTGTGATGAGATTTATCATGGGTATTGGACTAGGAGCTGCATATCCTGCAGGTTATTCAGCTCTTACGGAATACACACCTCCAGACAAACGAGGAAAATATCAAGCTTATGTGGGACTTATTGCTAACTGCGGAACGCCATTTGCTTCATTTGTTTCCTTGATTTTATTACCACTTTTTGGTTGGCGCGCTATCTTTTTATTCTGCGGTATCGCAGGCTTTATCGTTTGCTTCCTAGTTGCAAAATTCATGGAGGAATCGCCTCGTTGGCTAGCCATGAAGGGCAAACACAAAGAAGCTAACGCCCTTGTTAGTAAGTGGGAAGAAGAAGCCCGCACCCATGGACATACAATCGAAGAGGTTTCCGACAAATACATCACTGAAGAAGCTGGTAAGCGCGAAGTAAAGCAACTTCCAACAAAAGTTTTATTTACTAACAAGGCACTTTTAAAGCGTTTAGTCGTAGCTGCGGCACTTTGCTGGACTAATTTCGTAGTCGTCTATACTATCGTTTCTTGGACTCCTACCATTTTTGTAACACGAGGATTTGATGTCACTTATTCTGTTGCTATGTCGGTAGTTATGAACTTAGGTATTCCACTTGGCGTCTTTGTTCTTTCACAGCTCGTTGATAGGTTCGGACGCAAACCCCAACTTATCATTTTAATGCCGTTATCGGGTATACTGGGTCTTGCGTGGTCTTTTGTTCCCGCTGATCAAACCGCTCTCATCATGGCTTTAGGCTTTATCATGGTAGCAATGGTTTATTACTGGTCGCTTATTTGCAGCTCTGTCTATCTCTCAGAGCCATTCCCTACAGAAGTAAAAATTCGTGCAGCCGGATTTGCAAATGCGTTCGGGCGCATTGGGGCAATCCTTAACCCAATTTGGGTAGCTTATTTCCTAACTACCGACCTCGGCGCAATTGGCATCTTTGGGGTTTCTCTTCTTACTGCATGCATTGCAGCAATTCTTGTAGCAATTTGGGGGGTTGAAACCAAAGGCAAAACTCTTGAAGAAATCAACGACGTAGTTTTCAAAGAGACTAATAATTAAAATATCTGGATTCACTCTTAAAGAAAACAAATCGCTCATCTTGTGAGCGATTTGTTTTTAGAGAGCAGACGGATATCAATCACTTTCAACACATGTCATGAACACGAAATGACAATCAAAGCAATAAATGAATTCGAGTTCTTTTTTCATCTTTTTTCTTCAAAATAATTCGTTTTGAAATATAAAGAGGCCAATATGGAAGTAGACTTCATCTTCCTTCCAATCTTATTGTTTAAATAAGGGATTAGGCATCTTTAATGAACTGAAAAAAGAATTCAACTTTACTAAAGGTGCAAGGAGGGAAAATAATGACACATCTCAACAGTATTACAGGGCACACGAAGACGGTTGCTCTTATAGGGACGCCAGTGGAGCATTCTATGTCTCCGGCGATGCACACTGCATCGTTTGAGTATCTTGGGTTAGATTACATTTATCTTGCTTACAACGTTCGACCCGAAGAACTTGAAGATGCGGTTCGTGGACTTAAAGCACTTGGCTTTGCTGGATACAATGTTACGATGCCCCATAAAACTTTTGTGGGGCAATATCTTGATGAGCTTTCGCCTGCTGCTGAATTAATGGGCGCAGTTAATACCGTTGTTATTAAAGACGGTAAGACAATTGGGCATAATACTGATGGTGCAGGATTCATGAGAAACGTACAAGAAAACGACTTGGACATTATCGGCAAGAAGATTACCGTTGTGGGTGCTGGTGGTGCCGGTTCTGCAATTTATACACAGGCAGCACTTGACGGTGTTTCGGAGATCGATATTTACAATACAAAAGACACCTTCTTTGATAGAGCAGCTAAACACATCAAAGAAATTTCCGATAAAACGGGATGCAAGATGCGATTAATCGATCTAGCCGACAAAGATTCTCTAAGATTATCCGTTGCCGAGTCTGTCCTTTTTGTCAATGCAACGCGTGTAGGCATGGGCGACCTAGAAAACGAAAGCGTCCTTTCCGCAGAAGATATGGCAGAAGGTCTGGCTGTCGCAGACACAGTCTATGATCCCCCCATAACAAAACTTTTAAGAGACGCCGATAAAAAAGGGTTAAAAACGCTTCCAGGACTAGGCATGTTATTATGGCAGGCTTCTATTGGCGAACAAATATGGACAGGCAAAGAAATGCCAACCGATTTCATTGAAGAAAAGTTCTTTTAATAATTCTTCGAGCAAAACGAGATATAGAGGACGACAAGCTATCGTCCTCTATATCACTTGAAGACGAATTATATAATCCGATTAGGTGGTATGCTGATATGAAACCCTCATCATGCGCCCAGCTATGAACTCAAAGTTAGTTATAGTACTTTCTTTCGATGGGCTCAAGATGATGATACGTGTTTGAGATCTGGGTAATAAAATCAATGAATGCCCTAAGATTTTCTGAGTAAACCGTGCTTTTTCGATATGACATCCCCACACAATGGTAAGGCATGTCGAGTTCTCTAATCGGTATCATTTTAATTGAGTCCCAAAGAACATCTCGTGCAGTATCAAGCGTAATGCCAACACAGTCCTTGTTTACGGCCATAACAGATAGCGCACTTATTTCATCTTCAAATGCTTCCTTGGGGTTTAATCCAACTTCCTTAAAGAAATCTTCAAAAGCATAATACATATAGGTGGGTTGCCTATAAGAAAGCTGGGGATAGTCTTTAATATCATTTAACGAAATAGTATCATGCTTAGCCAGAGGATGTGATGACTCGACTACCGCAATAGCGCTTTGGTAAAAAAGTGGAATCCAGCCTATATCTGGCTCACTAACAGGGTAACCGCAAAATGCAAAATCAAAAGTTCCATTCTTCAAACGGATAATAGACTCTTTTGTTGTCTCTTGTTGGGAAAGTTCAAAGGTGAGTTTGTATTCAGAATCTGAATTATAAATATTAAGAAAGGAAGATAAAGGACCCCTCAAAATAGAGGCAACGGCTCCTATACGTGCAGTTTTCTTTTGATTGTTCCCGTGATCTCGAATGGCCTCAAAACCTCGGTCAAGTTCCTTTAATGCAGCAGAAACAGAAACGAGAAGATCCTTCCCTTGCGGGGTAAGAACAATGTTTCTCCCAATGCTTTCAAAAAGTTGGACTCCAAGTTCTTTTTCAAGCCTATTCATAGAATTTGAAAGGGCGGGTTGGGTGATATAGAGCGCTTTTGCAGCTTTACTGTAATGCTCCAATTGAGCAACAGCAACAAAATACCTTAATTGAGCAACATTCATACCGACAAATCCACCTCTCTTTTTTCCTTTTGAACTTGAAAAGAAAACGACCAAAACAAAAGCATGGCCACGATTGAAACAAGAGATAATAGCTCAATAATCCCCAAAGAAAGTAAGAACAGAAACCACACGAAGGAAACTGAGGCTAGAACTACGCTAAGAATGATTATCAAAATACGTCGACCATTTTCATAGAGCCATATAAAACCTGAAAGATGAAGAACTACATAAATAATTCCTGAGATGAAGCAAAAAGCCGCTTCAATTCTAAGAAGATCGGCAACAAAGAAGCCTTTAAACATATTGCCACCAGTCGCTACTAACTCAAAAGGCGATAGCGCTTGCCCTTGCAAATAAGCCAGGGATGAGAAGAGCAAGGTTAGAAGAAGAGAGACAACACCCCATGCCGCAAAAAAATTTAAGCAATGGTGAGATCTAATTCTCTTCTTTGTCATATATCTTCCATCATCACCAATACGTTTGACAATAAGAGAATTAATATCTTCTGTATCACATTTATTCTCTCTTTGTTTGCTGTGAATTTCGGTTTTCAACGCTGCCATAGTTTTATTCATCTTGCTTCCTTAAAAACGACATAGCCTATATATGCGCTAAAACTTTATGTCCACCAATATTTGATGACCATTTCTGTGAAGATGCTTCAATTCTTGTTTTAACTTAGTTTTTAGGTTGACGGCAGCACCTTTATCTAGGCTGCTAGATGTGTATATTCTTGTTGTTGCATTAGTTAACCATGCATGAAGAGGAGATTTTGCGTTAAGTGAGTAGAAAGTGAACTTGTCGCGATTAATTCCAGCTTTTCCTCCAGAACAATTAAGGAGAACAAGTGAGTTAGGATAATTGTTTTGAAGAGTAATAAGGAGGTTTTTAAGATCTCTTGGATTCCATGCTCTTGGAGAATCATTCAGTAAAACGATAAGACCTTTGTTTTTATTATAAGGAATTTTAGTAAGCCAACCGAAATCATCTTGCTGATGACAAAGAATTTGCTCAATAAACCGATGGCTATCCAATCCCAATCTACTTCGAAGACTCAGGATGAGCTCATTGTCAACATTGAACCATTTTAGTTTTTTGTTGTAAACTTGAAAGAATAATGTGTTGAAATTGCAATTTACATCAACGACCGTCGCTCGAGGATTTCTCTTTAAATACTTTCGCATTTCGTGAATATAATGGACGTCGGCTAATGACGTCAAAAAGCACTGAGGTTTAATAGCTTGGATATTAGGATATAAATTAAGCTCCTTAGATATGGCAAGTGCCACTTTATCCTTAAATACGTCCGGAGCGATCTGGGAACAATATGCCTTTTGAGAAATCGGACTCAGAAGTTGCAGTTCCTCTTCACTGAATTCTTGAAGAGGTTTTCGTGTTTCCCATTCTTCTCCCCATAGAGACTCTTCTAACAGAATCTGCTGGCACTCCCGCCTTTTAGCGTCCTCAATTACCCGTTCAAAATACTCATTCTCTCTTTTTCTTTTTTCTCGAAATGATTTGAAAAGCATATGCGCAAATCTCCTAGACAGCAGCGGTAGCAAAACGAGGGGGAATTTGGCAATTTACTACGTATTTTATAATGTATTTTTTACTGTACTCTCATTCATGAATTTTATCGAAATCGTGATAATGATCAGCTGAAATGATTACACAAAAAAAGGCCGTCTAGCATCAATCTGACTTTTTTTGACAGTTGATGCTAGACGTAAAAAGCAATCTGTTTACTTGAATAGGCCAGCTGTCAAAATTAACTAGCTTTTTCGTACTTAGCAGCATCCTCAAGAACATCTGCATTAACTTCTTCGAGAGATTTTCCAGTGGTCTCGATTGCTAGTACTCCAACAATTATCGCCCCAGCAATGCAGATTAAGGCATTTACGATATAGACCCCCGATGCCCCAAAGCTCGAAGAAAGAAGTGCGGCAATCCAATAAGGCGAAATAATAGCGCCAATACGACCTATAGCATTGCCCATACCAGCACCCCTAACGCGAATTTGCGTAGGAAATGGCTCCGGCAAATAAACAGAAGAACAAATAAGACTCCAGTAATACGTCCATGCTGCCATAAAGAATCCAACAAGAACAATGAGAATTACTTGATCAATTGGTATAAGCGTCCAAAGATAGCCAAGAATGCCAGAGCCTAAAAAGCCGATAATCAACTGCGGCTTTCGTCCAAATTTGTCAACAAAAACACTAAGTAGAGCTACGCCAACAGGAATACCAACAAGAATCAAAGTAGTAAGCGCAGTCGAATACTGGACGCTCAACCCTTTTTGAACGAAGATCGTTGGCGTCCATGCAATGATCGTGTAAACAACCACGAAATTTACAAATTGAATAGTCCCTGCAACAATAGTTCTTGGAAGCATCTTTTTGGTAAAAAGGAATCGATAAGGTAATTCCTTTGGCTGATTCTTTGCCTCTTCAACCATCTTAGCAATTTCTTCGTCAGGAATATCTTCTACAACGTGACCAAGTTCACGCATTTGATTTTCCATAAAGGTTACACGTGCATCTGCTTCGTCATTACGCCCTTTGTTTGCTAACCAACGAGGCGATTCAGGCAGCCATTTTATAATACAAAGGATGATAATCACGCCCATACCTGCAGAAATAAGGAATATAGCCCGCCATCCAACTACCGGCAACAGGAATGTACAAAGCAAAGTTGCTACTGGTGTACCTGTGTTCGCGATTAATCCCACCCATGCTTGATAGCGTCCACGCTTTTCTACAGGCGAAAACTCACTCATAGCTCCGAAGCCACATGGATACGTTGCCCCGAGCCCAACTCCCATAAGGAATCTACATACTGTAAGAAATAGCATATCAGGCGAAAAAGCAGCGACAATAGCAGAAACAGTAAAGATCGTCGGGAACACTATTAAAGCTTTTTTGCGCCCAATACCATCAGATACAACACCCGCTACCAATCCGCCAACCAGGTATCCAAACGCCGTCATAGAAACAAAAGTTGCGTTTTGGAACGAATCAGACCAACCCGACACAAGGAATTGTGCAATGATCGGTCCCGCGATATTCATGTCAATTGAATCGCAAAAGCAGATACCGCCTGCAAGCCACAAAATAATTCGCAATGCTTTGCCAGCTGGAATTCTGTCAAGACGGGTGGCAATGCCGTGATAAGACTTTTGCAATGACCCCGCAACGGAATCTTGAACTGCGTCAAGTCGTGCTTCAATTTCGTTTGATGAACTCATTTTTCCCTCCTCTTTTTCTTGAAAATCGATAGACTCTTTCTCTTTTACGCGATCCTCCTCCCCCAAGAAACGTCTATCTTCGTTTCTATAAAAACGATATTGGGAGCGAAAATGAAAAACTAATAGCAATGATCCTGTTCTTCATTACAAAACGAAATATTTCTTAATAGATAGAAGAAAACGCGTTTTGAATTAGAAGAATAACCAGACTGTTTGCAATATGAGGAGAGGAGGAATTATAAAAAAGGAGGAATTAGTGATGAATAAGAACAATGCTTTTTCTAATTTAGTGGTATTAGATTTAACCCGCTATTTGCCAGGCGGATATGCTACACAGCCATTTGCTGATTGGGGGGCAAACGTAATAAAAGTGGAAGATACAGAGCAGGGAGACTATTGCAGGCACGATGCCCCTACGCGCTTTGGCGTTTCATATTATAGTACTGCGTTATGCCGAAACAAAAAATCCGTATCTTTTAATTTAAAGAACAAGGAGGTTCTGGGGCATTTCCTAGAACTAGCATCAAAAGCAGATGTCATTATTGAAAGTTTCCGTCCGGGCGTAACTAAACGTTTAGGAATCGATTACGAGACCGTTAGAGTCTTGAACCCTGGAATTGTTTATGCTTCTATTTCTGCCTTTGGTCAAAATGATGAACGATCTCTCAAAGCATATCACGACTTAAATATGCAAGCACTTACGGGGTATATTAGCCTAGCAGATGACAACGCTTTCCCTCTATCTCTTGTCGATCTAGCCGCAGGGATGGTTACTAGTCAATCCATAATGGCTGCATTGCTTAATCGTAGAGCAACGGGTGAAGGGTCATATATTGACATCTCTATGACTGATTGTTTTATTTGGTGGCAATCGATGATTGATTCACGTTGGTGCTTCAACGGTGGGATTCACACACGAGACGACCATGAAAGGCCTTCTGTGGGATACAACCTATACAAAACAAAAGACGGCAAAACAATGGCTTTTGCTCTTTTGGAACAAAAGTTTTGGGTACCTTTTGTTCATGATGCAGGAATTCCCGAATTAGAAGATTGCTGCCTAAAACGCAGGTGGCAAGATCCCTGGGCGTTTGAAGTGATGGAGAAGCTTGTGAGCAGTAAGACACTGGCAGAATGGGAAGAATGGCTTGCGGACAAAGAATACAGTATCTCATCCGTTCCAACAAAAACAGAGGCAATCGAACGAATGATCAAAGAGGAATCCCACATGCTTGCTTTTGTTGATTTTCCTGATGTTGGTCGCGTATTACAGACTAATATTCCACACGGCATTTCAAGTTTACCAACCAATATTAAAAACTTTAAGGAAGCTTCACGACTAGGACAAGATACCGAAGAAGTATTATATGAGCTTGGAGTTTCTAAGGAGAAGATACAGCACCTTGCCAATTGTGGTGCAATAAAATTAGATACCCCTGTCGACAAAAACGCTACAGATAATAACCCAATTGCACCGAATTTTAATTCATAAAATCATAGCAATTAGCCATTGAATAGGCGCATGTGGTGTTATCGATATGCTCAATAAGCGTATTGCTTGCTGCAAGGTACTTGCCTGCTATAATTCCTACTGTATACAACAATGCACGCTAGAGGAGTTGTATGTGTTTTTACAACCTCTCATGTAGCAAATCAAAGGCATACAAACAATGGAACCCATAGAAAGAAACCCTTATGTCAGAAAAAGTTGCTGTTTTAATTCCTTGTTACAACGAGGCAGTTACTATCGCTAAGGTTGTGGACGATTTTAAGCGCGTTTTGCCCGATGCTGATATTTATGTGTACGACAACAATTCCAGTGATAATACGGCAGAAATTGCGCGTGAGCATGGCGCTATTGTTCGGTTTGAAGGGCGTCAAGGTAAAGGTAACGTTGTTCGTCAGATGTTTCGCGATGTTGATGCAGACTACTACATTATGGTTGACGGGGATGACACCTACCCTGCCGAATTTGCCCCAGCACTTCTTGAGCCTTTAATGAGAGACGAAGCTGACATGACGGTAGGAGACCGTCTTTCTAATGGTAGCTACGGCGAAGAGAACGACCGCGCTTTTCATGGTTTTGGAAACGATCTTGTTCGCTGGCTTATTAAAGTTATTTATGGCTATGCCTTTGATGATGTTATGACAGGTTATCGTGCTTTTAATCGCGTGTTCGTAAAAACAATGCCTGTGCTTTCTGAAGGATTCCAGATTGAGACCGAAATCTCAATTCATGCGGTTGATAAACGCTGGCGCATTAAAGATGTGCCTATTGATTATCGCGACCGCCCCGAAGGCAGCTATTCAAAGCTTTCAACCTTTGGTGATGGCGCTAAAGTTTTGAAGGCCATTACTTCGTTGTTTAAAGACTATAAGCCATTGGCGTTCTTTGGCTGGTTGGCATTGTTGCTGCTTGTTTTGGCGGTAGTTGCCGCAGTTCCTGTATTTATTGACTACTTCAACACGGGGTTGGTCCCTCGTATTCCAACCATGCTGGGGTCGTTGGCATTGGCAGGCTGTAGCGCGCTTTCTTTTGTTACGGGTCTGATTCTTGATACGGTTGCTAAGAGTCATCGCCGTCAGTGGGAAATTGACGTATATAAGGTTAGCGACAGCTTCTACAAAAAATAGCTAATCGAAGTGAATCGTTGTTGCCGTCTTATTAAAAAAGATCTCTTTTGCGAAGCTGGGAAGCATTTCACCATACAACTCAGCGAGAAGGCGAGGGTCTTCTTTCATGCCGGTCCTAGCCCACAGAGCAGTTGACCTAGTCGCACCTATTGCATAAAACTTTAGAAGAAACGATTCCCTAAAGGGAACCGCGTTTCCAGTCAAACGTTCAATGTTTTCGACATAATAAGCATGAACGATATCAGCATCACGAACAATAAGAGCGTTATAATCGTTTGATTTGTATACTTCGGAGTAAAAACTTTGTTTACTTCTCATAATTTCGAGTTTTGTCACCACCGCCTCGAACCAAGAGAGATCTTCCCCTATTCGCTGCACAGTATCCTGAACCATTTCTTGATATATCCAAAGAACGAGATCATATTTATCGGCAAAGTGGCGATAAAATGTTTGTCTCGAATAGTCGCACTCATCGACGAGTTTTTTAACCGTAACAGCATCGAATGAGTGCGACTCGAGGAGTTTTTCAAATGCGGTAGCTAAGTTCTTCTTTGTACGGAAACTGCTTTTATTTGTTCCATGACCACACATTCCACTCCTATCGTTTTCTACAATAGTAAGCTATGTCAAAATAGTTGACCTATTTTTCTTATTAATAGTTTATACGTAACGTACAGATCACTAGTTAATTGAATCAGGTCCGTAGCTTAACTTAAATA
>FR895490.1:136449-146723 GCA_000434775.1 Eggerthella sp. CAG:368 | reverse complement strand
TTTACTTCGAAGAAAGCTTTGCGAAGTCTGCTACGTTAGCAAAAACCGCAACGAAGCGATTCAACAAACGAAGACGATTTTCACGCAGCGCCTGATCTTCATCCATAACCATTATTTTCTCAAAGAACATATCGATTGGTTTACGTAAGCTTGCCAATTCGGCAAGAGCAGCAGCGTAATCATTACTCTCAAGAGCAGATGAAACGTTTTGCTCCGCTTCAGCAACTGCACATACAAGCGCATGTTCAACCTCGGAAAGAAGCGCTTCGTCAACTTCGCAACCAAGACTTGCGTCACGCAAGTTATTCGCACGCGCATAGGCGGTTGCCAAATCTTCAAACACCTCGGGCTGTTCGGTGCGAGCAGCCTCAAGAGCAGAAACGCGATTGAGAAGTTCAACGGGCTCTTGAATTCCTGCCGCCAAAACCGCGTCGAGAGCGTCAACGCTATTACCCGCATCACGAGCTATAACCTTGGTACGCGTGATGAAGAACTCGATAATTTCATTGCGCGCAGCATCGAGATCGAATTCAATACCCTGCTGAACATAAGCAGCAAGGGAAGCGTCTATCGCAGAAACAAGTGAAATGTCTACGCCATTTTCGCCTGAAAGCATAGTTACAATGCCAATGGCGCTTCGACGAAGAGCAAACGGATCGGAAGAACCCGTTGGTCCCTGACCTACCGCAAATAATCCGCAGACGGTATCGAGTTTGTCAGCAATTGCCACAAGCTTACCAACCGTGGTGTCAGGAGAATCATCGCCAGCGAAACGAGGCTGATAGTGCTGCTTGATTGCCTGTGCGACCTGTGCAGTTTCTCCATGAGCCTCGGCATAATAGGCGCCCATAATTCCCTGTACGGAGGTAAACTCAACAACCGCTCCTGTTACCAAGTCTGCCTTGCAAAGATGCGCTGCGCGCAAAGCATCCTTCGCATCTGCACCAGAGAGCGCAGCATCGTTGGTTAAGTGGTTAACAAGCGCTTCAATGCGTGTTGTTTTATCGAACATGGTTCCCAGTTTTTCCTGGAAAACAACTTCGTTCAAACGGTTAACAAACGCATCGAGAGGCTGCTTGAGATCTTCATCATAGAAGAATTTTGCATCGTATAAGCGAGCGCGCACAACACGCTCATTACCATCAATGATGGTTTCAGCGCACTCAGGATTACCGTTAGAAACAACGAGGAATTTATTGGTAAGCGTTCCGTCTGCGTTATAAAGAGGGAAATAACGCTGATGCATCAACATAGCATCAACAATAATTTCTTCAGGAACCGCCAAGAATTCCTCATCAAAGGTTCCCACCAAAACTGTTGGATATTCGGTTAAGTTAATAACCTCAACTAACGTTTTAGGAGGAAGAACAGAAGTGCATCCTGTTTCTTCTTCAGCTGCGTTAACGCCGTTACGGATAAGCGCTTCGCGCTCAGCTTCGCTTGGTACGACATACGCCTTACGCACAACATCTACCAGCTCATCAGCACTTGAAACCGTAAAGGGACCAGGAGCCAAAAAACGATGGCCGTAGGTTTCGCGCCCTGAAACAAGACCGGCAAACGTGAAATCGATTACCTCTTCACCAAAGAGTGCAACCAACCAACGAATAGGGCGAGAGAAATACTCTTTTACCGTTCCCCAGCGCTGAGACTTAGGCCAAGAAATGCCACGAATAATAGCCTCGAACACACAAGGAAGAAGATCGGTAACCTTTACTGAAGGCGTAAAGGTTTGAGCAAAAACATACTCAACTCCGTCAACTTCTTTAGTGATTAGTTCTTCCGCCGTAAGGCCTTTACCGCGAGCGAAACCCTGAGCTGCCTTGGTGGGATTGCCCTCTGCATCAAAAGCGATTTTTACTGAAGGACCTTTGAAGATTTCTGTTTTTTCCTCGGTTGCCTCAGGAATACCCTCAACAAAAACAATCAAACGACGAGGGGAAGAATATATCGACACTTCCCCATGAGGAATACGGCGCTCATCAAGAAGAGCGGGAACTAATTTTTCAAGCTGTTTGACAGCAGCAGAAAGATCAAAGGCAGGAATTTCTTCGGTGCCAATTTCAAAAGCAAGACTGCGTTCACTCATTTAGTTCTCCTCCTGAGCAGAAGCTTCTTTTTTATTAATTACATTGTTTAGGTACGACTCGCAGCATGCTTTGGCGATGGTGCGGACACGCAAAATGTAACCCATGCGCTCCGTTGCGCTAATAACACCACGAGCATCTAAGAGATTAAAGGCATGAGAACACTTCAAAACATAGTCATAGGCGGGAAGAGGAAGGTTTTGTTCGAGCGTTCGTAAGCATTCCTTTTCATAGCGATCAAATTCACCAAAGAGCAAATCAGTATCGGCTACCTCGAAATTGTAGGCAGAAAACTCGCGCTCGTTTTCCAAGAACACGTCGCCGTAGGTAAATACGGTTCCATCACTGCTTCGGGCCCACACTAAATCGTACACAGAGTCTACGCCCTGAATATACATAGCTAAACGTTCAAGGCCATAGGTGATTTCAGAAGGAACGGGGCTACACTCAAAGCCACCCACCTGTTGAAAATAGGTGAACTGGGTTACTTCCATGCCATTAAGCCACACTTCCCAGCCTAAGCCCCAAGCGCCAAGCGTTGGACTTTCCCAGTCGTCTTCAACAAAGCGAACATCATGCTTTTCAACTTCAATACCAATGGCTCGAAGGGAATTAAGATACAAATCCTGCACATTGTCAGGCGAAGGCTTAAGCAGAACCTGGAACTGATAATAATGCTGCATACGGTTAGGGTTTTCACCATAACGACCATCAGTTGGACGGCGGCAGGGCTGAACGTAGGCAGTTTTCCAAGTGTCAGGACCTAAACTTCTGAGTGTTGTAGCGGTATGGAATGTACCCGCACCCACTTCATTATCGTAAGGCTGCAAGATAACGCATCCTAAATCGGCCCAATAGCGCTGAAGGCGCAAAATGATTTCTTGAAACGTCAAAGGGGTTTGCTCAACACCCTGTTTCGCGTTTTCAGACACCATGCTTCTCCTTTTCTTCCTTCTTCAAACCTTATTTATAACGTTCTATATCTGCCTGTACAATTTCTCAGACGTAATTACCCAAACTCAGTTTCCCGAACAACATCTATCTCCCTCAAACGACACGTACCGATAGTATTCAAAAAGAAAAACACCACTACAGCACCTCAGCTTGAAGAAGAGCCCCTATTCGAGCAACCCGATATGATTCAGTGGCCAATACGTAGCAATTGCCTTTCCAAATACCGTACCCGTTTTAATGGGACCAAAATAGCGTGAATCCGCTGAGTTTTCTCGATTATCCCCCATTACCCAAACACAATTCGAGGGCACCGTATAGGGATAAGAAAGATATACATTACCCGCTGTTGAAAGCGGATACGACTCCCCTTGCGTATAAGGCTCATTCTGCGCTACGCCATCTACATACACGACACCGTCAACCAAATTAACGGTTTGTCCTCCTACAGCAACAACACGTTTAATGAGTACGCGTGAGGGAATTTGAGGATCAGAAAACACAACAATATCTCCTTGCTGAGGACTCCCCGCCAAGTAAGATACTTTTTCTGCGAAAACCATATCGCCCGTCATGATGGTGTCTTCCATTGAGCCCGAAGGTACTTCAAAGGGTTCAATAACATAGGTGCGAATTCCGTACGAGCAAATAAGAACAATAGCAATAATTACCAGGAAGCTAAAAAAACGGCGAATAATGCCTGGCTTTCCAGAATTCGCGTGTTGTCCTGCGTCCACCAATTGTTCCTTTTCTCGATTGCCCTTTAATTCACAAGTTTTTATTGTAATCCAAGTTAGAGGGACTCATCATGAGGGACATTTCTTTTAAGAAAATCTACTTCTTCTTGAGAAATGTTAGCGCTCTGCAATAAATCAGGACGAAGTTTTTGCGTACGCAGTAAGCTTTGCGCACGACGCCATGCATTAATGTTTGCATGATGCCCTGAAAGCAAAACATCAGGTACGGCCATATCTCGATACACTGCAGGACGTGTATATTGCGGGTATTCCAAAAGTCCATCGTAGAAGCTCTCGTCAACCGAACTTCCCTCGTCTCCGAGTACACCATCAAGACGGCGAACTACCGCATCAATTATCACCATAGAGGCAAGTTCACCACTTGTAAGAACGTAATCACCAATTGAAAGAACGCGATCTGCCAGGGAATACGCGCGTTCATCTATGCCTTCGTAGTGCCCGCAAATAAAAAAGAGATGTTCTTTTTGGGAAAGCTCAAGCGCAATTGCTTCGTTAAATACCTCCCCTGTCGGAGAGAGAAAGATGGTATAGGGCTTTGCGAGAGCCTGGGAAAACAACTCATCAGTTGCTTCAAAAATAGGCTCGCACTTCATAACAAGACCTTGTCCGCCACCGTACGGTTCATCGTCAGTAGTGCGATGTTTGTCGTGGGTCCAATCACGCAAATCATGCGCCGTAAATTCAAGGATCCCTTTTTCTTGGGCAATACGCATCATAGATTCGCCCATAACGGAATCATAGCAATGGGGAAACACCGAAAGCGTTTCAATTTTCATGAAGTTTCTCCTAGAGCGACAAAAGACCAGAGGGCAAATTCATAACGATAACGCGCTCTTCCTCGTTTAGAGAAACGAGGAAATCATCAACAAGAGGAATACGAACTTCCCTGTCTTCGCGATTAACCACCAAAAGCGGATGCGCGGGGTTTTCTTCCAAAGAAACAACGGTTCCTATCAAGGTGCCATCCATGTCTTTGAGCACAAAACCCAAAAGATCGAACCCTGCACTCTTATCGTAGTTGGCAGGCAAATCAGATTTTTTCACCAAGCAATAATGCCCCACAAGTTGCTCAGAAAGATCAATAGAATCAATCGACGAAAAGAAGACTAAATAAACGCCGTCGCCCTTTTCCTCAACGGACTCAACACACCCCGTGCGAGGAACCTTTAAAACAGGAGGAACAAAAACAACGTTCATTCCTTCCTTCAATAGAAAAGGAAGACCTTCTGTGCTGCGCACGAAAAGGCCTCCCTCAAGAGTCTTAGCCTTTGTTAGTCTGGCGATGTTAACCCAGTCACTCATGGTTTAGCTAGTCGATAAGCTCAACTTCAACATGCTGACCATTGCGAGAACCCGCAGCACGACAAAGAGTACGAATAGCTTTAATAACACGACCCTGACGTCCAATTACCTTGCCAGCATCTTCTTCATGGACGCGAATCTCAATTAAAAGAGAACCATCTTCCATTTCATCTGAAGCAATAGAAACCTCGTCTGGGTTATCAACAAGAGGCGTAACTAAACTGCGAACAAGATTCGCAATATCTTCGAACGTCTCAGTCATTGTTAAGCGTTCTTACGTTCTGCTTCAATAAGACGAGCAACAGTTTCAGTTGGCTTTGCGCCATTGCCGATCCACTCATCAACCTTTGCAAGATCGATGGTAACTGCAGCCGGGGAAACACAAGGATTATAAGAACCAACCTGCTCGATATAGCGACCATCGCGACGTGCACGAGAATCAGCTACAACAATACGATAATAAGGTGCCTTTTTAGCGCCGTGACGGGCGAGACGAATCTTGACTGCCATTGAGATAAACTCCTTCTAATAATTCAAGCGGTAATATTCCGCAAAACAGCAATTTGATATATTACCTGTTTGCATCTTATTCATCAAGACCGGATAAAACATCCTGCATCTTTTTCATATCAGACATAGACATTCCACCCATACCTGGAATACCCATGCGCTGTTTTTTTCGTTTTCCTTTTCGCTTACCCTTTTTCCCCGACCTGCCCGCAGTCATTGCTTCCTGCTTAGCCATCATCTGCTTCATCATTTTTTTGGTTTCATTAAACTTTTTCAGAAGCTGATTTACCTGAAAAACCGAAACGCCTGCACCCGCTGCAATACGAGCCTTACGTGAGCCATTCAAAACTTCTGGTTTTTCCCGTTCTTCCTTCGTCATTGAATGGATGATTATTTCCATTTCGTCAAGCGCACGCTCATTAACCGAGCCATCTTTGAGTGCTTTGTCTCCACCAGGAAGAGCGCTCACCAACTTTTTAATTCCACCAATTTTGTGAATTTGCTTATTCATCATAAGGAAGTCATTGAGATTGAGGTTTGCACGCATCATGCGCTCAGCTTCCTCTTGCTCAATTTCTTCTGCCTTAATACGCGAAGCGGTTTCAATGAGGCTAATTACATCGCCCATTCCCAAAATGCGCTTTGCCATGCGATCAGGGTGAAATTCTTCAAGAGAATCAGGTTTTTCACCCATGGAAATAAACTTGATGGGCTTGCCGGTAACCTGACGAATGGAAAGCGCACCACCACCACGTGCGTCGCCATCCATCTTAGACATAATGACGCCATCAAAATCGACGCGCTCTGCGAAAGCAGCGGCAACATTAACAACGTCTTGACCAGTCATGGCGTCAACCACCATAAGAATTTGATCAGGCTGAACTGCTTCTTTGATAGCCTCGGCTTCTGCCATCATGTCTTCGTCAACATGCAAACGACCTGCGGTGTCGATAATTACCACATCGCGCAGAGAATCAATAGCATCACGAACGCCTTCTTTGGCAATTTGAACAGGATCTTTTCCGTCACCACGATAAACCCGGACACCAATTTCACCACCGAGCGTTTGCAGCTGATCAGCCGCAGCAGGACGGTAAACGTCACAGGCAACCAAAAGTGGATTATGGTTTTGCTGCTTCAATAAATATGCCAGCTTGGCAGCGGCCGTTGTTTTACCAGAGCCCTGCAAGCCAACAAGCATGATAACGTTAGGGATGCGCGAAGAAAGAACGAGCTTGGAATCGCTTCTACCGAGCAGTTCAGTAAGCTCATCCAAAACAATCTTTACTACATTTTGGCCAGGAGTTAAAGAATCCATTACTTCAGCTGTCAAACAGCGCTCTTTAGTATTTTTAATGAAGCCTTTAACAACTTTGAAGTTAACATCAGCCTCAAGAAGCGCCAGGCGAATCTCGCGCATAGCAACATTGATATCTTCTTCAGTCAAACGACCCTTGCTGCGCAATCCCGAAAAAATGGACTGCAACTTTTCTGAAAGATTATCTAACATGAAATATCCTCAATAGCTTTCGTGTCTTACCTTGGTACTTGTGCGTTACTGACATATTGACGCTTTATTGGCGGTCATCGACATCGCCCGCAAAGGCAGCAGCAAAATCGTGAGCGTCGAAATCTTTAAGATCATCAAGCCCCTCGCCCACGCCAACTTTAACAATAGGAAGCTCTAATTCATGACTGATGGCCAAAGCAATTCCGCCTTTAGCGGTGCCATCAAGTTTAGTAACAATAAGAGCATCAAGATCGAGCGCCTTATTAAATTCTTTCGCCTGCTGAAGACCGTTTTGGCCCGTGGTGGCATCGATAACCAAAATGGTATAAACCGGCAACGTGGAGCGCTTGCGTACAACATTTACCACTTTTTCAAGTTCACGCATAAGGTCTGCTGAAGTATGAAGACGCCCTGCGGTATCAACCAAAACTAAATCAGCACTGCACTCTTCCGCACGCTCAAGTGTTGCATAGCAAACACTTGCAGGATCAGCACCACGCTCACGCGAAACCATTTCTACATTGGCACGTTTAGCCCAAACCTCAAGCTGCTCAATTGCAGCAGCTCGAAAGGTGTCAGCACTGCCCAAAATAACCTTGCGGCCCGCATCGGTTGCCTCTTTGGCGATTTTACCAACCGTGGTTGTTTTGCCTGTTCCGTTAATGCCTACAAAAAGCATTACGCAAGGCTCACCATTGAAGATATCCTCTTCTGCCTCGGTAAAGGTCTTTGCAATTTGATCAGCGAGCATATCTAAAACCGCATAAGCATCGGGAAGCGCTTTGCGGGTAGCCTGATCACGCAGTTCTTCAATGATGCTATCAGCTGCCAAAGCGCCAATATCGCTTAAGATAAGCGCTTCTTCTAAATCTTCCCAGAACTCTTCATCAACATCAGGTCCACGATCAAGAAGAAGATTGATTTGCTCCTTAAACTTTGTTCGAGAGCGATTTAGTCCTTCGTTTATGCGATCAAAAAAGCCCATTAAGCCCCCTTTGAAATTGCCTGTTCAAGCTTTTGGCTGAATACTTTTGTTACACCATCGGCTTGCATAGATACACCATAAAGGATATCAGCTGATTCCATTGTACGACGCTGGTGAGTAATCATGATGAATTGGGTATTGTGACGAATTGCTTCAAGGTAGGCCATAAGTCTACGAAGATTCGAATCATCAAGCGCCGCTTCAACCTCGTCCAAGATATAGAAGGGCGTCTGCCGAATACGATACACCGCAAACAGAAGCGCCATAGCCGTCATAGATTTTTCGCCACCAGAAAGCAGTGACATTTTCTTAACACGCTTGCCTACAGGTTGAGCATTTACATCCACGCCGGTATTTTCAAGATCGTCGGGATCAACCAAAGAAAGATGTGCCTGACCACCAGGGAAAAGCGTAGAAAATATTTCTGCAAAATTATCATTTACCCGATTAAAAGTGTCGATAAAATCGTCACGCATGCGCTCATCAATTACTGAAACAATACGCGAAAGTGCGGCACGGGCGCTCTTCATGTCTTGGAGCTGCCCCGCCAAAAAGTCATAACGCTTTTTTACTTCTTCGTATTCTTCTGCCGCATCAGGATTAATGGCGCCTAAGTTTTTAATGCGTCTTTCCAAGCTTTGCAGCTGAGCCAAAGCATGGTCTCGCTCCGTAAGGGGTTCGAGCGTAAGAGCTGTTTCGATAGAAGTAGCACAGTCATCGGTAATAACCTTAATAGCTGCTTCAACCTGAACTTCAAGACGCCCTTTCTCAACACGAACCTCGCCAATTTGTGCCGATGCCGCATCAAATAAATCGTGAGTATCGCGAACATTCTTGGTTGCTTGCGCAATTTCAACATGTAAGCCCTGAGACTTAGATTGCGCATCGAGGGATTTCATTTCAAGTTTTGCTTCAAGCGTTGAAAGCCCATCAGTTAGAGAGTTTAAGGTTTCCATCAAAGGATCAATGCGTGCAATAACCCCCTCGGCAAGAGCCTTTCTCTTCCAGGCTTCATCATGAGTTTTACCCGAGGTGGCAATTTCTTGCTTGCGCGTTTGCACCATGCGCTCAGAATAAGCAGAGCGCTCGCTTAAACGGGCAGATGACAAACGCAAATCAGACAATTCTTCAGAAGCGGAAATGATGCTCTTCTGAAGCGGTGAGAGCGTTTTTTGAAACTGAGCAATTTGCTCTTTGTTTTGCTCTAATTGAGCAACTACCTTAACAAAGCTTTCCTCTAAATCATCGGAATCAGGCTGACTCTTTGAAAGAAACGCCTCGTTTTCTTTTTGTTCTGATTGAAGGCGCTCGTATTCTTCCTTCGCCGCAACAGATGCTTGATGAGCGCGTTCGGCATTTTTTTGCGCTGATTCGCTCTGGCCTTTGAGCTGGGCAACCTTTTCAGAAAACTTCAAAGAAGTGCTTTGGTATTCTCTTAGATTTTCCTCAATCTGGGAAAGCTCCTCCTGAAGCTCGTTAAAAGAACGCTCGCACGTTACCTCTTTTTTGCAAAGCTCCTCATAGGTACGCCTTCGCGAAAGAGCACCTTCTTCGCTCTCCTTCTCTGCAAGAGGAAGCAAAGAGATACTCCCCTCATATCCCACGACACAACCATCAAGGCTTACAAAACGTACCTGTTCGCACGTTTTATCATGAAGCTCAAGTGCCTCGGTAAGATTTCGTGCAATATAAACATCACCGAGTAATGCACCTACGGCATTTTCGAAAGAATCTTTTACGGTGAGTTCTTCGAGCAACCAACGCTCATGAGGCAAAAGGTTCTTTTGCTCAGGAAGCGAAGTATGCACAAAACGTGCGCCACCCGAACAATCATCTGCCAAAACGGCCCTAATAGCCTCGATCATGCGCTCGTCATCGGAAAAAATAAGTGTTTGGAGAGCATCCCCAAGCAGAGCCTCTACCAAAGACTCAAGTTCACGTGGAACAGTAACTGCCTGAACAAGCGGTACAAAAGCGGTATCGAAACCATGATCTTTGTCATCAAGCCACTGGCGAACAGGATTAAGTTCCGCACTCGCTCGTTCAAGCTCCTCAAGAGCAGAACGTTCCGCACTAACCTTCGTGAGTTCATCACGCGCTTCATCAAGCTTTCGTCGGGCTTCTTCTCGTACTTGCAAAGAAGCATTAAGTTTATCGCGAGCCTCAGCGGC
>FR895490.1:133306-136442 GCA_000434775.1 Eggerthella sp. CAG:368 | reverse complement strand
GCCTCAGCGGCGAGCTGCCGTGTGTGCTCATATTCCGCACTCAAGGCCTTTTCATGTTTAGCCTGTTCCACCTCTTCACGCTGCGAAGATTGCAAACGGGCCTTAGCATCAACAAGCTGAGCTTCAAGAACCTGGGCTTTAGCACGGGTAGCACTCAAGTTTTCACTTAAAGCCTTCTGTGCGGCTTCGATAGTTTCTTTTCGATGTACAAACCCACGCTGTTCAGCGGTAAGAGTATCAATCTGCTTTCGAACAATGTTTCGCTCACTCACTAATGAAGCATAAGCAGCTTCTTTTGTTGCCTGCTTTTCCTGTGCTTCAAGGTAGGCTTTTTGCGCTTGCTTATACTGCTCAGTTGCTGAAGAAAGCTCTTCCTGAGCTCGCTTTTCGTTTATTTTGCTTTCTTCAAATAGGCGGACCACACGCTCAAGCTCCTGCGTAGCTTGACGTCTTTTTTCCCGTAAAAGCATCTTGGCCGAGTTAAGACGCTCATGTGCATTTTGAGCACTACGCAAGCTCACATTAAGATTATTTTCTTTAAGTCCGCGCTCTTTGAGCTGGTTTTGAAGCTCATCAAGAGTTTGTTCAGCCTTCACTAAACCGTCCTGATGCTCATTGAGCTTACGGGTGAGAGATTGTTCTTTTTCTTCGGTTTCTTCCCACTGTTTTTGCAACAAACGTAGATCATCAACCGAAACCCTAAGTTTAAGATCTGAGCGCTGTGCATCTAAATCTTGAAACGTAAGGGCCTTTTTTGCCTTGCGCTCCAAAGGCTTCAATTGACGCTCAACTTCAGAGGTTACATCGATAACGCGGGCCAAATGGTTATCCATACGTGCAAGCTTGCGCTCGCTTTTCATCTTGCGTTCTTTATGCTTAAGAATGCCTGCGGCTTCCTCAATCAAAGCACGACGATCTTCTGGCTTAGAAGAAAGCACTGAATCTAAATTGCCCTGAGAAATAATGGAATGTGTTCCCGTGCCTAAACCGCTGTCATGAAGAATATCAAGAACATCCATACGACGAACAATAGAACCATTGATGAGATATTCACTTTCGCCGCTGCGATACATTCTTCGGCCAATAGAAACCTCATCAAAATCAACTGGAAGCGTGCCGTCGGAATTGTCGAGCAAGAGTTCGACCTCAGCTAAACCAACCGGTTTTCTTGCTGAAGAACCAGAAAAGATAACGTCTTCCATAGACTGACCGCGTAAGTTTTTTGCATTACGCTCGCCTAAAACCCACAACACTGCATCTGAAATATTGGATTTACCGGAGCCGTTCGGCCCAACCACAGCAGCAACACCAGGCTCAAACTTCAAAACGGTGCGATCTGCAAAGGATTTAAAACCCTTCAAAGTCAAAGATTTAAGATACATCTATTGACCCACTTCATTGCTTCTTTTTATTGCGTGCGCGTTCGGCTTGACGACGAGCCTTCTCCTCTGCTTTTGCCGCTTTAATGGCAGCTTTAGCATCCGCCTTGCGCTTTTTATCTTTTGAATCTTTCGCATCAAAAAATGAGCTGAGTGCCTCAAGAGCCGATTCAGCAGCGTGACTTTCCGATTCCTTTTTGGTTCGTCCAACACCTTTTGCCAAGGATTGAACACCCACAAAAACCTGCGTAACAAACGTACGATCATGAGGCGGACCCTGAGTTTCAACCAAACGATATGTTGGTGTGATACCGTCTTCCTGTAAGCGCTCCTGAAGAACACTCTTGGGGTTTTCAGGCTCTTTTGCCATATCGGGACTCATATTGATGATGAGCGTTTTTTCAACGAATGCTACAGCGGGATCTAAACCACCATCCAAATAAAGTGCGGCAACAACTGCCTCATAAACATTTTCTAGCGCAGAATGCAGACCGCGTCTTCCTGTGCCAGTTTCTGAAGAGCCAAAGATGATTACATCAGCAAAACCCAAACCTTCTGCAACCTTAGCAAGCGAAGAGCCAGAAACCAAAGACACTTTAATCCGCGTTAAACCGCCTTCATCGAGTTCAGGATAGTTATGGTAGGCACGATAAGCGACAATGGCACCTAAAATACTGTCGCCCAGAAACTCAAGTCGTTCATACGAATCTGAGATAGATCTTCCTTCAGCAGCAGAAGGATGAGTGAGGGCAGCAAGAAGAATAGAAGAATCCTTGAACGTGTATCCAAGAATTTCTTCTACTTTCTTTAGTTTTTGAATATGCTCTGATTTATTTGTCACGCGTTTCCATCTGTTTATTTATTTACCACATCAGATTTTACTCGACTGATTTCCCTGCTGAAACCATCTGCTCGATTATTCCAGAAACATTCAAACGAATTGTTTTGGCAGTGGTATTAATTCCGTTTTCGATAGCTTTCGCATTAGAAGAACCATGTCCTACCAAACAGGCTCCCTTAACGCCCAGAAGCGGTGCACCACCATAGGTGTCAGCAGAAGTGGTTTCCTTAAGCTCACTCAGACCACCTTTGAGCGCCAAGGCAGCAAGCTTCGTGCTCAAAGACGACATCATAATTTCTTTTAAAGCACCGAAGAGAGTCTTCGTAGTGCCTTCGATTGTTTTAATACACACGTTACCCGTAAAACCATCAGTGATATACACATCAGGTTCACCCATCAAAATGTCGCACCCTTCAGCATTACCATAGAAATTTGGAATTGCCTCTTTCATGAGTGCAAAGGATTCCTGGGAAAACTTTGAACCCTTGGTTTCTTCTTCACCGATATTCAAGAGCGCAATTTTCGGATTTTCAACATCGAGAACTTTTTCAGCATAGGTTCCTGCCATTTGAGCAAATTGAACCAAATAGGCAGGTTTACAGTCGGCATTTGCGCCAATATCTGCCATAACAACTGGTTTTTTGGGAGAAGGAATAACACTACAAAGAGCAGGGCGAGCAACGCCCTTAATGCGTCCAATCACCAGGGTAGCAGCCGCCAAAACAGCACCCGTAGAGCCAGGAGAGAAAAAACCTTGAGCCCTTCCCTCTTTTACCATACGACAGCCAACAACGATGCTTGAGTCTTTCTTTTTTCGAACAGCCTGAGCGGGATGCTCATCCATCGCGATAGACTCTGTGGCAACTTGGGCAGTACAACGCTCCTGCTTTTGAGCAAAAGGCTCAACGACATTGGC
>FR895490.1:109069-133278 GCA_000434775.1 Eggerthella sp. CAG:368 | reverse complement strand
AAAGAATAATCTCAAGATCTTTATCATGAGCAAGCGCAGCAGCAACGCCTTCAAGCATAACCGATGATCCTAAATCGCCCCCAACTGCGTCCACCGCAATAACAACATGTTCAGCCATTTATTGTCTCCTTCTGCTTTCAGTAGGCAGAAATATTATAGTTTGCCCCGATTGGTCACTCGAGTAGATCGCCATTTACACAAAAAAATCCCTCGGACAAAATATCCGAGGGATTGACATTCGATTAGTTCATAGCAACTAAGCGATCTGAATAACCTCGCGATCGCGATAATGACCACAATTAGGGCATACACGATGAGGAAGCTTTACCTCTCCACACTGAGGACAAACAGAACGTGAAGGTGCTGCAATCTTGTCATTTTCGCTACGACGTGCATGGGTACGAGCACGACCAGTCTTACGCTTAGGCACTGCCATGATGATTCTCCTTCTATATTGCAGGTGCGACCTGAAACTTATTAAATAACGCAAGGCGGTATGATAGCAAAGAGCGTTTGAAGTTTCAATAAAAATCCAAGGGAAGTTCATCCTCTTTGGAAATCTTCATAACTCACTCTTCATCAAAGCGAATCGTTTTTAATACCGAGAAGGGATTTTTCGGCTCAAACGATTCTTCCGGTTCACACGAGCATGATTCTTTGTTGAGATTTGCGCCGCACTGAGGGCAAAGACCTTTACAGTCATCGTCACAGAGTGGACTGAGGGGCATCTCCAAAACGAGCGCAGCACGTAAAAGAGGCTCAAGATCGATGATGTGATCCTCAGGAAGCACTTCGTATTCATCTTCTTCCTCTTCGGTTAATTCTTTTCCCGAATCAGAAATAAGAAAATAGCCTTCCACTTCACCGCAAAGATGATAGCGAGCTTCCTCTAAGCAGCGAACACAATCAACAGCCGCATCGCCCTCAACAGTACCGCCCACATACAGGGCTCCACCAGTGTTGCTTATCTGCACCGAATAGGTTAAAGGCTCCTCAAAGCGAAACTCGTTCGAGGAGTACTCAAGAGAAACAAGATCGTATGTTCCTGCAAAAGATGAGCTCTCCGCAACTGCAAAGAGCTCATCAGGAACCGTAATGCACAAAGACCCCATTAGCGACCCGAGTTAAGTGAGTTTGCATTGAGACGATCGCGTACGCGACGAATGGAATTGAGAGCAGTATCAAGACCTTGCTCAACATGGTTGAATACCTCGTCGGCATAGTCTTCTGCACCAGCACGCGTTTGGCGCTCTAATTCACGAGCTTCAGCCAAAATAGCATCGGCCTGCTGCTGAGAGATACGAACGATTTCCTGCTCGCTTGCAATAGTGATTGCCTGACTACGGGCATCTTCAATCAATCGAGTTGCCTGAGCCTCGGCTTCATCGAGCAAAGCCTGACGCTCACGAATAACCTGACGAGCCTGAGCAAATTCGCTCGGGAATGTATCGCGAATCTCATCTAATATCTCGAAGGCAGATTGAGCATCTACCTGCCTTAGGGCATTCTTCCCAAAAACGGGTTTCGAATCCTCAATAAGAACTGAGAGTTCATCGATAAGATTCAATACTCCTGTTTCGTCCATATACTTCCTTCCAAACCGTGCAAAACACGAACGTGGACAAACCACTAGCACAGTGTAACAAAAAAACACCTGAGCACAAAAATAACCACAGGGTCTTTGCAAAGACTCCCGTCTTCTTTATCAGATTATTTTTTCAAAACGTATGTTTTATTGCTTCGCTATATAGGCAGATGAGAAATAATCTTTCAGGGCATCCTCAACACATTCCGGAACAAAACCGTGAATGTTGCCACCCATTGATGCCATCTCTCGAACAATAGAAGAAGAAAGATACATATATTTTGGAGGTGACATAATGAAAAATGTTTCAAGATCTTGGCTCAACTCGTAGTTAAGAGCGGTCATCTGAAATTCATATTCGAAATCGGTAATTGCGCGCAAGCCCTTAACAACAACATGAGCATCAAGCTCATCAACGCAATCAACAAGTAAACCATCAAAACTAATTACCGAAACATTTGGAAGACACATTACTGCTTTCTTGGTGAGCTCAACTCGTTTCTGCTGATCAAAGAGAGGCTTCTTTTTAACCGATGCTGCAACGGCAACAACAACCTCATCGAAAATCTGGGCAGCGCGAGAGATAACATCTACATGACCAGCGGTGATGGGGTCAAATGTTCCTGGCACAACTGCACGTTTCATTGTGCATCCTTCCTTATTAACGCTATTGACGTTTCACCGTAATCCTTCGATGAAACAATTGCCCATTCTAGCGCATTAATCGCTTGAACAAGTTCAGGTTTGGAAGTTTTAGCAAGTTCGTAGCATAGTAGCGCATCTTCTTTAAGGATACCTTTTTCAAAATACCCCTTCGCTATCGCCATAACCTCACGCGGAGAAACCGCGTAAGGAGGATCAAAAAATACCAGGTCAATTTGCTTTTTTATCACACTTGAAGAAAGAGAAAGTGAGTCCATCTTTAAGAGCTGATATCGTGAACTCTCGGCTTTTACCGCGCGTAAATTTTCCGAAATAATCATATTTGCCTCGGAAGATTTATCGCAAAAAATAACGAAAGATGCTCCCCTACTTAGCGCTTCAATACCCAAAGCTCCTGTACCAGCAAATGCATCGAGTACACAGCAATCTTCGAGCGAACCTTGCGTACTGAACACTTTACTCATTAAAGCTTCTTTAACCCTGTCAGTAGTTGGACGCGTAGCGTCACCCTTAAGTGCTTTAAGGGGTCTACCCCGATATTCACCTGCAATTACTCTCATGTTTCTCCTTAGCTAATTACGATTAGCTGCCGTAACCAAATCAAGCTCCCGTAAAAGAATATGCCTTTCTTCTTTAGAACATATCTTGCCACTCAATACCTGTTCAGCATCGTTTCGCGCAGCCTCAATAACAGCCTTGTCGCGTATAACGTTCACGAGCCTTAAAGATGGTCTACCATGCTGGCGAACACCGAAAATATCGCCTTCTTTACGCTGCAATAAATCGTATTCGGAAAGCGTAAACCCATCTTCTGTTTTTTCCATAGCCTTCAAACGCTCTATAGCCTGAGGTGATTTTGAGCGAGAAATTAAGAACACCTCACCAGGTATTTCGCCACGACCAACACGCCCTCGCAGCTGATGAAGCTGAGCGAGGCCAAAGTGATCAGCATCCTCAATAATCATCACACTTGCTGAAGGCACATCAACGCCAACCTCAACAACCGTTGTAGAAACAAGCACATCGATCAAGCCATCTCTAAACGATTCCATGATCTCATTTTTTTCTTTACTCGAGAGTTTTCCATGAAGTACTTCAACACGCGCATGAGGAACAATGCGATTCTTAATCATTTGTGCATGTGTAAA
Organism: Eggerthella sp. CAG:368; assembly: GCA_000434775.1. GTDB lineage: Bacteria > Actinomycetota > Coriobacteriia > Coriobacteriales > Eggerthellaceae > Anaerotardibacter. The sequence goes on along the minus strand of FR895490.1, from coordinate 129,882 downwards.
AACTTCTTTAGAAGCATCTTCGAACGAATCGAGTTCAATTCCCCATTCAATACTTGCATATTCAATGCGCTCTTCTTTGGCTTCCTCTTCTTTTTTGAGCTCTCGCATGCCGATAAGGGGACAAATTACAAAGGCTTGTTCCCCGCGCTCAATGCAAGCCCTCAGGGCATCGTAGGCAATACCCTCCTCGGAAAAGTGACATACTTTCGTGGTTCTTCCCTTTTGCTTAGAAGGCGCTTGTTTGAGATAAGAAAGTGTCATGTCGCCATAAAGAGTGAGCGCGTATGAGCGCGGAATGGGCGTAGCGGTCATAGATAGCACGTCTGCCCCAGGTGCCTTAGCAATAAGTCTTTCGCGCTGATCAACGCCAAATCGCTGCTGCTCATCAATGCAAACAAATGAACAGCGAGCGAACGCAACATCGTCTTCTAAAAGAGCGTGCGTACCAAAAAGTACTTGAAGTGTTCCTTTACGCAAACGAGCAAGAAGAGCGGTTCGAGCCTCTTCAGAAGTTGATCCCGTTAGCAGCTCCCAAGAAATACCAAGCTGTTCTAAATAAGGGCCTAGTGAAGCCGCATATTGCCACACCAATACCTCAGTTGGAGCAATCATTACCGCCTGATTTCCCGCCTGAGCAGCAGCAACTAAAGCAAAAAGAGAAACAACAGTTTTTCCCGTACCAACATCGCCCAACAAAAGATGATTCAGTAAAGAAGCATCGGCCATTCCGCTACCTATTTCTTCGATCGCTTGACGCTGATCAGAAGACAACTCAAACGGAAGAATCTCTTCAAGGGCCGTTTTTGTTTGAACATTGAGCGGTTGTGAATAAGCCTCGAATTCCTTAGCCCTGCGCTCTTTTTCGCGCAAAAGATGCAGCTCTAAAAATAACAATTCCTCATAGAGTAAACGACGTTTTGCCTGAGTAACTTCATCCATTGAACAAGGAAAATGAATCATGCGAAATGCCTGATAGCGGGAACACAGACGATATTTTTCTTTCAGTGAAAGAGGAAGCACGTCATAGAGACCACATACCTCTTCAAGAGCATTACCTACAATGCGGTTAATAACTCGACGCGATAGCTTACTTGTTGCTGGATGGATGGGCATCACTAACCCTTGGGCAATATCACCCTCTTCAACCTTTTCCCAATAAGGGTTGGTCACACGCTTAAACCCATAAGAAAACTCAACTTTACCCGAAACACGCAAAACATCGTTTTTTGAAACTTGTTTGGACAGCCACGACTGATTAAAGCACGACATAATAAGTGTTCCCGTTTCATCAACTAGGGTAACTTCTGTCAGCGAAAAACGGGGGTTTTTCTTATGAGCTTTAATCTCATATACCTTAGCTATAAGTGTGCACTGCTCGCCAATTCGCGCGGTTTGAATCGTGCGAACTTGCGCCATATCAAGATAGCGATACGGATAAAACAACAAAAGATCTCTTACCGAAACAACACCTAACGAAGCGAACGCACGCGCGCGCTCAGCACTGACAAGCTTTACGTTCGAAACAGGGGAATCTAGACGCAAACAAGCAGAAAGGCGGTCAAGAGCTACTTCTTGAACCGCCTGAGAACTACTTGATTGTTTGCCTGAAGAAGATTGAGCCAAAATATTACGCCCTACTCAAGCGAAAGGACAACGGGATAAAGAGGCTGATCTCCTCGTTGCGCATCAATCTCAAGATCGTCAAACGTTGCTTCAATCTTTTCAACCAATGCCTCAAATTCCTCACCATTCATATCACAACCAGCAAGAATGGTGAGAGTGTCAGCATCATCGGCCTCCATAGCCTTAAGTACACCGAGCGTAGCCTCTTCAACACTCTGAGAAACAACTTCAATGGAACCATCAGCAATGCCAATAACATCGCCATCATGAATAGGATTGCCGTGAGCATCCTTTGCATCTTTGATGGCATGTGTTACTTCTCCTGTTTTAACCTCTTCGCAGGCCTCCGTCATTTCCGCAACGTTTTCCTCTAACGTTGCATTTTCGTCGAAGACAAACAGGGCAGAAAATGCCTCAGGAACGCTGACGGTAGGAACAACCGCACAGGGCTTTTCTGATATTTCTACACAGCTCTGAGAAGCCATAATGATGTTTTTGTTGTTAGGGAGGATGATGACAGAATCAGCGTTAACGTTATTAACCGCATCAAGCAGTTCTTTGGTAGAGGGGTTCATGTTTTGACCACCCGATACCACAAAATCTACGCCGAGACTCTTTAGGATAGCAGCATTACCTTCGCCAGCCGCAACAGCAACAAAACCAATCTTTTTGGTTTCTTCTTTACGTTCTGCTTCAAGCTTTGCGGTACGTGTTTCGCTTTGCAGCTTCATGTTATGAATAAATACTTCCGAAATTTGACCGCGTTCCAAAAAGTACGCCAAAACTTTATCGGGAGTATTGGAATGAACATGAACTTTAAACTTAGGAACAGAACCTACACACAGTTCACAATCACCCATCGTGGAAAGAAAATCGAGTGCTTCTTGAGGATCAAGAACATCGGAATCAACGAGGAACTCGTTACAGTACATGTACGCCGAGCCTTCCCAGTCGTTGATTTGCTCAATTTCAACTTTTGGAGCAGAACCTCGAGCAAAAGAAAGCTCGTCTCCTAAACTCTCGCTGCGACCGGTGAGCGCCGAAACAAACGAGTCAAAAAAGATTGCCAAACCAAAGCCACCCGCATCAACAACACCGTTCTCTTTAAGAACAGGGAGCAAATCGGGGGTACGTTGAACGGACGCGTAAGCTTCGCCTACAATGTATTGCAAAGCCTCCTCAAGATCCATCTTCTTCTTGCGAGCATACTTAGCTCCCGCAGCAGTATCACGCAACACAGTAAGGATAGTTCCTTCAACGGGTTTGCGAACCGCATTAAAGGCTACCTCCACCGCGCGAGCAAACGCGGCATCAACAGAAGCCACATCAAACGCATCGTGACCCTCAAAGCCTTCGCATAAGCCACGAAGAATCTGAGAAGTGATAACACCTGAATTACCACGGGCTCCCATTAAAGCGCCCGTGGTAACAGCATGGCGCTTTTCTGCCGAAGTAGCACCAATTGGTAGCGCCGCAAGGTTTTCTACCACCATTGCGAGCGTGAGCGACATATTAGTACCCGTGTCTCCATCTGGCACAGGAAAGACGTTTAAGCGGTTGATCTCATCTTTACGAGCGTCTAATGTCTTCGCAGCACGCGCGATTGCATTAACGATGTCGTTAGATGTGTAATTGCTCATTATGGTATTTCTCCTTGAAATGTTCTTCTCTGATTAACCTATATTGACTAACCCATGTTGACTAAGGACGTACCTTAATACCCTGAACGTGAACATCAACACCTTTAAGAGAATCTTGAATGAAATCCTTCAAAGCAAAAGAAACTTGGTCAACTAAGTTATTTGAAACAACATTAATATTGACCCCATGCTCAAGGATTACATACAGACTAACCAGCGTTCCCTCTTCATCTGTCGAAACAACAACACCGCGACGAAGACAAGAATTAGGAAGAAGTTTCGCTATAGCATCAACCGTATTAGAGGCCGCCATTCCCACTACTCCATAGCACTGGAGAGCTGCATGGCCTGCAACGTCTGCGAGAACATCTTCAGAAACAATTAAGTTTCCAGCTACTTCGTTAGCCATAATAATCCTTTCTAAAAGGAATTATCCTTATTTGGTAATCCACCGAAAGCGTAGTATAGCGTATCAATATAGAAAAGAAGTCTGGTATCAACTAAACGAACAAATCAAGCACATCGGCCTCCGTAAAAGGACTCTTTACGACAGGAAAATGCATCCATAGCCCTAATTGGACGTTTATCTATAATGCTTCTTCTCTTTTTTTGCATGTTTTAGGGAATAACAACCGAAAAGACTTGGAACAAAAAGATCTGTATGTTATAGTTCTAGGGCTTTTGCAAATACCGGCATTCAATGCCGAAGAAATTACGTAGTAAATGGAGTTGATTAAGAATGTCAAAGGTTTGTGAGATCTGCGGTAAAGCACCAAGCGCTGGTCGTAACGTCAGCCACTCTCATCGTGTTACCAATCGTACCTTCCGTCCTAACATCCAGAAGGTAACCATCAAAGTAAACGGTAAAGTTAAGCGTGCTAATGTGTGCACCAAGTGCATTAAGGCTGGCAACATCGAACGTGCCTAAAGCTTACGTTTGTGTTAGCTTTAACCTTTTAATAGGTCTTAATCAATGAGATAAAACAAAAGGAACGCTTTGGGCGTTCCTTTTTTTATTGCTCTTTTCTTGAAACCTTTCACCTGAGGAAAATTAAGATACCCAAGCAAAATCACGGTTTTGAAAGCTGGGTGCTAGCGCTTGAATTTACTCTTAATATCAAAGACGCTCTTGATGTCGGCCATAGCATCAGAAAGCTCAGAAACAACTTCTTTACCGTCTTTGTAAATACCATTAAGCGCGCGAGCCCCCTCTTTCATGTTCTCTTTCATTTCGTCAGAGAGAAACGATTTGTGATCTTCTTCATCTGAGTCACTCTTTTCAGAAGACGAACCAGCCGCGCCCTTGGTGCCGTTTGTTTTTACCGAGGCCTGAGTTTGTTCATCGGCAAGCGAAGCATCAAACTCATCTGCCCCTTCATCAACTTTAAGGGGAACCACCTTAGATTCACTCTTTTCTTTCTGAACACGAAACTTTTCACATTCAGTTTCAATGTCAACCATGGCAAGATAGAGCTGATCATCTATACGATCAAGCCTCTTGGCAAGATCTTCCATTTCACAGGGGCACTCTTCAATTACTTCTTTAACATCTTCAAGGCGAGCAGCTAGTTTTTCAACCATAGCCAAGGCATCTTGGTTCATGCTCAACATCTTGGTTCATGCTCAAACCCTCCTATCGATATCGTTGTTTCATTGCACGTTCAATTTCGCGCTTAGAATCACGCTCCGCCATTGCGGCGCGCTTGTCATATAACTTCTTACCACGACCAACAGCCAACTCAAGCTTCACCCGCGAGTTCTGGTCGAAATACATCTTCAAAGGAACAAGCGCCAACCCTTTTTCTTGCGTTTTTTGAATGAGTTCGCGAATTTGTTTGCGATGAAGCAACAGTTTGCGTTTCCTATCGGGATCAGGATTGGCAATGTTTCCGTGGCTATAGGGTGCAATATGGAGATTATTAAGCCAAACCTCATTATTTCGAATAAGAGCAAAACAATCAGTAAGCTGACAATTATTTTCACGTAAGGAACAAACCTCTGTCCCCGTGAGAACAATGCCCGCCTCTAGCGTATCAAGAATTTCATAGTCATGAAAAGCTCTTCGGTTTTTTGCAATTACCTTTATATCTTTTCCCATATTTAACTCTCAGTTATCTTTGGCAGCATAAAATGTCTGAACGAAATCTACATTCCCGGAACAAATGAAACATCCTCATCCAAATCACGAATGAAACGCGTAAGGAGCGCAACCGTTGCCTCAAGGTCAGACAAACAAATTACCTCCGTGGGCGTATGCATATAGCGCAAAGCAACCGATACCAAGCCCGTAGGCTTTCCTCCACGTTGCACTTGCATGGTGCCCGCATCGGTTCCCGTCACGCGTGGCTCAGCTTCAAGCTGGAACGGAATTCCCTCTTCTTTTGCTGCAGCACAGAGACGCTCAAAAACAACAGGATTAATGTTTGGACCACGAGCGATAACAGGACCTTCCCCACAAAGCAATTTCCCATACTTAGTCTGATCAATGCCAGGATAATCCGTTGCATGTGTTACATCGAAAGCAATAGCAATATCAGGATTAACACCATATGCCGAAGTAGTCCCTCCACGCAAGCCGATTTCTTCCTGCACGGTAGCGGCGCAAATATAATCTCCGGGAGCACCACCTGCTTCTTTCAGCTGCTCCATAACACGTGTAATGATATATACTCCCGCTTTATCATCAAAAGCACGAGAAACCGCCATGCCTTTTCCGAACCTTTCAAAGCCAACACCAAAAGTTATTACATCACCAATACGAACAAGCTTCTTAACTTTTTTTGCAGGCATACCTAAATCAATAACGAGGCTTTCAAGCGGAGTAACCTTTTTGCGTTCGTCGGGCTCAATGAGGTGAATGGGTTTTCTTCCTACCACACCGCGATACGTGCCTGATTCAGTATGAACATCCACTCTCATGCCAGGCAAAATCGCAGCATCAACGCCCCCTACCGCAGCAACACTCAAGTAACCCGAGTCGCTGATATAGGTTACCATCAAGCCAATTTCATCCATATGAGCAGAAATCATTACCGATGGAGCGCTTCCCGTACCTTTAAGGCAAGCATGCACAGAACCCATCACGTTGGTTTCAATCTCGTCTGCTACAGGAGCCAAACGCTCGCGCACCAAAGAAGCAACTTTAACTTCAGTGCCCGTAACAGAAGGCGTTTCGAGCAACGATTTCAAATACTTTTTATCAACTTTTTTCATGGTATCCTCCAAGCTTTTTTTACAGTATACCCACCTGAAAAGGAGAATATTTGTTCAGATTATTTCTAACGAGCTTTTTTAAAAATAAGCCTTCGTTCACGCGGGACTGCTTCAACCAATACAACATGCATCTTTTGACCAAGACGAATTATCTCACCGGTATCACTTCCCGTAAGGGTAAAGCGCATAGGGTCGTATGAGAAGTATTCATCACCTAGCTCATCAATACTCATGTGTCCTTGTGCGGTATTATCCAACCGTAGTGTTACGCCAAAGGTAGAAACACCTGAAACAAGCGCTTCAAACTCTTTACCCACATCAGCCTGCATGAGCTCAACAAGCTTAACCATTTGGGATTCTTGCTCTGCTTTAGCAGCTACTCGTTCCATCTTAGACGAATGCTCAGCCATCCATGGAAGTGATTGCCGCTGCGCTGTTGAGGTTTCAGTCTTTCCGAAAAGCGCCTCCTTGATTAAGCGATGAACAAGTAAGTCAGGGTATCTTCTGATAGGACTGGTAAAGTGGCAATAATACTCAATTGCAAGACCAAAATGAGCAGACTGCTCGGCACGATACATAGCTCGCTTCATGCTGCGCAACAGCAAAAGATCAATAAGCTCTCCTTCTGGCAAAGTATGAGCACGTGACAAAACATCCTGTAAAATTTTTGGATTTCCCGAACAAAACGAGTAGGCGTCAAGCGTTTTGAACTCATCAAACTCTCTTAACACGTGATACAACATTGCGAGCATGTCGCCATCCGGAACGTCATGAACACGATAGACACAAGGCAACTCCTGCTCAAAAAGCCATTGAGCAACAAGGCGGTTAGCAAGAATCATCGACTCCTCAACGGCACGGGTGGCTTTTGTGCGACGACGATACTGTACATCATAGGGAGTTCCTTCTGCATTGAGCCGAACGCGTGCCTCTACCCTCTCGAAATCCATACATCCCGCATCAAACCTTCTATTGAAAAGCTTCTGAGTAAGCGTCGTTAGATCGCCCAAGGTTTCGCGCAAGCGTTCAACCTTTTTCTTGGGTAGTTTATGGGCACCCATCGGTACCGCACGATGCAAAAAATCCTCATACCAATCGGCCGAGTTCCTTGCATCGATCAAGCACTGAGCCTGATCGTAAGAAAGACGTGCTTTTGAACAAATTACCGCAGGAAAAATACGATAATCCCGAACAACACCGTCGTTTCCGAGTTCAATTTCTACTGCTATAACTTCGCGAGAAGCATCAGGAATAAGAGAACAGAGGTTGTTGCTTATCTTTTCAGGCAACATCGGTAGTACTCGATCCACCAAATACACCGATGTCGCACGCCTTCTAGCATCTAAATCGAGCGCTGAACCAAACGGCACATAGCGAGAAACGTCAGCGATATACACACCAAGACGATACCCTTTCTGAGTTTTTTCGACAGAAAGAGCATCATCGTAATCTCGTGCATCAAAGGGGTCGATAGTAAAGACAAATTTTTCACGTAAGTCTTCATATCCCCCAAGCAAAGAAGCTTCGATGTCGAGCGAACATTGCTCAGCTTCCTGAAGAGCTTGTTCATTGAATATGGTTTCAAGCTTATGATTGGCAATTATTAGATCAACATCAAGCGAGGTATCGCCTTCGTGACCCAAAACACGAAGTACTCTTCCCGTAGCAGCACTGTTACGCGTAGGGTATTCGATGAGTTCAACCTCGACCACATCGCCATCACGCACCCAAGGAGCCTCTTTGCGTAACGTAAAAATATCATGGTGGATAGTAGGATCTTCAGGAACAACTACACCAAAAGGCTCCGCAACCTCGTATCTACCTAGAATCGTCTCATGAGAGCGCATGAGTACTTTTGAAATACTTCCGACTTTTTTCCTGTTAGATGAAGACGGGTGTTTTGAAGAAGAATGTCTATCGGAGTCACGCGAAGGCAAAGGCGAAACTTCAACGAGATCACCCGGAAAAGCCCCGTGCACCTTTGAAGCTGGAATAAAAAACTCACCTTCGGAGGTTTTAACAAAACCAAAACCGCGAATCGTAAGCTCAAGAATACCTTGAGGACGAGCTTTGGGACGTTTTCTCGCTTTTGAACTACGGCGTGCCAAGAAGAACCTCCTTAGCGCGTTGTTTGAGAAGCAGCAACCTCCAGCGCAACCATAAGTTGGCTATCAGTATTTGAGACGGTAATATCAGGCAAAACTCCGGAACCTTCGATAGCCCGACCATTGGAAGTGAGATAGTTAGCGGCAGTATAGCGAAGAGCGCCACCAAACGAAAGTGGCTGCATAACTTGAACCGTGCCTTTACCCTGAGTTGTTGTGCCAACAATCGTCGCGCGCCCAGCTTCCTGTAGAGCTGCCGCTAAAACCTCAGCCGAACCTGCAGTTCTTCCATTGGTAATCACTACGAGCGGCAGAGCAGTAACGCTTTCGCCATCAGCCGCTTTAACGGTAGTAGTATCTTTAGTTTGAATTTGAACGACCGTACCACTTGGGATAAACAGAGAAGCAATCTCAACCGCTTGCGTTAAATAACCACCAGGCACATCCCTTGCATCAAGCACAACAGACGTTGCTCCCTTTGAAATTGCCTCCTGCAAAACCTGACGTACGAGGGCACTCGAATCAGATGAAATTTGCTTGATATCGATATTGACAACAGAGCCATCCATTTGATAGGTAACATTTGGAACTGACTGGGAGGAATAAGGCAACGTTGTGCTATACAACTCCCCTCCCGAACCTGACGTATCGGGACGTCTCCACGTAATATAAACAGACTCACCATCGTTTCGGTTGAGCGCACTTATAACCTCTGGCATAGTCCAATCATCTTTTTTGGTGCCATCTATAGAAGTGATACAATCGCCTTCTTGCACTCCCGAAGCTGCTGCTTTTGAACCCTCAAAAACATCAACAACATAACAAGAACCGTTGTTCTCTCCAAACAAAACACCAATGCCACTATCGGCCTTAGAAGCACTCTCAAGATACGAACGATAACTCTTGTCATCGTAATAATGGAGATAAGAATCTCCTGTTGAAGCAATAAGAGCATTGAGTACCGATGTGGTAGCACTGTTTAGATCATAGGAATCCAAACTATCGGTAGCGAGTAAAGATTCCACCTCTTTAATGCGCGTAGAAACGCTGTCTTGGTTATTCAATGCAGCCTTTTGCTCGCTCGCCTGATCAACAACCGCAAGACCGCCGAAACCCAACGAATTAAGCAAACTTGTATTTCCGCGAACCAAAAAGCCCGCGCAAAAAACTAAGCACACGAAAATGCAGGCACCGAGAATTTTTACGATGCCTGCATTGCGCTTATACGACAATAACGCTTTTGACTTCTTTTCGTGGATTGCCACTCTGAAATCAGCAACCTTTTCTTATTAAACCTTGAGGTAACGACGCATTGCGAACATTGAACCAAGCAAGCCAATTACCAAGCCAGCAACCAAGAGAGCCAAATAAATGATAATGAACCATGAAACATCGATCTGAATCGGTAGCCAAGGCAAGGCAGCTGAAGCACGTGGCAAAACAAGGTTTCTCAGTATTTCCATTACACCAACAGCAAATACAGACCCGATTATTGCATGCAGAGCACCTTCAGCCAAGAACGGTCCACGAATGAAACCGTTAGATGCACCAACAAGACGCATAATGGCAATTTCTTTACGACGTGCCAAAATAGCCAAACGGATAGTGTTGTTGATAAAGATAAATGCAATGAAAATCAACAACGCGATCAAAGCAACACCACCAATGCGAATTGCATTAGTTAAAGAGAACAGCTTATCGACTGTTTTCTGACCGTACTGCAATGAATCGGCAGGATCTTCAGGGTTGTCACAGATTTTCTGGAAGGTTGGATTATTCTGAATCTCTTCAGCAATAACCGTAACTTCCTGAGCATCCGTTAACTGAACATCAATCGAAGCAGGAAGAGGATTTTGTCCATCAAGCTGATCAACGATATCAGGGTTAGAAGTCATAGAATTCGAAAAGTTTTCTAGTGCCTGCTCTTTGGTGGTGAAAGATACGCTTTCTACCCCCTCGAGGTTTTGGACATAGTCTCTAACCTCAGTAATGCCTTTCTGAGCTGCATCGTCGGCAACGTAAGCGGTGATAGAAACCTGATTTTCGACTGAAGCAACAACATTGTTAATAATGAGACCACAGATTGAAAAAATACCAATGATAAGCAGCGAAAGAAAAATCGTAATAATAGAGCCAAGCGTTGTTGATAAATTACGCGTAAAACCCGTAAGGGATTCGCGGAAAAAATAAAAAATACTAGACATCGAAACCATACACTCCTCGGTCTTGGTCACGCGTAAGACGACCTTTATCCAATGCGATAACGCGACGACGCATGTTGTCTACCATCTCACGGTCGTGAGTAGCAACAAGAACAGTAGTGCCAGTACGATTGATTCGCTCGAGCAGATCCATAATTCCACGAGAATTCTGAGGGTCAAGGTTACCCGTTGGCTCGTCACAAATAAGCAATGGAGGACGATTAACGATTGCACGTGCAATACTTACACGCTGTTGCTCGCCACCAGAAAGCTGATCAGGACGCTTTTGAAGTTTATCCTGCAATCCAACCAAACGAAGAACCTCAGGAACCTGCGTTCTAATGACATGGCGAGATTTACCGATTACCTCTAACGCAAACGCAACGTTCTCGAAAACAGTCTTGTTAGGCAAGAGCTTAAAGTCCTGGAAAACGCAACCGATATTACGACGAAGATAAGGTACACGCCAATTGCGCATATTGGTTAGATCTTCATCGGCAATGTAAATATGACCCTGAGTAGGTTTGATTTGCCTGATGAGAAGATTGATAAACGTCGATTTACCTGAACCCGAATGACCTACCAAGAAGACGAATTCGCCTGGATAAATATGCAAGGAAACGTCATTGAGGGCAGGATTGGAAGGCTGAGCAGGGTAAATTTTAGTTACGTGCTCAAAGGTAATAACTGGATTACCCATTTGCTGGGGAGCTGATTCAACATTAACTACGGGGAGTGATTCAGAAAGCTGGGATGCTACCTGGTTAACACTCTGTGGCGCAGTATGCATACCGACAGGCTCCCTGTCGAAATCATTTGTCACAGTATGCTCCGTTCATATTGTTTGTTCTGAGACTTGTTGATTATATCAAATGTTATTTTCTGCCTAAAACCTTCTTCACAGCTTGCACAAGAGCAGGAGCGTCAAGATGGAAATAGCTCATCAATTCTCCAAATTCGCCTGACTTGCCAAAAGTATCACGAACACCTACAAGTTCTAAAGGTACAGGAAGACTCTGTGCGCAAAGTTCGCTTACTGCTGAACCCAAACCGCCATACACGGAATGCTCTTCGGCCACTACGCCACAGCCAGTTTTAGAAAGAGAAGCAAGAATGGTTTCAGAATCGAGGGGCTTAATTGAAAATGCATCAATAACCTCAACCGAAATTCCCTCTTCTGCAAGCTGCACAGCCGCTTTGTTTGCTTCAGCAATTTCTACTCCACACGCAATAATAGTGGCGTCGCTTCCTTCGCGAAGAACGTATGCCTTGCCCTCTTCAAGTTCTACGTCAGCAGAATAAACAGCAGGAACCGCCGCACGACCCATACGGATATAAGCGGGACCAGGCGTTTTAGCAGCAATCTTCAACGCAGCACACGCCGCGGAATAGTCAGCGGGAACAAAAACCCTCATATGAGGAAGACCTCGCATAAGGGAAATATCCTCGAGCATTTGGTGAGAACCACCATCAGGACCAACCGAAATACCGGCATGTGTAGGGGCAATTTTAACGTTGAGATTAGAATAAGCGACGGTGTTTCGAATCTGATCATAGGCGCGACCCGTGCCAAAAACGGCAAATGAACCCGTAAATGCAACGTTACCCGCAAGCGCAAGTCCAGCAGCAACGTCAATCATATTCTGTTCAGCAATACCAACGTTAAAGAGCCGCCCCTTGTTTTCAGGAGAAGCTTGAGCAAATGCCTTAGTTGTTGTAGAGCCCGTTAAGTCTGCGTCAACCGCAACAACCTTAACACCCTCTTGAGCCAATTCAGCAAGCGTTACACCGTATGCTGCACGAGTAGCTTTTGAAACGGTCATTTCTTCTGGAGTAGCAAGTTTAACCACGACTAACCTCTTAACGTAATTCTTCGAGAGCTGTTTTTGTTTCTTCGTCATTCGGAGCTTTACCATGCCAACCTACTTGGTTTTCCATAAACGAAACTCCTTTGCCCTTAATCGTGTGAGCAATAACCACTTTTGGAGCATCAGAAGAAGATGTTTTTAGCTCCATAAAAAGCTTGATAAGCTCATCGATATCATGACCATTGGCTTCATATACTTCCCAGCCAAACGCAGCAAACTTATCGTTTAATGAACCACTTGAACAAACGTCTTCAACCTTGCCGTCAATCTGTAAACCATTTGCATCCACTATTGCAATGAGATTACCCAGCTTTTGATGAGCAGCAAATTGCGCTGCTTCCCAAACTTGTCCTTCTTGACACTCGCCATCACCCATTACCGTAAAAACACGAGCATTGTTGTTTTCAAGACGAAGGCCAGCCGCAAGACCAGCAGAGATGGATAAGCCCTGTCCTAAAGAACCCGTGGAAACCTCCACGCCTTCCAAAAGATTGCAATCTGGATGACCTTGAAGTCTTGTACCAAGCTTGCGAAGCGTCATGAGTTCTTCGTGAGGAAAATAACCTGCCTCAGCCAAAACAGCATACAAAGCAGGTGCCGCATGACCCTTTGCCAAAATAAAACGATCCCTTGAATTATCGGAAGGATTTTTTGGGTCGTGATGCATAACCCCCCCAAAATACAGAGAAGACAAAATATCGGTGCACGAAAGCGACCCGCCCGGATGCCCACTGCCTGCTGCATGGAGCATTTCGATAATATCTTTGCGCATAGCGCATGCCTTTTCTTTGGCGAGCTGAGCGTCCATTGTTTCCTTTCGGTCTAAGTATTTATTCGGATTTATTGCGATGCTTTCCAGCGATGATATCCAATAATAAACTCTTCAATATCACCATCTAGAGCCGCATCAACATTTCCGCTTTCGATATTACTACGGGTATCCTTAATCAGTCGATACGGATACAGCACATAATTTCTAATTTGACTGCCAAAAGAATTGTCCATCTTCTCGCCTTTTAGCTCAGACAACTCCTCTTGGCGTTTTTGCTCTTCGATTTCATAGAGCTTGCCGCGCAAAACACGAAACGCTGCTTCTTTATTCTGTAGCTGAGACTTTTCGTTTTGGCACGTAACCACAATTCCTGTTGGAAGGTGCGTAAGACGCACAGCGGAATCAGTAGTGTTTACGCTTTGACCACCTGGACCACTTGAGCGATACACATCAATGCGAACATCATTGGGATCAATTACAACATCGATATCATCATCAGGCAGAACAGGAATAACTTCAACCGCAGCGAAGGTAGTATGACGGCGCTTTTTTTCATCGGTAGGAGAAATACGAACCAAGCGATGCACGCCTGATTCGCTACGTAACATACCGTAAGCGTTTTTGCCTTCAACTTGGAAACTGACGTGATCAAGACCAATACCTTCACCGGGGACTAAATCAAGAACCTTAAGTTTCCAACCCTTAGAATCAACATAACGAGAATACATACGATACAGCATCTCGGTCCAGTCCTGCGCCTCTAGTCCACCGCTACCAGGATGAATAGACACGATAGCATCGGCACCGTCATAGCGGCCAGTAAACCACGATTCAATTTCAAACGCATCAAGCAGCTGTTCCAAACTGGTAAGCGCTTGCTCGTAATCTGCTTCAAACGAAGCATCTTCCTCCATAAAATCATGAGCAGTGGAAGCGTCTTCCAATAATTGATTTGCCTGTTCGTAGCGATCAAGCAAATCTCGAATATCGGAAGCTTGCTTAGAAACACACTGGGCATGATCGGTGTCGTTCCAAAAATCAGGCTGGGCAATTTGCGCATCAAGATTTGCAAGCAAGGCCTGCTTTTCATCAATATGCAAATATGCACACGCGTCATCAAGACGCTTTTTTGCCTCTTCTAGTGTGATCATTCCCGTACGATCCTAGCGATTAGCCCCGTGGCACTTCTTAAACTTTTTCCCAGAACCACAAGGACAAGGGTCGTTACGACCTACGTTGGCGTACGGATCATTCTTATCTTTTTCGATCGTTTTCGTTTTAGTTTCCGTCGGTTTAGGAGCCGAATCAGGAACGCCATGAGCCTGAGTGCTCGCCGTCCTTACACGCTGGCTTGTCGTAGAGCTTTCGTTGAGCGTTTCTTCAGGATTTGAATAGGTAACATTACCATCGAGCGGCGTTTCCTCTTCGGGAATTTCCTGAACAACCATCGGTGCACGTAGTAAGAAACGCAAAAAGTCCTCATAAATCGACTCCGTCAAAGCGGCAAACGCACGATGAGCCTCTTCGCGATATTCAACCAGAGGATCACGATGACCATAGGCACGCAGACCAATACCACTCTTGAGATAGTCCATTTCCTGCAAGTGAGACATCCAGCGCGTATCAATGAAGCGAAGCATAACCTGAGACTGAATGTCTTTAAACACTGGCCCGACCTGTTCTGCTTTTGCGTCATAGCGCTCTTGTAAGCATTCGGCAATCTGCTCGATTAAGGTATCGACATCATCTTCGTGATCGAAGGAGTCAACCGTTAGAGCGGTATCGCCTGTCATTTGAGCAAGCCAATTGTTCAGAGAATCGATATCCCAATCATCGCTCGCATCTTTTCTGGAGCACCACTCCAAAACATTACTTTCGACGGCATCGGAAATAATCTCGGGTATGCGCTCTGACAAATCTTTGCCATCAAGAATCGCATTGCGTTCGTCATAAATTGCTTTACGCTGCAAGTTCATAACATCGTCATATTCCAAAACATTTTTACGAGCTGCAAAGTTAACCGACTCAACTTGACGCTGAGCAGACTCGATAGCCTTTGAAACCATAGAAGCCTGAATGGGCATATCTTCAGGAAGATCAGTGCGTTTCATCATATTGCCGATGGAATCCATCTTATTTCCACCAAACAGGCGCATAAGATCGTCTTCCAAAGAAAGATAAAACTGCGTAACACCAGGGTCACCCTGACGTCCAGAACGACCACGAAGCTGATTGTCAATACGACGACTCTCATGGCGCTCAGTACCAATAACACACAAACCACCCGCCGCGCGAACTTCGCTCGCTTCACGCGTAGTGATTTCTTTCGCACGAATTAGCGCTGCCTTTTTCTGATCTTCAGTTGGCTCTTCGTCTTCATCCACTAATTCGAGGGCAAGCTCTTCGGCAAGCACATCAGGATTACCACCCAAAAGAATGTCGGTACCACGACCTGCCATGTTCGTTGCGATAGTTACTGCGCCCCTACGGCCCGCCTGAGCAACGATGGAAGCTTCCCTTTCATGATTTTTTGCATTTAAAATCTCATGTGAAATACCACGCTTACTTAATAAACGACTCAAACGCTCGGAACTCTCAATAGAAACCGTACCGACCAAGCAAGGCTGACCATTCTCGTGCCGCTCGACAATATCATCTGCGACAGCACCGAATTTCGCATCGATTGTTCGATAGATTAGATCGTTGCGATCATCACGAATAACGGGCTTATTAGGTGGAATTGCCATAACGGGCAAATCGTAGATCTGTCTAAACTCAGAATCTTCCGTCATTGCCGTACCAGTCATACCAGAAAGCTTGTCATATAAACGGAAGTAGTTCTGAAGGGTAATAGTTGCCAGCGTTTGGTTTTCTTGACGAACTAAGACATGCTCTTTTGCTTCCAAGGCCTGATGAAGACCTTCAGAATAACGGCGGCCTTCCATGATGCGGCCAGTAAACTCATCAACAATTTTTACTTCGCCATCAACAACAACATAATCGACATCGCGATGAAACAAGAACTGTGCCTTCAATGCTTGCTGTAAATGATTAGGCAACTGACCTGCTGGGTCTCCGTAAATATCCTCAATGCCAAGCTGGAATTCAACCTTTTCAAGACCAACTTCAGTGGTATAGATAGTCTTTTTAGCTTCATCCATCTCAAAATCAACGCCCTCTTTCAAGGAAGGCATAACTGCAGCAAAGCGCTTATACATATCAGCTGCTTGAGATCCCGCACCAGAAATAATTAAAGGAGTACGTGCTTCGTCAATAAGAATGGAGTCAACCTCGTCCACAATAGCAAAGGAATGTCCCCGCTGGACTCGACGATCAGCACGTGAAACCATGTTGTCGCGCAGATAATCAAAACCAAATTCCGAGTTAGTACCGTAGGTAACATCAGCCTTGTACTGAGGAATTTTATCTTCTGGTCTCATACCATTTTGAACCAAACCAACGTTCATACCTAAGAAACGGTAGATTTGACCCATCCATTCGCTGTCGCGCGCCGCCAGATAATCATTGACAGTAACAATATGTACATTGTTACCTGGAAGTGCATTCAAATAACCCGCCAAGGTGGAAACGAGCGTTTTACCTTCACCAGTTTTCATCTCGGCAATTTTGCCATCATGCAAAGCCATGCCACCAATAAGCTGAACATCGAAATGGCGAAGTCCGGTTGTTCTGCGACTTGCTTCTCGCACCGCTGCAAACGCCTCGGGAAGAAGATCGTCTAAGCTCTCCCCTGCATCAAGGCGTTTTCTGAAATACACCGTCATCTGAGAAAGTTCCTCATCGGACTTTTCTCGCATCGTAGACTCAATGCTGTTAATTTTTTCAACTACGGCTTGGTATTTCTTTAAAGGCTTTCCTTCGCCCATGCTTAATAACTTCGAAAATAGACCCATTTTTCACTCTCTCTAAGGTACCGAAATCACTCTACCACAGCTCTATGCTTATAAGAGCCGCCGAGCTTAAAGCAATGCCCTTATGACAGTTCTTTCAAAATCTCTTCATAGAGAAGCGTGACTCGCTTCGAATTTTCAACCCCATACTTATCAATCATGCCATTTTTATGACGGATAAAAACGTTAATTGCCTTGGAGTATTGACCCATGGCTTTGAGCATTTTCATGAGGAGATAGCAGGTATCTTCTCGTGTACTGTCGCAAAGAAATGCCTTCTGAATAAAGCGCATGCCCAGCTGTCCATTTTGCTGTTTAAACATCATTTCAGAAGCGGTAACAAGCGCATCGATCAAACGATTTCGCAAAACCTTACTCTGTGCTGTTATTTCAGGACAATCAGCGCCTGGTAAAAGAGAACTGCAACATACTCTTTCTATCCATTCAAGACACTCCGCATAGCCCATTGAAGGCATACGTTTATTGATAAGATCATCGCATATTGACTCAAGATTGATAATGTCTGAATCAACATACTCCTCATTGAGCCTAATGGAATACGAAGTTGAAATAAAATATGGACAGTTTCCTTTTCCGCGCTCAAACAGTCTTCGGGTATAGCTCCAAAGGTTATAGAAATTCTGGCGACACTTCTCTTCGGAAGAATCTGGCCACAAGACCCTTCCTAACCAATTCCTCGAAAGTTCGCGCTTGTGATTCAAAACAAGCAGCGTTAGCAGCACCCGTGCCTTAAGTCGAATAGTTCCCCCTTGAGGAAATGGTTCCCCTAACCGCGTAACTTTAAAACCACTTAAAACATCAATAGAGAAATCTTTAGAAATCCTCGTGTCAACCAACCGAGCTGTTGTATCTCTTTCAGAATGCAAATCTCCTATGCGCGTTAAAACCAAACTACAATAATCAGCATTTCCCGTATCACCTAGCGCTTGAGCATAACAGAGCAGATCGATTTCGCGTGTAAGCTGACTTTCTCCCATTTTCTCAACGAGTTCAACCACCTCTTTTGCATGACCGCAACGATTACATAGGCGCCCGTATTTTTGAAAGATAACCAACTGCTGTTGTTTAGAAAGAAGCTCTCTCGCGAGCAGTAAAGCGTATGAAAACTCTTCTCTTTTTATAAGAAGGGCAATAACTTTTTCGAGAAAAGCATCCGAAGACAGAACTGTAGAAACGGAAACCAGCTCACCTACAATGTTGCTCATAAGACGGCAACGATCAAAAAGAGAAAGAGGCAACGCTCTAAAAGAAGCACTATCAAACTGTACTCCACAATGAGGGTATTTTTCCTCCATACCGTTAAACAGTTGCATAAAGTGTTTTTTGAAGAGAGGCGCAATTTCAGCTTTTGTTCCTTCCTTAAAACACAGAAGAAACGACTCAAAAAGCTCTAGTTTGCTCTGCCCCGTTCGTTCGGTTAAATACGAAGCAAACGAACTGATATTTCTTTGAGTATGAAACGCAACGAAAGGAATTGAAGCAAATTCTTTATAGCCAGAATTAAACTGAAAACCCTGTTCTTTCGCCTCCTTGATTTCCTCCTCGCTCAAAAGCAAATCGGCAGCTGTAAGCAAAAACGTCGAAATTCCTTCTTTTTCAAGATCTGGCTTAACTCTGCACGTAATGATAATTTCGCAGTCTTGTCTGAGAAGATAGGTTAATAGAAAGGAAAACACTCTCAAAGATTGAGAGGCAAGCTCCGCAAGGCCGTCAAACACAATGACATCGACCCTACCTAACGTCAAACAAAGTTTGTGAAGGAGCTCCCTTTTAGTAAAGGAATTGAGAAAAAGCTTCTTCTGAGCATCAATCCAGCAAACTTTTCTGTCAGGATTAATCGAGTGAGCATATTGACACGCCACAACACTCTTGCCATACAAGGCTGGAGCTTCGATAATTCGGACTAGCTTGGAGTTCTGCCTCATAGTATCGAGCAATCTTGAACGCTCAAATAATGTAAGCTTCGAAAGTTCAAACGGGATTTTGCCTTGAGCAAAATCATTTTTTATATAGTTGTCCATACAACCTCCCTTTATCGAGGAGGGTATTACTGGTGGAAATAATTACGAGCGAAACGCAATAGCTGAATTGTAGATATTCTTTTGAAAAAAGACCATGTCAAAGCCTTATTTTTTAGGAAATACGGTTTAATTTTTAATTAAGAAAAAATAGAATTATGCCGTTTCGTAAAATAAAATTCCGCTTAGGGCTTGACTATCGTAATAAAAGTCACTAATATATCAACTCGCGCCACAGCCATAGCAATGGTTAACGCATTGGGGTGTCGTCTAATGGTAGGACAGCGGTTTCTGGTACCGTATGTGAGGGTTCGACTCCTTCCACCCCAGCCAATATGAATGGCCTCGTCGTCTAGCGGTTTAGGACGCCGCCCTCTCAAGGCGGAGATCGCCGGTTCGAATCCGGTCGAGGCTACCAAAATATCAAAGCCAAGCAATTGCTTGGCTTTTTTGTTGCAAATGAGAATGAAGGCACGAATCACACTTGCATGATTTACCTAAACTGAAGCGTCAAGGATAGCTACTTCTCTTTTTCAAGATTGAACTCAACTTTTATATCTTCGCCATCAAATTCAACAACTTGAGGTTCAGGCTTTTTAAACGTTGTACCGTCCTCTAAAACAGGCGTGGTGCAGACAGCTAAAGTGTACGTACCCCCAGAAATAATGTCATTAATTACTTTGTCTTCATTTGGCTGAATTCTTGAAACAATCTTAGGTTGAGGATCATTTGAAGGATCATCGTCAAGGAGCAATTCTTTTGCATCGTGATTGTAAAGAGCAAGTTCAGTTTTAGTAGCAGAATCGCTCCAATCAGGGCAATTAACGCGCGCTTTTACCGTTGCACCATCCGAAAGCAACATAACGATACACACAATAATCAAAATTACTGCTATTACCCCTAAAATTATTTCTGCAGCACGAATAATAAGATGCTTTTGTTCGGGCGTTAAATTATGCAAAAAGCTTATCTTCGATGAACTTTCTTCTGTCTGAGAGCTCTTTTGAGTTTGTTTAAGATTTTCTTTTTCCCTATCCTCTTCAATGGCGGCAGTAGTATCAGAAGACATAAAATCAGTCATGGTATTCCCTTCATATCGCTATCGATTATAGCGAAACAACTTCCCCATTTACGTAAGTAAGCCCCACTTTGGCAAGAGAATACAAGCTCACCACTTCAATGCCCTATGACAAGATTGATTAAACTACTTTCGCTTGCGGCGCCCAAACTGCGAGCCCTTTCGAGCAGTCTTTTTAAGGTCACCCAAGATATCCTCTTCGCTTCTTCCCTCAAGGTTACCCTTAAGTTTAACGATTTGGTCACGAAGAGAGGCTGCCTGCTCAAAATCCATTACAGCAGAAGCTTCAATCATCGCTTCTTCCAAGGAAGCGATGATACGCAGCACTTCCCCTCTCGAGGCATCTGCTAACGCCTTGTTCAC
>FR895490.1:93113-109058 GCA_000434775.1 Eggerthella sp. CAG:368 | reverse complement strand
CGCCTTGTTCACTTCGTTACTTGACTGTTTTCCTTCATCTGTTTCAAGGTAATCAGTAATGTCACTTATGCCTTTTTTGACCGTTTGAGGGGTAATACCATGCTCTTCATTAAAGGCAATTTGTAAGCTACGACGACGTTTCGTCTCGTCAAGAGCCTTCTTCATGGAATCCGTAATTTTGTCCGCATACATAATGACTTCACCATTTGCATTACGTGCCGCACGTCCAATCGTTTGAATTAACGAGCGATAATTACGTAAGAAACCTTCTTTGTCGGCATCAAGAATTGCCACCAATGATACCTCGGGTAAATCCAAGCCCTCTCGCAAAAGATTAATACCAACTAATACATCAAACTCACCTTTGCGCAAGCTTCTAAGAATTTCAACACGCTCCAGCGTTGCAATATCAGAATGCATATATCGAGCACGGACTCCCTGATCAAGTAAATGATCAGTTAAGTCTTCTGCCATGCGTTTAGTGAGAGTGGTAATAAGCACTCGCTCATCTTTTTTTGCACGCACTTTCGCACAGTCAATAATATCGTCAATCTGAGAAATTGTTGGCTTCACGGTTATCTGAGGGTCAAGCAAGCCAGTTGGTCTAATGATTTGCTCAACTACCTCTTCACTTACCCGTTCCTCATAATCGCCAGGAGTCGCGGAAACATACACAAACTGAGGCACACGCTCCTCAAACTCATCAAAGCGCAGCGGTCGATTGTCTAAACACGAAGGAAGCCTAAATCCGTGTTCTGCCAACGTAATTTTTCTCGAGCGGTCCCCCTCATGCATACCTCGAATTTGGGGTACGGTAACATGACTCTCATCGATAAAGCAAAGAAAGTCTTGGGGGAAATAATCAATGAGAGTATAGGGAGGTTCACCTGGTTCTCGTCCATCTAAATGCCTGGAATAATTCTCGATTCCAGAACAAAAACCCATAGTTTCGATCATTTCAAGATCATACGAGGTTCTCATCTCTAGGCGCTGAGCCTCGAGCAGCTTACCTTCTTTCTTGAACTCCTTTAAACGTTCGCGCAACTCATCTTGAATGGTTCGAATAGCTCGCTCAAGCGCAGGACGTGCGGCAACATAATGAGAAGCAGGCCATATAGGAAGCGCTTCATAACTATTAAGAACCTCCCCTGTCACCTTATCAATTTCTTGAAGCTCTTCGACTTCATCGCCCCAAAATTCAACTCTGATGGGATTATCTGCATAAGGAGGGAAAATATCGAGCGCATCGCCTCTCACCCTAAACGTGCCGCGCTGCAAATCATAGTCGTTGCGGTCATACTGAATATCAATAAGCTTGCCAATAAGTTCATCTCGGTCTTGCTCAATGGATTTATCAAGAAATACTGCCATGCCCGCATATTCCATAGGTGACCCAATGCCATAAATACAAGAAACAGAAGCGACCACAATTACATCGCGCCGAGAAAGTAAAGCCGCCGTAGCAGCGTGACGGAGTTTTTCAACTTCCTCATTAATCGAAGCATCTTTTTCGATGAAGGTATCAGTTGTAGGAACATAGGCTTCCGGCTGATAATAATCGTAATAGCTTACGAAATAAACCACTGCATTATTAGGGAAGAAGTCTTTCAGCTCAGCAGCAAGCTGAGCAGCAAGCGTTTTATTAGGTGCTAAGACAAGCGTAGGCTTTTGAACCGCTTCTATGGTTTTTGCCATAGTGTAGGTTTTGCCTGAACCCGTAACACCTAAAAGCGTCTGATAACGCAGGTTTTTTTGAATGTTATCTGTAAGTTCCCTGATGGCTTTTGGCTGATCACCCGCAGGATTATAAGGAGAAACAACTTCAAAAGGCTGTGAAGAAAGACGGGATGCGGGTAGCTTTCCCTCCATAGGGGTTCCCTCTAAGCTTGATAAATGACTCACCGAATACCCCTTAGTTTATCCAGATTCCAAAAAACGTTACAGATGGTACTCCTTTTTGAAAGACTCCCACCATGAATCAATTTGCGCTTCAAATTCTTCAACAGTTCCATCATTAGTGAAGACGACATCGGCAATAGCGAGGCGACGCTCCTCTGACACTTGATTAGCAAGACGATTCCGCGCATCCTCTTCAGAAAACCCTCGATACTCCATCAAACGCTTAATCCGAACTTCTTCTGAAGTGGTAACCGCAATGATAAGATCGGCGTTGTCTCCAAAATTATCGCGACCATCAAGAATAGCCATTTCCAACACAACAACCTTGTGCGTTTTACCAAGTTCTTCGAGAGCTGCAAGACTTTCCGAATACACAAACGGAAGCGTTATAGAATCAAGAAGCCTCGTGTTTTCTGCCGAAGAAAACGCCTTAGCAGCCAAAGTAGCTCGATTTACTTCCCCTGACTCGTCAAGAATATCTGCACCAAAAGCGGTGACGAGAGCACCTTTCACCTCGGGCTTGAAAAGATTTTGATGCCCCACGAGGTCAGCCTGAACCGTGGCCGCTCCATGAGCTTCCAAAAAAGAAATGAGTGTGGATTTTCCGGAGCCAATTCCTCCGGTAACAAATATCTTAATCATGTGATTAATGGTATCACAATAACGAAGAGTGCATGTCTCCTACCCTTCACTATCATGAACAAAAAACGGTGAGGCCATAATGACCCCACCGCGCTACAAACACTTTTAAAGGTGTATTTTATTCAGCTTCAGGAGCAGAAGCCTCTTCTTTAGCCTCTGGCTCTTCAACAGCGATCTCAAGACCAAGATCCTCTGCAGCAGCCTTCATAGACAAGGAAATGCGACGACGCTCAACATTTACGTCCATAACCTTAACCTTAACGGTGTCACCAACATGAACAACCTGAGCAGGTGAATCAATGTGCTTCAATGCCATCTCGGAGATGTGCACCAAGCCTTCTACGTTGTCGCCCAGCTCAATGAATGCACCGAAAGGAACAATCTTGGTAACTTTGCCATCGGTGATGGTGCCAACAGGATAAGTCTCAACGAGCTTAGTCCAAGGATCCTCGGTGGTCTGCTTGAGACCCAAAGAGATGCGTTCACGCTGCAAATCAACATCGAGAACCTCAACCTCAACCTCTTCGCCAACCTTAACAACCTCAGAAGGATGATTTACGTGGCTCCAAGAGAGCTCGGAAATATGGATAAGACCATCAATACCGCCAAGATCAACGAAAGCACCAAAGTCTACGATAGAAGAAACGGTGCCCTTCAAGCGCATACCCTTAGTGAGCTTCTCGAGAATTTCAGCACGCTCATTCTTGCGGCCTTCCTCAAGAAGAACACGACGAGAAAGAACGACGTTGTTGCGGTTGCGATCCATCTCGATAACGCGAGCTTCAATTTCAGTACCAAGATAAGCGGTAAGATCCTTAACACGACGAAGGTCAACCAAAGAAGCAGGCAAGAAGCCACGGAGACCAATGTCAAGAATCAAGCCACCCTTAACAACCTCGATAACTTCACCAGTAACAACTTCTCCAGCCTTGAACTTATCTTCAACCTGAATCCAAGCACGTTCGTACTCAGCACGCTTCTTAGAAAGAATAAGACGACCATCCTTATCTTCCTTCTGAAGAACGAGAGCTTCAAGTTTATCGCCAAGGTTAACAACCTCAGATGGATCAGCATCTTTACGGATAGAAAGCTCACGTGCAGGAATAACACCTTCGCTCTTGAATCCGATATCAACGAGAACCTCATCATGCTCGATCTTAACAACAGTGCCGTCGATGAGATCGCCCTCATCAAAATCGGTCAAAGTGCCGTCGATCATCTGGTTCATTTCTTCATCAGAAATGTCTTCGAATTCGATAACGGACGTGTTTTTGATTTCGGTCAAAACGGACCCCTTTCAAAAAATTTCGGGGACCCTTCGTACGTGTTTGTAGTTAAACATTCACATGCATGTTACGAGAAGAAACCTCGCCAACAACAAACATGTCTCGGGGGCCAACAATTACTCTATCTGCTTCTACACAGACCGTTCGAGTATACCATACCCCAAAATATCTATGCGTTTATTTTCTTTTAGGTAAAGTTTTTCTAAATGAAGGCTAATTGCGTATTTGCGCAATTAAAAAGTAAGTACTTTTATTGCCATTTACGCAATCTAACCCTCACCAATAATTCATCATCAAGAAGCGATACTGTTAAAGTATGCCTAAGCCCTTTAAATTAGTGCTTTTAAAGATGCTTTGCCTCAAATTCCTTCATGAACTCAACAAGCTTCTCTACACCCTCTTTAGGCATAGCGTTATAAATGCTTGCACGCATACCGCCAACGCTTCGGTGACCCTTGATGCTTTCGATGCCAACTTTTTTAGCTTCCGCAACAAATTCTGCATCAAGCTCATCGCTTCCCGTAATGAATGGAACGTTCATGATAGAACGATCTTCTTTACGTGCAGTAGCCTTAAATAACGAGCTCTGATCGAGATAATCGTAAAGAAGCTGAGCCTTTTCCTCGTTACGCTGCTTCATTGCCTCAAGACCGCCTTGAGCTTTAAGCCATTTGAAAACTTTGCCACAAATGTAAATGCCATAGGCAGGAGGCGTGTTGTAAAGACTATCGTTGTCAACCTGTGTCTTATAACGAAGCATGGTAGGAGTATTTGGAAGCCATTCGTCTTTGACTAAATCCTCGCGGATAATAACAATCACTACGCCCGCAGGACCAACATTCTTTTGAACGCCACCATAAATAAGACCGTACTTGGAAACATCAACAGGCTCAGACAAAAAACAAGAAGAAACATCGGAAACCAAAGGAACATCTCCTGTTTCGGGGAGTTTATGATAATGAGTTCCGTAAATGGTTTCGTTTTCGCAGATATAGACATAATCTGCCTCTGGATCTAAATCAAGAGAATCAACATCGGGAATATAGGAGAAGTTTTCATCCTCACTTGACGCCACGCAACGCGCATTACCAAACATGGTTGCTTCTTTATAAGCTTTTTTGGACCAACTTCCTGAAACAATATAGTCAGCCTTACCAGTAAGCATGAGGTTCATTGGGATTGCGGCAAATTGCTGAGATGCACCACCCTGCAAGAAAAGAACCTTGTAATTTGAAGGAATGTTCATGAGTTCGCGCAAATCCGCTTCTGCCGTTTCAATAATTTCGGCAAAAGTCTTAGATCGGTGACTCATTTCCATAACTGACATGCCGCAGCCTTTGTAGTCGAGCATTTCCTCAGCAGCCTCGCGCAATACCTCTTCAGGAAGAACTGCGGGACCAGCAGAAAAGTTGTACACCCTTCCCATAAACAAATCCTTTCAAAACGCTTCTTTTGTATATAAGAAGCCTGTTACTAGATCAAAACACTTTAGCACGATAAATCGAAACATACACACATCATCAGGAAATGAAAAGCGAGTGGCTCAATACTCAAATGGTAACGGTTTATTGCCTTACGTTAGTAAAACCGAGAAGAAATAAAACGCCCAATAACAAGAAAAACCTAGAAGCCGAAGCTTCTAGGTTTTAAACATACGAATAGTAATTTCGTATTGTTATTTCTTGATCCAAGAGAACATAGAACGGATCTTTTCGCCCGTCTTTTCGATCTCATGATCGTTGATTGCCTCACGCTGCTCAATAAGCCACTTGTGATTATTATTGCAATCTTCAACGAATTCGCGAGCAAACTCACCATTCTGAATGCGCTCAAGAATAAGCTTCATAGCCTTGCGTGATTCCTCGTTGATAACCTTAGGACCAGCATAGTACTCACCATATTCTGCAGTGTTAGAGATGGAGTAGTTCATGAAGTGAATACCCGATTCATACATCAAGTCAACGATCATCTTCATCTCGTGATAGCACTCAAAATATGCAAGCTCTGGTGGGTAGCCTGCCTCAACCAAGGTTTCAAAGCCAGCTTTAACCAACTCAACCAAGCCACCACAAAGAACTGCCTGCTCGCCAAAGAGGTCTTCTTCGGTTTCCTCTTTAAAGGTTGCCTTAATGATGCCGGAACGAGCTCCGCCAACGCCCCACGCATAAGAAAGAGCCAAATCAAACGCATTACCCGTTGCGTCCTGATATACGCAAGCAAGATCTGGAACACCAGAGCCCTCAGTAAACTGACGACGTACGATATGACCAGGACCCTTAGGGGCGATCATTACAACATTTACATCTTCAGGAGCCTTGATGTATCCGTAATGGATGTTGAAACCGTGAGCAAATGCCAAGGTATCGCCAGCCTTGAGGTGTTTTGCAATGTGGTTTTCATAAACCTGAGGCTGCTTCTCATCAGGAACCAAGATCATAATGAAATCAGCTTCTTCTGCAGCAGTATCAATGTCCGTAACCTTAAGACCAGCTTCTTCAGCAACTGCCCAAGAGCTCGAACCTTCGCGAAGACCCACACGAACATCGCATCCAGAATCTTTGAGGTTCAGAGCGTGCGCATGACCCTGAGAACCATAACCAATGATGGCAATCTTCTTGCTCTGGATCAATGAGGGATCTACGTCCTGTTCGTAATAAATAGTTACAGCCATGTTATTTCCCTTCTACTCAATGACTGATTATCACAATTGTATACATTCGTGGATATTCCACGGTGTATTTAGCCGCTCTGCTTTCATTCCTCACAAAAGCATCGCGTAATAAAACAGCAAACCTTGCTCGGTACTAGCTCGTCTTTGAACCACGTGACATTGCAATCATGCCGGTACGGATAATTTCCTTGATGCCATAGGCACGAAGCAAGTCTTCAATACCCTGTAGTTTGCTTTGGGTTCCCGTCACCTCGATAGTTAACGAACTCTTTCCAACATCAACAATCTTGGCACGAAAGATATTAGCGATCTCGATAATTTCACTACGCATATCCTGAGGAGCATGAACTTTAAATAAAACAAGCTCGCGCTCAATCGCATTGCCTCCCGTAAGATCGGTAATTTTATGAACACTGATAAGCTTATGAAGCTGCTTGGTGATTTGCTCATAAGCAACATCATCCGCTTCCATAACAATAGTTACACGGGAAAGCGTTTGATCTTCTGTTGGACCTACCGAAAGTGATTCAATATTGAAACCACGGCGTGAAATCAAGCCCGCAACACGAGAGAGAACACCTGATTTGTTTTCAACAAGAACAGAAAGAATGTGCCTCATGATTACTCGCCTTCCTCTTCATGCATATCAATCATTTCCGATATGGGACCTACATTGATGGCGCCAATGATATCGTCAAGCGGAGCACCAGGAGCAACCATAGGGAATACGTTTTCTGAGCGATCGAAACGCATATCCAAAAGCGCTGGACCTTCAGCATCGAGCAAACGCTTCATTGCTTCAGTAAGATCTTCAGGCTTTTCAACCTTTTCTGCCTGCCAGCCATACGCTTTAGACAGCATGACGAAATCAGGGTTATCTGGTAAAACGGTTTCGCTGTAACGCTCTTCATAGAAGAGACCCTGCCACTGATGAACCATGCCTAAGGCAGAATTGTTCATGAGTAACACTTTGACATTAATGTTATTAATTGCTGCGGTTGCCATTTCTTGAATGTTCATCTGGAACGATCCGTCACCAGCAATACAAACAACTTCTTTTTCAGGGTAGGCAACCTTAGCACCTATTGCTGCCGGAAAACCAAAGCCCATCGTACCCAAGCCACCACTCGTTAAGAAGGTGCGAGGCACACCTCGATCAATGTGCTGAGCTGCCCACATTTGATGTTGCCCCACTTCAGTAGTGACAATGGAATTATCTTGCTCGAGCATGTCGGAGAGCAAATCAAGAGCACCTTCAGGTGAAATAGTTCCCGTAGGGGTTGCAAGACCAGGACTGTAGAATGGATGGGCCTCGCGCCACTCATTGATCTGAGCTAACCATTCCTGTGTAATAGGTTCAAAATGCTCAGCATTAATCTGTTCCTCAATGCCTGAAAGAACAACCTTCGCGTCGCCTACAATAGGAATCTGAGGCATACGGTTTTTGCCGATTTCTGCAGGGTCAACATCAACATGAATTACCTTGGCATAAGGTGCAAAATCGGCCAATTTCCCTGTTACACGATCGGAAAAACGCGCGCCTACGGCAATGAGCAAGTCGGCATTGGTAATAGCATAGTTTGCATACTTAGAACCATGCATACCTACATGACCCAAATTGAGAGGATGAGAGGCAGGAAATGCGCCCTTGCCCATCAAGGTAGTAACAACAGGAATTTGCATGCTTTCTGCTACGCTAAGCAATTCGCGCTCAGAATGCGAAGCGATAATACCACCGCCAATATAGAGAATAGGACGTTTTGCTTCCTTAATCATGTCAACTGCTTGACGGATTTGACGAACATTGCCCTTAACTGTTGGCTTATAGGAAGGAATATGAACATCAGCTGGATATTCAAACACCATCTCTGATCCAGCAAGGTCAGAAGGAATATCAATCAAAACAGGACCCGGACGACCCGAATTTGCGATATAGAATGCTTCGCGGAAGGTACGCGTCATGTCTTCGCAGCTCTGCAGTAAGTAGCTGTGCTTAACGATTGGCATTGTAATGCCTACGATATCTGACTCCTGGAACGCATCGGTACCAATAACGCTGCGCGGAACCTGCCCCGTAATTACCACCATAGGAACACTATCCATGTAGGCAGTTGCAATTCCTGTGACGGTATTGGTTGCACCTGGACCACTCGTTACAATAACAACACCTGTTTTTCCCGTAGCACGAGCATACCCATCAGCTTCATGTGTTGCACCCTGCTCATGACGAGCAAGGACATGGGTGATTTTTTCCGAATCATAGAGCGCATCATAAATCTTGATAGCCTGACCCCCAGGATAACCAAAAACGGTATCTACTCCTTCGGCTTCAAGCGAAGCAATGATAGCCTCTGCGCCGAGCATGGTCTTGCCCTGCTTTTCGGTGTAAGGGCCAAGCCCCATTTTCTTTTCGAATTCACCGTCGATGATCATCCGAAATACGCCCCCTTATCAGCACTTGAAACAAGCTTAGAATAGCGTGCTAAGACGCCTGTTTTGTACTTAGGCTCAGGCTTAACCCACAACTTGCGGCGAGCTTCAAGCTCTTCATCAGAAACCAAAAGATTCAATGAACCCTTATCGATGTCAATGTCAATAATATCGCCTTCGTGAACCAGCGCGATAGGACCACCCGCATATGCTTCAGGGCTTACATGTCCAATTGCAGGGCCTTTAGTAGCGCCCGAGAAACGACCATCGGTAATAAGAGCAACGCTCTTATCAAGCCCCATGCCGCAAATTGCAGAAGTTGGGGTGAGCATCTCTCGCATGCCAGGACCGCCAGCTGGACCTTCATAGCGAATAACTACAACATCGCCCGCATTTATTTTTCCGCCAAAGATTGCCTCACATGCCTCTTCTTCGCTACCGAACACGCGAGCAGGACCTCTATGC
Source organism: Eggerthella sp. CAG:368 (assembly GCA_000434775.1). Lineage (GTDB taxonomy): Bacteria > Actinomycetota > Coriobacteriia > Coriobacteriales > Eggerthellaceae > Anaerotardibacter. Next base: position 99,665 of record FR895490.1, on the reverse strand, counting down.
TGACGCATATCATCAGAAACAGCACTCTGTTTAACAACGCCACAGTTTGGAGCGAGATTGCCACGCATGACACGCAAACCACCAACAGGGCTATAAGCATTCTCTACCGAGCGAACTACTTCGCCATCAACCTCTGGGCAAGTTGCAATCCAGTCCTTCATGGTGCCATGACAAGTTAAAGCGGTGTCATTTAAAAGGCCATGTCGACCGAGCTCACCGATAATTGCACTGATACCGCCAACGTCGTTAAGATCCTGAATATGCAAAGGACCTGCAGGAGCAATACGCGTAATGTTTGGAATTTGAGAGCAGATCTCATCCCAATCATCCATAGAAATAGGACAACCTGCTGCATGTGCAATAGCAGTTAAGTGAAGCATAGTATTGGTTGAACCGCCAAAGGCCATATCCAATGCCATGCCATTATGAATAGAAGCTTCATTGATAATATCAAGTGCTTTGATATCTTTCTCGAGAAGCTCCATAACCTTCATGCCCGCATGCTTTGCCAAGCGAATACGCTCTGAATAAACAGCAGGAATAGTACCGTTACCCGGAAGAGCAATACCTAAGCCCTCAGAGAGACAACAAATTGAATTTGCAGTAAACATGCCCGAGCAGCTGCCACAAGTCGGACAAGCCGTTTCTTCAAACCACTTACACTCTTCTTCGGTCATAGTTCCGCTTGTAACCTGACCAACAGCATCAAAGAGCGTATTGAGGTCAGTCTGATTACCGCACTTATCATGCCCAGCAAGCATAGGGCCACCCGAAACCAAAACCGTTGGAATATTGAGGCGACACGCAGCAAGCAACATTCCTGGGACAACCTTGTCGCACGATGGAATAAGAACCATTGCATCAAACTGGTGGCCTTGTACTGCGCATTCAACAGAATCAGCAATTACCTCACGACTCGTAAGTGAATAACGCATACCTTCATGGTTCATTGCAATACCATCGCAAACGCCGATGGTGGTCATTTGAAGCGGTGTTCCGCCAGCCATACGAACGCCAGCCTTCACAGCATCAGCAATAGACTGAAGATGGATATGACCAGGAATAATTTCGTTTTGCGATGAAATAACAGCAACGAGAGGGCGTTCGAGTTCTTCGTCAGTCAAACCGTCAGCTTTAAGCAAGCTACGATGCGGTGCACGAGCAAGGCCCTTCTTAATTGAGTCACTCCTCATTTGCATGTCTACCCCTTTTCTCATAAGACATAATGATCAGTAACAAGTAACACTACTTTTGTGCATAAAAAAAATCCTGTGCAGTAAGCTGCATCAGGACCTCATAGCATAATTACTATACGACTTGTTACGGGTGTCACCGATTCAACTTACTGATTAAGCGTTTGGCTAAAGATCGTCTAGCAAATCACTTAACGTTCAAATCGAACAGCTCAAAGGTGCCTTTTCAGACCGTCCACTATTGGCTCGCAGCAACCGCCAACTCTCTGAGGAATGGATTCGTCCCTACTTTTCCTTGTCACAGCTTTTCTATTTGCTTTTCTTTTGCTTCGCCATTATAACGCGTTCGATTCACAATAAAAGACCCAATTTACAAAAGTTACAAAGTACAAAAAATCGACCCGTTTTATACGGAAAGCGCTATAGTCAAAACGAAAACTGAGTGGCCCACAACACAAAGGTAGAGCCAAAGATTAACCTTGGAGAGAACCTATGAAATTAAACGATGTCCATCTTGATCCCAACTGCTACATCGCCCCTAACTGCACTCTTATTGGCAGCGTGGTTATAGGAGCAGAATCTTCCATCTTTCCCGGTGTCACCATCAGGGGTGATCGCGAAGTGGTTACCATTGGCAAAAATACCAACGTACAAGAAAATGCCATTATGCACGTTGAAACCAACTTCCCCTGCACACTCGGAGACAACGTAACCATTGGACACGGAGCAATTATCCACGCATGCACTATTGAAGATAATTGCATTATCGGCATGGGAGCAACCGTCATGGATGGTGCGGTTGTTGGAGAAAACAGTGTAGTTGGTGCAGGGGCAGTAATTTCTAAGGGAGTTATCATTCCGCCAAAATCCATTGTTATGGGCTTGCCAGGTAAAGTGAAACGCAGCGTAAACGAAGCAGAAATTGCCTATAACCAACAATCTGCTGACGATTACTCACAGAATGCACGCGAGCTTGCTGAAGCGGGTTTCTTCATGCGTGGATCAGATACCCTCAATAACCACCCCACTATTGCTCTCGCAAAACAATAGAGCGAAATTTCTAAAACAAGCGCAGCACCAACTACGAAGTTACCCTTTTGCGCCGTTTGTTTGTATGTTGCGGGCTCTAGAAAGCAAAGAAGCCAAAAACTTTCTTGTTATTCCAAGTGAGCAAAGAAGAAATTCATAAGAGAAACAAAGTCTTGCTCTACCCCTTGAGCAACTTCCATGACCTCTTCCGAAGTTGGATCTCCTCCTTTTACGCCGCATGCCATATTTGAAACAAGAGACAACCCAGCAACGCGCATACCAACATGACGCGCAGCAATTACCTCTTCCACCAAACTCATAGCAACGGTATCTGCACCCCATGAATCGAAAAGGCGAATTTCTGCAGGAGTTTCAAAACTTGGACCCAAAAGACCAAGATACACTCCCTCATTTACTTCGACGTTGGTTTCCTTTGAAGCAATTTGTAAAAGCTCGCGAAGGTTTGGATCATACGCGTTCAACATAGGAACAAAGCGTTCATCCATTAGGTTTGGCTCAATACCCACTATTGGATTGCGTCCCGTAAAATTAATGTGATCTGTCATAGCACAAAAGCTACCAACCTTAAAGTTGGGATTAATTGCGCCAACTGCATTGGTGGTAACAAGAGTAGGTATGCCTACAGACTGCATAAGCCAAACAGGGAAGGCTACTTCGCGTGCAGTACATCCTTCATATCCATGCAAGCGACCCTGCATGCAAAGCACCCAGGTGTCTTCTGTTCCGGAAACGCGACCCAATACAAACTGTCCTTTATGTCCTGTTGCGCTGGAAACTTTCATGTGAGGGATTTGCTTGTATGGCAAAACTGAAGAGCCCTCCAACGCATCGGCATAGGGATTCAAACCACTTCCCAAAATTAGAGCAGCAACAGGTTTCTTGTCGGCGAGAAATTCCTCCAAATAAGGTTTTGCTTCTGAAAGATATTGCCTTAAAGGTGTTTCCATTGTTGCTCCTCAATATGTAATTTCCGTATCCTTATACAGCGTTTTATAAGGATACTCCTAAACCGAAACAAAACATGACGAGTTAAGACAAAACTCAATGACGCAATTGCATATCACAAAACTCTCAGCAACATCGGCTACCTTGCCTTACATACAACAATGGACACAAAAAAGTACTTGCGCAGGCACGCTCAGACCAGCGAAAAAAGTTTACGTTTTCCGCATGCCTCCACTGGCGTGCAGAGCCAATGCAATTACTCAGCGTTTCACTCGGAAGGCTTACGTGCCACGAGAATACGATCGCGACCCGTTAAGTCTTTGGCAACACGAACTCTGTCATAACCATGCAAGCGAGCGAGTTGCGCTGCTTCAGCTAAAGACTCCTCGAAAAGTTCAACTGCCAATACTCCATCGGGCTTCAAACAGACACGTGCATCATCAAGAAAACAGCGAAGTATGTCCAAACCATCATCACCGCCATCAAGAGCGAGCACAGGCTCAAAGTTTGTCACCTCTCCATCAAGAGAAGACAAAACCTTTGTTGGAATATAGGGAGGATTAGAAATGATCAGATCGAACGCATTAGAATACCTCTGCGTCATACCATGCATAAGATCGTTCTGCTGAACCGAAACCCTTTCTTCGAGCCCGAGCTCTTCGCTATTATGACGCGCAAGATCACATGCGACAGGGGAAATGTCTGTAGCGAGCACTTGAGCCTGAGGATATTCATGTGCAATAGCACAGGCAATACAGCCCGAACCAGTGCACAGATCAAGAACCGAAATAGGATACGCATCTGAAGACTCTATTACCTCAGCTTCATCACAAACCACCACGCGCTCTGAAACACGGGGCAAAGCGAGTTCTTCAAATGCTTCACTTACCAACACCTCTGTTTCAGGACGAGGAATAAGCACTCCTTCTTTTACTGAAACCGTAATATAGCGAAATGGAGCCTTACCGCTAATAAGTTGCAATGGTTCTCCCGCCCCGCGACGACGAACCCACTCACGCATAGTATCGCGCTCAGAAGCAGTCAAGGGCTTATCAAAGCTTGTATACAATTCGATGCGCGACAATCCCAAGGCTTCACTTAAAAGCCATTGAGCAGAAAGACGAGGATTGGGATCGTTTTTTCGAGCTAAATAACCCTCACACCAATCAAGAATAGCTTTGACCGTCCAGACATCAGGCATTCTTTTCTTCTTTCAGTAGCAAAAAGGTAAACGTAAAAAATACTCTGGAAACTATTAATAACGAAAGGATGCTAACCTGTCTCCAGAAATAAAAAAAGCTTGCATACTCGCCAAAACAAGCATGCAAGCAAACAACGACCGAACTACACCGTGCTTTCGAGCTTTACAGCACGATCAGCTGCCTGAAGAGCAGTAATGAGCTCAGCAAGACCATTGCCACCCTGCCCAAGCAATACGCCATTGTAAGTACCATTGTACCCAATACGGTGATCAGTCACTCGATCTTGTGGGGCATTGTACGTGCGAATTTTTTCGGAACGATCACCCGTACCAATCTGGCTACGGCGAGCCTCCCCTTCTGCTGCCTGTTGCTCCGCAAGCATTTTTTCGTACAAACGAGCACGTAAAACCGTCATGGCTGCAAGCTTATTTTGAAGCTGTGATTTTTGATCCTGAGACTGAACAACCAAGCCCGTAGGAAGGTGCGTAATACGAACAGCAGAGTCGGTCGTATTAACGCATTGACCACCAGGACCGCCTGCACGATACACATCGATGCGCAAATCGTTCGGATTGATATCCACTTCAACTTCGTCAGCTTCCGGTAAAACAGCAACTGTTGCCGTTGAGGTATGAATACGACCTTGAGATTCCGTTTTAGGAACACGTTGAACGCGATGAACGCCACTCTCAAACTTCATAACGGAATAAACTTTGTCGCCTAAAACTTTGAATTGGATTTCTTTGTATCCACCCGCGTCGGAAGGATGAACATCCATGGTTTCACACTTCCACCCTTGCTCGGAAGCAAAACGCGTATACATGGAATACAAATCACCCGCGAAAATTGCCGCTTCGTCGCCACCAGCTCCAGCACGAATTTCGACAATAATGTCTTTTTCGTCGGCAGGATCGGAGGGAACAAGCATGAACTTAATTTCTTCTTCCAAGCTTGGAAGCTTTGCCTCAATTCCTGCAATTTCTTCCTGAGCAAACTCTTTCATGTCAGAATCAGAGAGCATCTCTTTTGCTGCCACGAGATCATCAAGACACTGAATATATTCACGTGACTTTTTAACTAAAGGGCCTTGATCGGAATAGCTTTTTGCCAACTTGTTGTATTCGGCCTGGTTAGCAATTACCGAAGGATCGCCCAGCTTTGCTTCAAGTTCTTTGTAAGCATCAATTATTTTTTCAAGCTTTTCGCGCATTAGCTCGTCAACGCTCCTTATAAGGTTTGTTTTTGATTGAATGGTGTATAAGCACGAGGCATTAAAACATGCAGGGAGACATCATATCACGAAGCAAGAAACTTAACAGCGGCCTCCGCAGCAATTGCACCATCCGCAGCCGCGGTTAACACTTGTCGAAGCGGCGTTTGACGCACATCACCAATAGCGTATACCCCTGGTAGCGAGGTTTCACATTCACTGTCGGTAACAAGATAGCCCTGTTCATCTCGTTCAATAATCCCTTCAAGCCATTCGGTTGTTGGCTGCGTACCTATGGCCACAAATAAACCGTCACAAGAAAGCAGGGATATTTCGGAAGAAAGAACATCCTTCAACACTACGCCTGAAAGGCTATCAGCGGTTTCCTCCACTCCTGTCACAACACAATTCCAGTGAACAACTATATTTTCATCTTTCAAAACACGCTCCTGGTACCAGTGATTGGCACGAAGCTCATCTCTTCTATGAACGAGGTGAACACGCGAAGCAATGCGTGAGAGATAAAGAGCATCTGCCGCTGCCGTGTCTCCCCCGCCCACAACAACAACTTCTTTTCCCGCAAAGAAATTGCCATCACAGGTTGCACAGTAGGAAACACCCCTTCCTTCCAACGAAGAAACATCTATATCAGGAAGTTTTGTTGGCTTTGCGCCAGTAGCGATAAAAACGCTTCGCGTCATGTAGTTATTGGTAGGTGTTTTCAAAGAATACGCCTTTTGTTTTACTTCGGTACGTTCATCCGAGCTTGTCAAGGTAAGGCCTTCCACCTTCTCGTAAACAATCGAAACACCAAACTTTTCTGCCTGTTCTTTAAGAGAAAATGCAAAATCAAATCCGTTTACCCCTTCTGGAAAGCCGGGATAGTTTTCCAGAAGTGAAATAGAAGTTAGTTGACCACCTACGCCAAGCTCCTCAAAAACAACCGTAGAAA
>FR895490.1:64339-93061 GCA_000434775.1 Eggerthella sp. CAG:368 | reverse complement strand
GATAAGCCAGCAGGACCCGATCCGATAATTGCAACGTCAATCATGACTCACCTTTCTCGTTAGACAAAACCAAGATGAACACACGTAACAAACCAGGTATACTCGCATGTTACTCAGAAAGCACCGTTTTCATGCACAGCGAACTCACTTGAACCTTTATGCTCAACGTTATCGTTACCCTTTGTTCAACTTTTACGACGCTTGCGCTTCCCTACAATACAAAAACACCTCTGCCAAAAAAGAAGGCAGAGGTGTTTGTAGTGCACTTAGAACAAATCGAGCAAAGCTTGCTTGGCCTGCACTCCTACCAAACGATGAGTAGCCTCCCCATTTTTGAACAAGATAAGCGTCGGAACACTCATGACGCCAAACTGAGCAGCTAATGTTGGTTCTTGATCAACGTCAACCTTGTAAATCGCACCTCGCCCCACAACTTCTGCACTCACTTCATCAAGTACCGGAGCTAACATTTTGCACGGACCACACCACGTCGCAAAGAAATCCACCAAAATTGGCTGTGATGCTTTCAAAACTTTTTCTTCAAAATGGCTTGCCGTAAGTAACTCGCTCATAATGTCCCCCTTGATCTACGACATAAGGATTACTCCTTTGTCGTTCCCTTTGTTTTCTTTCCCTATTATACGCCCATACAACAAAAAGGGCACCAAATTGGTGCCCTTTGATACCGTTTCGTTTTTTGCAAAATGCGCAGCGTGCTAAATGCGTGCTTCTTGAATAACTTCAAGAAGCTGATCGACACTCCAAGCACCCAAATCGCCCTCGTGGCGCTCGCGAATAGAAACCGTTCCATTCTCAATTTCTTTGTCGCCGATAATGCCCATGTAAGGAATTTTTTCCGCCTGAGCCTTAGCTATCTTTACACGCATGGGCTCATTCTGCTCATAAATTTCAACACGACCTCCCGCGGCAGTAATTTTTGCGGCAAGTCCCTTGCAAGCATCCATATGACGATCTGCCAAAGGAAGCAGAGCAACCTGAACAGGAGCAAGCCACAGAGGAAGCGAACCAGCGTAGTGCTCAATTAGAATACCAAAGAAACGCTCGATGGAACCAAAGATTGCACGATGAAGCATCCAGGGGCGCTCTTCGGTGTTATCGGCCGTGCGATACGTAAGATCAAAACGCTCAGGCAAGTTGAAATCAACCTGAACCGTCGAACACTGCCAGGTACGGCCAATAGCATCCTTTACCTTGATGTCAATCTTCGGGCCATAGAATGCTCCATCGCCCTCATTGATTTCATAATCGAGGCCATGAGCCGCACAAGCCTCTTTCAAAGCGTTGGTAGCATGTTCCCACATATCGTCTGAACCAATGCTCTTTTCAGGGCGGGTTGAGATTTCAGCCATATATTCAAAGCCAAAGGTGGACATGATGTGATCAACCAAATCGAGAATTGCCACAACCTCGCTTACCACCTGATCACGCTGGCAGAATACGTGAGCATCATCTTGAGTAAAACCACGCGCACGCAAAAGACCGTGAACAACACCGCTCATTTCGTGACGATAAACCGTTCCGAACTCAAATAAACGCAAAGGTAAATCACGATACGAGTGAATCTCGTTTTTATAGAGCAAAACATGCCCTGGACAGTTCATTGGCTTAACACCATATTCAGACAAGCGTGGTTGCTCTTCGCTTCCCTCGTTGATGTTAAAGAAGTACATGTTCTCGTGATAAAAGTTGTAATGACCTGAAGTTTTCCAGACATCAGATTTATATACATGAGGAGTGATTACTTCTTCGTATCCGCGTGCGTATAAATCTCGGCGCAGCCACTCCTGCAGAAGGCGAATAACACGAGCGCCCTTTGGTGGATACAGAGGTAGACCAACACCGGCAGCCTCATCAAGCATAAACAAGCCAAGCTCACGACCAATCTTGCGATGATCACGCTTTTCGGCCTCGGCTAAGTTGTGTAGATACTCTTCCAGTTCCTTTTTCTTAAAGAAAGCTGTCCCGTAAATTCGCTGAAGCATTTCACGGTCGGAATCACCCTTCCAATAAGCGCCCGCAACTTTCATGAGCTTAAAAGCGCCCACTTTCCCAGCAGAAGGAACATGAGGACCACTGCACAAATCAACAAAATCGCCATGACGATACAGGCTAATTTCTACCTCAGGAGAAAGATCCTGGATATGCTCAAGCTTAAACCGTTGGTTGGCAAAGATTTTCTCTGCTTCTTCACGAGTTACTACCTCACGAACAAAAGGTTCATCGGCGGCAATAATCTCTCCCATTTTCTTCTCAATAGCATCAAAATCATCCGTTGACACGGAACGAGAAAGTTCGAAGTCATAGAAGAAACCATCTTCGGTTTGAGGACCAAAAGCAATTTGAGCACCTGGAAACAAAACCTGAACAGCCTCAGCCATAATGTGTGCCATAGAATGACGCATAATACCGAGAGCCTCTGGTGACTTATTGGTGATAATTTCAACCAAAGCACCCTCTTCAACGGGAGCAACCAAATCTACCAATTGCCCATTGATCTTGCCAGCCAAAGCAGCCTTTGCAAGACCAGCACCGATTGATGCAGCTACCTCGGCAACTGTTGCCCCTTGTTCAAGTTCTTTGTTTGAACCATCTGGTAAGGTAATTTTCATTTTCTTTTCCTTTCTTGTGCCGGGCGCGTACAAAGCGCCTGCACCATCTACACCGGGCGCGCACAAAGCGCCTGTGTTCAACCTATCTTTAAGAGCCCCTTACTCCTAAAAGCAAAGCCGCCAAAAGGCGGCTTCAGGTACTAACATAATCGACTCGATCGATTCTCCAACATGAAGCCATGCCGAACACGCAGGACCCCACAACGTAGCGCCCTGCTACATAGTTGTTGTATCAGATACTGAAAGACTTGACTGAGACCGTTGAGAAGAACGCGTACGAACTCCATCTTGCATAGCGTTGCGCTGCGCAGGATTGCGACGCGGTTTACCAATTTGCGTTGTACAATACGGACATATGGACCACTCTGGCTCCAAAGCATGATGACATGTTGGGCAAAGGTTCTTTAAACGCTGATGACAGTTAGGACATATTACGTAATCTGCCTCAACAGGATAACCACAGGAGGCACATTCACCATACTTCATGAGCTCACGACGTTTGAGCGTTACATCAAGCTCCTGTTCATCCCTGTCAGACTGCAACAGCGGAGGACGCATGAGATTATATGCAAGAACGCCGACCAAAGGGATCAAAGAGACGATTCCCCATACTACCCACAGAGCACCGCGTGCTCGTGCGTCTTTAACCACCCAGATAATTGAAAGAACATACAAAGCAATAACAATAACGATAAAGAGATTGAATACTATTTGTAGTTCTGGCATTTGCTGAAATAAAGCCGACATCATTCTTTCCTAACGCACTCGAAGCATATTTGAACTTCGAAAACCTACTCTCAAAGAGTTCCCATCTATAACACAAGCGCCGCAACGCAATTGTATAGGTACGGCGCTTGATTATATCAAATCTGCTCTTACATATCTTCTAGCTGAGTTTTTAAGTGGATCAACTTATCAGATATGTCGGCTAATTTTGCACGGTCTTTCTCAATTATTTCAGGCTTAGCCTTAGATAAAAAGCCAGGGTTGCTGAGCTTTTTATCAAACTTAGCGAAATCTTTTTCCAACGCGGCGATCTCTTTTTCAAGCCTTTTACGCTCGGCGGCAAAATCAACCAAACCGGTCAAAATAACGTAAAGCTCAATACCTTCAGCCAAGCACATAGTTGACTCATCGGGCTTTTCAAGATTAACGTCAATCGATTCAACCGCAATGTTTGCGAGGGCCTTAATTAAGCCTTGCTGCTCGGTAAATAATACCGCCATGTCTTCGTTAACTGGCTTTACGGAAATCGAAAGCTCAACACGGGGAGAAATACCATAACGAGCACGCGTAGAACGAATAGACGAAACCGACTGCGTAACCATTTCGATAGCGCGTTCTGCTTCTTTGTTAACGTAACCCGCTAAAGCATCAGCATCTGGCCATGATGCCATCATCAAAAACTCTGTTTCTTTTTCACCAGGAAGTTCCTGATAAATCTGTTCAGTTACAAAAGGCATAATGGGATGAAGTAAACGAAGTGCGGTATCTAAAACAAATACCAAATTACGCTGACAGGTGAGCTTATCTTCACCCTCTCCAGCAAGACGCGCTTTTGAAAGCTCGATATACCAGTCACAGAATTCGTTCCAGAAAAATGCATACAACTCACGGGTAATGTCACCAAATTCATAGCTTGCGTATGCCTCATCTAACGTTTTTACAAGCGTTGCTAAACGGGAGAAAATCCACTTATCTGCAAGCGTTGAAGGATTAGGCTCTCCTGGCGTATACCCTTCAAGATTCATCATCACAAAACGAGCAGCGTTACGAATTTTATTGGAGAAGTTACGACTACTTTCAAGCTTGCTTTCATTGAAGCGCAAATCTTGTGCGCCAGTAACCTGCATCAGCAAACCGAAGCGCATACCATCTGCACCGTAATCTTGCATGAGCTTTAGAGGATCAACACCATTACCGCGACTCTTCGACATAGGCTTACCGTCTGCAGCCATTACGGTTGGATGAATGATGACATCCTGAAAAGGAATTTCCTTTGTGAAGTACAGCGAAGACATAACCATGCGAGCAACCCACAAACCCATAATGTCTCGTGCAGTAGAAAGAACCTGTGTTGGATATACCCCGTCGAGATTTTCAGGGTGCTCAGGCCATCCCTGCGTTGCAAAAGGCCAAAGCTGCGAAGAAAACCAAGTGTCTAATACGTCTTCATCCTGGCGAACATGAGCTCCGCAAACGGGACACGTATCGGTGTCTTCAAGAAGGGCATCTTCCCATCCGCACTCGTCGCAATAAAACATAGGAATACGGTGACCCCACCAAAGCTGACGAGAAATGCACCAATCTTTTAGATTCGCAAGCCAATCAAGGTATACCTGCTTCCAACGACTGGGATAAAACTTAATTTCTCCGTCTTCAACCACACGAGCAGCTTCTTTTTTTAAGCGGTCAACCGCAACAAACCACTGCTCTGAAAGCCAGGGTTCAAGCTTGGTATGGCAGCGATAGCACGTCATAACTGAATGATCATGATCTTCAACGTGGTCAAGCAAGCCCAAACGTTCAAACTCCTCAACAACCGCTTCGCGAGCCTCATCACGCGTCATGCCACTAAACTTGCCATATCCTTCGACAACAACCGCATGCTCATCAAAGATGTTAATTTGCTCCAAATCATTGCGTTGACCCATAGCATAGTCATTAGGATCGTGAGCAGGAGTTGTTTTAACACAGCCCGTACCGAATTCAGAATCAACGTAATAGTCGGCGAAAATGGGAATTTCGCGATTGACGATAGGAAGAATAATTGTTTTACCCACAAGATTTTTATAACGATCATCTTTAGGACTTACGGCAACACCCGTATCGCCGAGCATAGTTTCAGGACGTGTAGTAGCAACGACAACATACTCAATTCCATCAACAGGCTCTTTGAGTGGGTAACGAAGATACCAAAGGTGCCCTGCTTCATCTACATATTCCGCTTCATCATCAGCAATTGCTGTTGTACACGAAGGACACCAATTAACAATACGACGACCCTTATAGATCAGATCATCGTGATACCAATCACAGAAAACCTTACGAACTGCATGAGCGTACTCAGGCGACAGCGTGAAATTTTCATGGTCAAAATCGCATGAACAGCCCATGCCTTTAATTTGATTAACGATAGTGGTTCCATACTCTGCACGCCAGTCGTAACATGCTTCAATAAAAGCCTCACGTCCAATTTCTAAACGCGATTTTCCTTCTTCGGCAAGCTTTTTATCTACCTTTGTTTGGGTAGCAATACCAGCATGATCAGTTCCTAAAACCCAACGAGTTTGATAACCCTGCATACGGGAACGACGAATACAGGTGTCTTGAATAGTGTCATTAAGAGCATGACCCATATGAAGCATACCGGTAATATTGGGAGGAGGAATAACAATGGTGTAGGTGTCTGCCCCGTTTTTACCAAAACCTGGTGTACGAGAAAACAAACCGCGATCTTTCCATGCATTGAAAAGGGGTGTTTCCCATTCACTATAAGATGGTTGTTCGCTTTTCTTATCTGATGCCATTGCTGTTTCCTTTCTTAAAGGCAACGGTATGAGTGTCATACAACTACCGGAACAAGCAACCCATTCCGATATGAGTATCCGATATTGTACTCCATTAAAAAGTGCCCGAACGCGGGCACTTTATCAATTAAGGTTATTCGACGTTCTCTTTGGCAGGCTTCTTGCGTTTCTTGCTTGGCTCAACTTCGACTTGAATAATCTCAGGCTTAGTGGAACCTTCAATATCGCTTCGTTTAATAACCACCTTGGTTCTTCCCTCGTGGTCAGGAAGCTCATACATAACATCCATAAGAGCTGCCTCACAAATGCTGCGCAAACCGCGAGCGCCTGTTTGATGCTCTATTGCCTGTTCGGCAATAGCCTCGAGCGCTTCTGGCTCAAACACAAGCTCTGAATCTTCATATTCAAACATAAGAGAATACTGCTTAACCAAGGCATTTTTAGGCTCGGTGAGGACACGAACCAAATCTTCCTTAGAGAGTTCTTTGAGCGAAGTAACAACAGGAATACGTCCAACAAATTCAGGTATCATGCCGAATTTATGGAGGTCTTCAGGAAGGACTTTCTCAAGCAATTCCGCGTCTGCCGCACGCTTAGACTGAGGCATTTCAGAACCAAAACCAATGCTCGTTTTACCCACACGCTCGGCAATAATATCAGGCAATCCAACAAAGGCACCACCAAGAATAAAAAGAATATTGGTGGTATCGATATGAATAAGTTCCTGCTGGGGATGTTTGCGCCCACCCTGGGGAGGAACAGAAGCTTCAGTGCCCTCAACAATTTTAAGCAAAGCCTGCTGAACACCTTCACCCGAAACGTCGCGCGTAATAGAAAGGTTTTCCGCCTTACGCGCAATCTTGTCAATTTCATCGATGTAGATAATGCCAATTTCAGCACGCTCAATATCAAAATCGGCCGCAGTAATAAGCTTAAGAAGAATGTTTTCTACATCTTCACCAACATAGCCCGCTTCCGTAAGCGTGGTAGCATCAGCAATTGCAAAAGGAACTTGCAAAGTACGCGCAAGTGTTTGAGCCAGAAGTGTTTTGCCTGAGCCCGTAGGACCTAAAAGCAAAATGTTGCTCTTTGCAATTTCGACATCATTTCGGGCAGATTCACCAAGACTAATGCGCTTGTAGTGGTTGTAAACCGCAACCGCTAATGCACGCTTAGCATTTTCCTGCCCCACAACATGCTCAGAAAGTTGGTTATAGAGCTCGCGGGGCGTAGGAAGGTTTTGCAAAGGAAGATCAGAAGAAGGCTCCTGGGAATTTCCAGGAGCAAACATTTCTTCATGAGATTTAATAATTGAATTGAGAGCATCTGATTCCAACCCACGAAAGCTAAGATCAGTGATCATAGCTTCCGCACAAACCGAAATACACTCGTCACAAATATAGATGCCATTTGGACCGGAGATCATAGCATTAACATGATCAGGCGTCTGTCCACAAAAGGCACAATGAATAGGATGAGAACCATCAACAGGTTGATCTACCATATTTGTTTCGCCTATTCGTCAGAAGCCAGGCGAGAGGCAACCACTTTGTCAGCCAAGCCATAAGCAAGAGCCTCTTCAGCAGACATCCAGTTATCACGTTCGGAATCAGCATGAACCTTCTCGATAGTCTGGCCTGTGTGCTTTGCAAGGATACCCTCAAGACGATCACGAGTTTTACGCATCTCTTTTGCAATGATTTCAAAATCAGTCTGCTGCGTACGTTCGCCAGAACCACCCATAGGCTGGTGAATCATAATCTGAGCATTTGGCAAAATAAAACGCTTACCAGGAGCACCGGCTGCCATGAGAACAGAAGCCATCGAGGCAGCCATTCCCATGCAGATAGTAGAAACATCACAACGAATGTAATTCATGGTGTCATAAATTGCGAGACCTGCACTTACTGAACCCCCTGGGGAGTTGATATAAAGCGAAATATCTTTATCAGGATCAGCAGATTCAAGATGGAGCAACTGGGCAACAACAGTGTTAGCCACTGCGTCATCAATTGCTTCACCCAGAAAAACAATACGATCATTGAGCAAACGAGAATAGATATCATAGCTACGCTCTCCACGAGGAGACTGCTCAATAACGTAAGGAATGAGTGCTGATTTTGTATTGTAAGACATGCAATTACCTCACTTCAGACACTGCTAAATCATCAGAAAGCTTACTCGGCACTAGCCTCTGCTTCGTCTTTCTTTTCAGCCTTCTTGGTTGATTTCTTTGCAGCTTTTTTAGCTGGTTTTTTTTCTTCTTTTTCGGCTTCTTCAGGAGCTTTTTCGGTCACCTTAGCGCCATCAACAATCTCAAACATTGCCTTGGTACGAAGAACGCCCTCACGAATCATAGGAATGCGACCGCTCTCGCGCCATTCCGCTTCAACGGCTGCTGGATCATCAACGTTAGCTTTTTCAAACTCAGCAGTAATTTCTTCGTCAGTTGCTTCGATATTGAAGTGGCGAGCCCATGCGTCAAGTGCAAGATCCTGCTTTACGAGATCTTTAGCCTGCTTCTTCATATCTTCTTTGAACTGTTCAGAATCAATACCCATGGTGTCAAGATACTGATCGAAGGTCATATTTGCTTTGTTGAGCTGGCCATAGAAAGACTGGAGAAGGTTTGCTTCTTCAATCTCGCACATTCCCTCAGGAACATCATCGGTAATACGCTGAGAAATAGCATAGAGACATTCGTTCTCTTTGCGGCGAGGAGCGGATTCGTTCTTCTGCTCGCGAATGCTCTCGGAAATCTTCTCGCGCATATCAGCAATGTTCTCAAAACCGAAGGTAAGCTTTACCCATTCGTCAGTAATTTCAGGAAGAATCTTCTTCTTGATAACGTCAATGGTTACATCAAAGTGGTAAACGCCTTTTTCTTCCATGGTCATAGCCATCATGGAATCATCATCGGTAAAGTCAACGTCAAAGCTCTTAGACTCACCCTTCTTAAGGCCGATAAGTTCAGCATCAAAAGCCTTAGGGAACAAATTAACGCCGAGCTGATATAAGCGCTTTTCAGCGGACATAGTAGGTACTTCTTCGCCCTTCGAATCAGTAACCTTCATAGTGAATTCAACGAATTCATCCTTTTTAACTTTAGTATTTGCAGGAGCATCTTTGAAGTCGTGATAATAGTTGCGAAGCTCTTCAATCTGCTGATTGATTTCCTCTTCCGTAGGCTCAACAGAAGGAATTTCAACCTCAACAGGCTCGTAACTTGAAAGTTCATATTCAGGCTTTACCTGGATAGTAGAAGTAAATTTGAAGGGTTTACCTTCTTCAACCATATCGGTTTCGAATTCGTTTTCAGCCTTAAACAAAGGAACGAGATTGTTCTCGTCAAGAGCCTTAGGATAAACGTCGTTTACCAAATCTTCCGTTACGGTAGCACGAACGGCATCTGCACCCATCATGTTATCAATAATAGGACGAGGGGCTTTTCCAGGACGGAAACCGGGGAACTTATATTTCTTTGCAAATTCCTTGTACGTACGTTTGATGCGTGCATCAACATCTTGAGCTTCGATTTCAAAGAAAATCTTAACCTGATTATCCTCGAGAGCCTCTACTTTGGTGTTCACGAATTAACTCCTTCTTGGGTACACATTACAACCGAGAAAATGGTGCGGGTGAAAGGACTTGAACCTTCACGGGGGTTACCCACCAGAACCTAAACCTGGCGCGTCTGCCAATTCCGCCACACCCGCACGTTTATTTCGGCATTGCCATCTGAAGACAACAACCTCGTAATAATAACAAATAGGACTGATATTGTAAGGCATAAAGTTAGAAAAGCATAAGCTTGATGCTTAATGGCCTATTTAACATCTTTTGCGCTGATAACTTTACTCGGAGAAACAAGGATGGTTCCCACTTCTTTTTTTAAGGGCACATCGTCATAGAAGATCCCATCGACCAAAACTCCACCCGAATTAAGCCCTTCATCTTGTGTCGAAATTACAATGTCCACACCTTTGAGAGCAATTTGTTTCTTTTTTTTTGCGGTTTCTTTTGTTTCTTTTTTCTTTTCGCCGTCAGAGGCAGAAGCATCAGAGGCATTGGCGTTTTCCAAATCAACCGACGAAGAAGCTTTCTGCTTTTCTTCTGCAATGCCCTCGGAGTTCTCTTTTGATGTCTTTTCCGCAGAAGAGGTCGTTGTATCCTCAGTCATCAAAAGATCAAGATCACTTACAACAAGAATCACAAAATCAATCTTTATGGCTTCATATTCTTTGACGCGCTTTTGAATGTATGCTTCGAGTTCAGAAGCACTAGCGGCGGTTTGATTATCAACCGAAAGAATACCGAAGGTATACTTTCCTGCTCGAACTACTGAACGCGTGTCGTATTCACTAGGATTAGCCACATTGATCTCAAAGACTGAAGCTCCCTTTTCAACGTAGCTTTTCTTCACACTTCTAACAGTTACAACCTCTTTTTCCTCTTCGTTTTCATTCTGATCAGGAAGTGCCTCAGAGGCAGTAAGTTCATCGGAAGAACCACTGTCAACTGCCTGAGAACGCTGATTTAATGACGTTGAAGATTCATAGTTTGGAAGAGTTTGGGTATCGTTTTTCTGTTCCTCAGCTAACCCTTCATACACAATAGCCGTGTAGTCTTCCAAATTACCTGCTGCATCATCGATATTACTTGCGGCAACATTGAGAGGTTTACTTAAAGACGACATATAAAACAACGAAATCCCTAATCCAAAAAGGGTGAGGAAAATAAAAAACAAGAGCGCTAGTTTTTCTCGGGATAATCGTTTCATAACTACGCATTCTAGATCAGAAAAAGATCATACTTGATAACGTTTTTGCTAGAGGTGCATTCTTTTCAGATTAGCATCTCTGGAAGTAAAAGCCTTATAAAGCAGGATTGAATCCAGAAGATCTCTTTTACCCTTTGGCTATTCCTATAAAAAAGGCTGAATCATACCAAAAACACCACACTCACCCGCTAAGATGTCTCGGTCACGCATCAAAAACCACCCAAAACGCAACAACGACCACTGAGATAGTTACAGTAAATACTCAAGGCATTATGAGGCGGAATTCAGGAGTCGTTTTAAGAACCGACCCGTGTGACTTTTGGATACTTCTGCAATTTCTTCGGGAGTACCCGCAGCAACAATAGTTCCACCACGGCTTCCCCCTTCGGGGCCTAAATCGATGATATAGTCAGCTGATTTAATAACATCAAGATTATGTTCGATAACCAAAACGGTATTTCCCGCATCAACCAAACGCTGCAACACTTCCAAAAGCTGACGCACGTCATCAAAATGAAGACCGGTGGTAGGTTCATCGAGAATATAGAAAGTTTTTCCTGTTTGTCGCTTCTGTAATTCACTCGCAAGCTTTACGCGCTGAGCCTCACCGCCCGAAAGCGTCGTAGCTGGCTGCCCTAAACGAATGTAGCCAAGTCCTACATCGTGCAGTGTTTCTAGCTTTCGTTTGAGCGAAGGTATTTTGGAGAAGAACGCCAGAGCCTCATCAACGGTCATCTCAAGCACGTCGTAAACATTCTTGCCCTTATAAAGAACCTGCAAGGTCTCGCGATTGTAACGTTTACCTTCGCACACTTCGCAGTCAACATAAATATCAGGTAAGAAATGCATTTCGATCTTTTTTTGACCATCACCCTTACATGCCTCACAGCGACCGCCCGCAACATTAAACGAAAAACGTCCTGGCGCATATCCGCGTGCTTTACTTTCAGGGGTTGACGCAAACAGAGCGCGAATATCATCCCATAACCCAATATAGGTAGCGGGATTTGAACGGGGGGTTCTACCGATAGGGCTCTGATCGATATTGATTACCTTGTCAATAAGCTCAGCACCCATAAGCTTCTTATATTCGCCCACCTTTCGATGAGCATGATTTACTCTGTTAGCAAGCGCAGGTGCAAGAGTGTCGGTAATCAAAGAGCTCTTTCCTGAACCCGAAACACCCGTAATAAGCGTAAACGTGCCTAAAGGAATTGAGATAGAGACATTTTTTAGGTTGTTTTCACGGGCTCCTTTAAGCACAATGTTGCCTCTATCAGGATGGCGGCGAGAAGAGGGCACGGATATCTTTTTTGCACCTGAAAGATACTGAGCAGTAAGCGAACGCTTGGCCTTCATTATTTGCTTTGGCGTACCAGCTGCTACCACTTCGCCACCCAGCTCACCTGCACCAGGCCCCATATCAACAACATAATCTGCACTGCGAATAGTATCTTCATCGTGCTCAACAACCACTACGGTATTCCCTAAATCACGCAGGTGTTCAAGCGTTGCAATAAGACGCTCATTGTCACGCTGATGAAGACCAATGGAAGGCTCATCAAGAATATAGAGCACGCCCATCAAGCCTGCACCAATCTGGGTAGCTAAACGAATGCGTTGCGCTTCTCCACCAGAAAGCGTTGCGGTAGCACGTTCGAGCGTTAGGTAATCAAGACCCACATCAACCAAAAATTTCAAACGAGTTTGAATTTCTTTAACAATAGGTTTTGCGATGAATTGTTCAGTTTCACCAAACGAAAGCGTTTCAAAAAAGTGATAGGAATCTTTTGCGCTCATCTCACAAACTTCGTGAATATTTTTATCTCCCACCGTTACAGCAAGAATACGAGGATTCAAACGTTTTCCGCCACACGTTGCACAGGGAATGATGGCAAAATATTGTTCGTATTTTTGTCGTTGACGATCAGAAGATGCCTCCTTATAGCGATGCATAACCGCAGCGCAAACGCCTTCCCATTCAATGAACCAATAGGTTTCCCGTCCGTCAACCGTAAGATAATCGACGCGAATTTTCTCGTTAGGAACACCATAGAGCAGTGCTTTTTGAACATTGTTGGGAATATCTTCAAAAGGAGTGTCGGCATTCACGCCAAAATGGTCGAGAACTGCTCTCATGACCTGCGGATAATAATTACCCGTTTTAAAGGGAGCGATAGCACCTTCATTTAACGAAAGGGACTTGTCAGGAACAACCAGACTCGGATCAACCTCTTCTCGACTACCAATTCCTAAACAATCAGGACATGCTCCATACGGAGCATTAAAAGAAAAGTCACGCGGTTGCAATTCATCCATAGAGTTACCGTGCTCGGGACATGCGAGAGCGAGCGAAAAAACGAATTCTCCATCAGCCAAACCACCCGTTGCTCCCGATGAAGTTCTGACCGTTTCTTCAAGATCTGGATTCTTTTGTACAAGCTTTACCAAAACACGACCTTCGGCAAGCTTTGTTGCTATCTCAACCGCCTCAGCGACACGGGTTGAGGCCTCCTTTTTTAAAACAACACGATCAACCACAACTTCAATGAAGTGCTTGATTTTTTTATTAAGAACAATGGGTTCATTGGTGAGTTTTTGCACTTCACCATCGATACGAACACGAGAAAATCCTTCTTTTTGCAAATCTTGAAAAAGCTTAGTGAACTCACCCTTCCTTCCCGTAACAACAGGTGCCATAATGAGGGCTTTTTTCCCTTCTCCAAGCGATAAGATTTCATCTGTTACCTGATCGGTGGTTTGCGCTTTGATTTCTCGACCACATTCTGGGCAATGGGGAATACCTACTCGAGCAAACAAAAGACGGAGATAGTCATATATTTCTGTAACTGTACCTACCGTCGAACGGGGATTTTTACTGGTGGTTTTCTGGTCAATTGATACCGCAGGAGACAGACCATCGATCGAATCGAGATCAGGCTTGCTCATCTGACCAAGAAATTGGCGCGCGTAACTAGAAAGACTCTCTACATATCTGCGCTGACCTTCTGCATAGATCGTGTCAAAAGCCAAAGAGCTTTTCCCTGAACCGGAAAGACCCGTAATTACGACCAACTTGTCTCGCGGAATACTGATGTCAACGTTTTTGAGATTATGCTCTCTAGCGCCCTTGATAACGATGGAATCTTGAGCCATCTTTGTTCTCCTCATCGCGGGGTATTTTGACTGACGTCACCCTAAATACTCAAACAGATTGAAAAATCCTCTTGCGGAAAAATGATTAATTAGCAAACCTGTATTGTAGCGCAGAATAGGATTCACCCACGGGGATGAGCTAAATGATGCTCTTTCTTCAAATGCTCTGGTGAAAGATGCGTGTACATTTGCGTGGTAGACAAACTCGAATGTCCAAGCATCTCCTGAACGCTTCGTAAATCTGCACCACCCGAAAGAAGATCAGTTGCAAACGTATGACGTAGCGCATGGGGAGAAAGCGTTTCATCAAGCCCGGCAAGGCGCAGGGCCTTTTTAAAGATTCCCCGAATAGCATTGGTGCTTAAAGGTTTCCCATGCGAAGACAAAAAGAAATGCTCAGAGTACGCATCGTTGAGAAACACTGGGCGTGCTTGCGTTTGATAACGATACAGTGCCTTGTTGGCAAGATCATGCATTGGGATAAAGCGCTCTTTCCCACCTTTACCTAAAACCTTTACGAGCGATTGCTTATAGTCAATGTTTTTAACAAGTAATCCCGATGCCTCAGAAACACGCGCACCACAGGCATACAGAAACTCAATAAGCGCCTGATTACGAATACGCTCTTCAAAAGGCAAGGTTTGAGCAACACCCTCATCGGAATACACCGAAAAAAGTGCTTCGATCTCCTTCTGAGACAACACACGTGGGAGTGTTCTTCCCTGCTTCGCTCCCTGCAAAACAGCAGCAGGATTCGATTCACAGTAATGAGCAATGATCATCCACTGGTAAAACCCCTTAAGAGAACTTAAATGTCGGTTGATAGTTCTTCTTGAATAGCGAGCCATATCAAGTTCACCCAGATAGAGACGAATCTGTTTATGGTTAACAACAAAAGGGTCAATGTCTTCTTTCAGGCACCATCGCAAAAACGATCTCGTATCGCTTTGGTAGGCACGAATAGTATGTTCTGAAGCATGCTGTTCAACCTGAAGAGAAAGGCAGAATTTACGTACTAATGCCTCATACGCTTTATCAGGAACGGCAAAACCCTGGTTAAACAAAGCCTCAGCTTGAACATTTTTGCTTTCTTCTTTGTTTTGCTTGGTTTTTTCTTGCGAAGATTCGATCATACAAAACCGGCGCTCCCATAGTTAGAAAAGTGTCTTATTGCGCTCAAGATACGCATCAAGAGCTTTTTCTCCCCTTGCGGCATACGCAGCATAGCGCTCCTTTTTATTTTTGATGCGTTTTTCAAAAGGAGGCATGATGCCAAAATTGACATGCATAGGTTGATACTCAAGCGTTTCTTCTGCCGTTGCGTAAGCAAGCAATGCCCCAAAGGCGGTTTCTACCGGAAGAGACTCAAACTGATAACCCAACAAACAAGAAGCAATACCTACACTCGATACAAGCCCAGAAGCGATTGCTTCACAATACCCTTCTGTTCCCCCTAACTGACCAGCAATAAACACTGGCACTGCTACCTTAGAAGAGTGTTTTAAGCGAAGTGAACTATCAAGGAGTTGTGGAGCATTAATAAAGGTATTTCTGTGCATTACCCCAAAGCGGGCAAACTCAGCATTTTCGAGTCCAGGAATCATGCGAAAAACGCGCTTTTGCTCTGAAAAGGTTAGGTTCGTTTGAAAACCAACTAAGTTATAGCTTTGCTTATGCTTATCTTCTGCCCGAAGCTGCACAACAGCCCAAGGTCGTTTTTGCGTATGAGGATCAATTAAACCCACGGGCTTAAGTGCTCCGTAGCGGGGAGCATCAAAGCCACGCCGTGCAATTTCCTCAACAGGTTGACATGCCTGAAAAAGATCCTTTGTTTCAAAATTTTTCTTTATAACACATTCAGCACCAATAAGCTCTTCAATAAAGTGTTCGTATTCTTCCTTTGAAAAGGGTGCGTTGAGATAATCCCCTTCCCCTTCGTTAGCATAGCGACTCTGGGAAAAAACGCGATTCCTATCCAGCGAATCAGCCAAGACAATAGGTGCTGCAGCATCATAAAACGCAAGTTGTTCGGTACCTGTTATTTCGCCGAGAGAATGAGCAAGCTCATCTGAGGTAAGGGGGCCAGAAGAAATAAGAACAGCATCAGCAGGATCATCAAAACGATAGGCTTCTTTATGAGCATCGTCGACAACCCACAAAGCGCCATCAGTATCGAGCGCTACCACTTCAGCAATTACAAACTCGATATTCTTTTCATCCCGGATTGTTTGAGTTACCAAAGAAGAAAAAGCTTCACGATCAACCGCAAGAGCTCCACCTGCGGGAACCTGCGCTTTATAGGCGCATCCCAACACAACAGAGCCCATTTTCGACAACTCCCGTTTGATCATTCCCGCAGCACTTTCAGGATTAAGCGATTTTAAGGAATTAGAACAAACAAGCTCCGCGCAGTTTGACGTCTTATGCACTACGGTATCTTTGAAAGGACGCATCTCAAACAGACGAACTGAAAATCCATGACGCGCAAGTTGAAGAGCAGCCTCGCTACCCGCAAGACCAGCGCCGATTATGTCAATTCTTTTTTTCATGCATCTACCTTATATCATCACACACGAGCAGGCCCATACCTTCCATCAGGAAACCTTGCAATAAGCCCATCCCGTTCAAGTTCGGTAAGGTGAACCATTATCCAAGTTTGCAAGTTGTAAGGTCCCTGTGGTTTGAGATCAAGATTATACAGCTCTTCTAAACGAAGGGGTTCTGCTAATAAAACCTTCAAAAGCTGATCGTCTTCATTGACTTTTTTCTGTTGGGATTCTTTCATATACAGTGAACCAAAAAGAGCTCCTATGACATCTAAAAAACTCTCTTCGTCAACTATAGGCGTTGCCCCCTGAAAAATAAGCCTGTTTGATCCTTGCGAAGTTGGTGAGGTTATTGCTCCCGGAACAGCCAAAACTTCTCTTCCTGCTTCCAGAGCCTCATCTGCCGTTGAAAACGTCCCTGAAGGTAAGCCCGCCTCGACGATAAGCGTCGCGCGCGAAAGACCAGCAATTATCCTGTTGCGCGCCCTAAACTGATACGGCAAAGGAGGAAATGACCAGAAATGCTCAGAAACAACCGCTCCGCCCTTATTTACTATTTCCTGAAAAAGAGCTTTATTTTTCTTGGGGTACAGCTGATCGCATCCACCACCTAAAACCGCAACGGTTGTTCCATTAGCCTCAAGAGCGCTTTTATGAGCTTGAGAATCGCAGCCCATGGCCCCTCCTGAAACAATGGTTATTCCTTTGGAAGCTGCTAAATATGAAAACTTCTTAGCTATTGCAAGTCCATAGGGAGTAGCCCTGCGCGCACCAACAATCGCAAGACCATCAGAAAGCGCCTGGATATTTCCAATCCCATACAGACATTTTGGGGGATCTTTGACAAAAAGAAGCTTTTCAGGATACCCTTCTTCTCCATACGATATTTCCCAACGCTCTCCCGTTAGTTCAGGCCGTGGGTTTTCCCGATAGGCCTTTTTAAGCTCCTCTTCGCTCTCTTTACAATAGCGTTTTTTGTTTTCGCCCTTACTCATCATTTCAACAATTCCCCCTGAAATCGCAGGGTATACGCTTCGGAAAGATGCTCAATCCCCACCCGCTCTTTTTGATCAAGGTCGGCAACCGTACGAGCCACCAAAAGCGTTTTTACAACTGAACGAGCATTGAGCTTCTGACGCTGAATGAGTGAAGTTAGAAATTCTAATGTCGTTCCCTCAAATCGACACGATTCAAGCACCGAAGAAAATGTTCTTGAAGAGGCTTTACTGTTTTTGGGTGTTTCCTCATTTATCAAAAGTGACTGACTCTTTGAATTGGGCTTCTCCTGGAAGAAATGACTTTGTCGCCACTGAGAAAATTCCCGCGCACTCAAAACCCCTTCTCGCAACTCGTGAGTACCGAGCGCATTTCCTCTTCCCATCAATTCCGTCCCCGAAGAACTCCATACTTCAACTCTGATATCAATACGATCAAGCAAAGGCCCCCCGATTCTGTTTTGATAGTTTCTTATTTGAAGTTCACTACAATGACACTCGTTATCAGGATCACCGTAATATCCACAAGGACAGGGGTTCGTTGCTGCAATAAGAGTGAAGCGCGCAGGAAATTCATATAGCCCATCGGCTCTATTAATTCGAATAATGCCTTCCTCTAAGGGTTGACGAAGTCCCTGCAAAACTGAACTTTTAAACTCCGCGAGTTCGTCAAGGAACAACACGCCATTATGAGCAAGCGATGCCTCCCCCGGTCTAACAGGATTTCCTCCTCCCAACAATCCCGCTTGTGTGCAACTATGGTGAGGATCTCTAAATGGACTAACCCCTGAAAGCAGCGGAATAACCGATTCTCCTGCCACCGAATGAATAAGAGCTGACTCACAACATTGTTCTTCAGTTAAAGGTGGAAGTATTCCTGCAAAGCAACGTGCCAACATTGTTTTTCCTGAACCAGGTGGTCCAACCATTAACACACCATGATTGCCTGCTGCTGCAATTTGGAGGGCCCGCTTAGTGATTTCATGCCCTCGAACCTCTGCAAAATCATTTGCGGTATTTTTCCAAGCGGAATGAGCTTTTGTTGCAATGGGAAGTTCAGTTCTTCGCGCCTGAGAAAGGTGATCTATTACCGAAAACTCTCTTTCAGAAAACAAAACCACCGATTCTTCGGGAGTTCCGCACAAAAGCCTTAAACCTAAATCCTTCGCGCAATACTGAAAAGCTAAAAGCCCTTCTGTTGCCCGTGCCTGCCCCACAAGTGATAGTTCCCCTGTAACAAGCGTATTTTCTATATGGATAGATGAGATTTGCTTCGTGGCGACAAGAATTCCCAGAGCAATTGGCAAATCGAAACCTGACCCGCGTTTTTTCAAAGACCCAGGAGCAAGATTAACTACAATTTTGTCAGAAGGCATAGAAAAGCCACTTGCCTTAATTGCTGCCCGTACCCGTTCACGCGATTCTTGAATTGCGACATCGGGCATTCCCACAATAGAAAATGAGGGAATGCCACTCGTAATAATAACCTCAACCGAAACAGGAATCGCTTTAACCCCTCGAAGCGTTGCACTACAAACCACACAAGATAACTGACCCATGAATTACCTCAATGATCGCAGCTAAAGGCATTGGTATGAAGCCTCAAGAACGCATGATTATCGCTCAGCACCAAAATTGAAATCACATCAAAACGTACGTATAGCTCCGTCTCGTGATAGGTTTGTAGATAACACGCTGCAATTTTTTCATACCGATCGCGCTTTTTAGCATTAACAGCTTCCGAGGGAAAACCCTTTTGAACCCCTGTCCGAGTTTTGACCTCCACAAAGCAAAGCGTAGAG
This sequence comes from Eggerthella sp. CAG:368, assembly GCA_000434775.1. Lineage (GTDB taxonomy): Bacteria > Actinomycetota > Coriobacteriia > Coriobacteriales > Eggerthellaceae > Anaerotardibacter. The sequence goes on along the minus strand of FR895490.1, from coordinate 73,622 downwards.
CCATCAAGGGCAATGATATCGGCTTCCCCAGCAAAACAGACCCAATTAGTTTCAAGGATTTCAAACCCTCTGTTCTTAAGAAAACGAACCGCCGCCCGCTCACCTTTTCGTCCAAGTTCTTTTTTCGATAGCGTGCAAAGAGACTCAGAGAAACCTTCGTTCGAAGAACATATCTGTTCATCTACCGAACCATTAATCTCACACGATTGTTCTATTGTTTGGGGTGTACTGGAATCATTCATACTTCCTCCTTTCAAAAGAAAAAGATAGGAGGAAAATCTATTTTTAATTCGAAACTAGTTCATTACATTCTCATTAGTTTTTCAATCAAATCTAACGGTACTTCAAACTGCCAGCATAAAACGGCAGCAAACCACCCTTAAGAGAAAAGGGACTCCTGCAGATAATTCCGACAGAAGGATTTTCGATGGATAGGACATAACCCCTTTTTCTCAATAGCGTCACGATGACGCTTGCTTCCATAACCCTTAGAACTCTTAAAGTCATAACCAGGGTAGAGCTTATCGTATTCAATCATTACGGCATCACGCGTGGTTTTTGCAACTAACGAAGCTGCTGCAATAGAAGCACATTTTGAATCTCCCTTGATTATATTTACTTCACGAGGATCAAAATGAAGCGGATTACCGTCTAAAAGAATTACCTCAGGAATAATCCCCTGCTGTTCAACAGCACGAACCGCCTCAGTAAAAGCCATTTTGAGAGCAGCACTCATTCCAAGAGCATCTATTTCCTCAGGCTCAACATGAACTACACTCCAAGCAAGAGCACACTCTTTCACCTTCTTGGCAATAGCATCTCTCTTATGCTCAGGAACTTGTTTAGAATCATTAAGACCTTCGATTAAAGGAGCATTCAAAGGAAACACTACCCCCGAAACCGTGAGCGGACCAGCCAGGGGACCACGACCAACTTCATCAAGACCAACCGCCAATTTACCATCCGTGAAAGATTTCTCAAACTCATAAAGACCAAAAAGACGCTCTTTTTCATGCTGCTCAGCCGCAATCCTTTTTCGCGCAGCCTCCAATGCTGTTTGAACCCCCTTGCGCGTATCAGCCTTCAAGGAACGCTCAAGAACCTTAAACTCCCCATAATCCGCTTCTTGTAAACGCGCACGTATTTCAGCAACCGTTTGAGCCATGTCTCTCCCTACAGAAAAGGCACGGTACAAGTACCGTGCCTTTAAAATCTCACTTACATAAGAGTATGTAAACACCCTTTGAAAAAGCGCTATCTTAGAATGCCTTTTCTTTGATCTTAGCAGCCTTACCTACCTTATCGCGAAGATAGTAGAGCTTAGCACGGCTAACGTCACCACGACGAACAACCTCAATCTTCTCAATCTTTGGAGAATGAACAGGGAACGTACGCTCAACGCCTACAGAAAAGCTAATCTTGCGAACGGTAAAAGTTTCGCGATTGGAAGCACCATGACGACGAATAACGTCACCCTGAAATACCTGTACGCGCTCACGATTGCCTTCTTTAATGCGATAGTGAACCTTAACAGTGTCGCCAACATTAAATTCAGCAACCTCTGGGTTGATTTGCTGTTGCTCAATTGCGCGAATGATATCCATAATTTCTTATCCTTCTATATACTCAATAACTTGAATTTTGGTCATGAGATGTCCAAAGACACAGCTGGTTATTATACGGTTGAATAACCTATGATGCAAGAACTAAATTACCCCTCATGCTGATTTTTTCACAGAGTTTTCTCATTTATATCAGCAAAAGAAGTCCGTAGCACCCTACTCCCACAATAATAGACCACACCAACGACTTTGTCTTGAGCGCAATCGGTATGACAACCGCAGCAGCGATCAACGGAATAAGACCAGGCCAAATTCCTGCGTCAAACATAGTTGGAGACAAAATATCATTGGCGATAAGAGCCGCAAAAGCTGCAGGCGGAATAAAGGCGAGAGCCTGAGAGAGCCAACCGGGTAATTCTTTTCCCCTCAGTAAAAACAAGGGAGCAGTTCTAAAAACAAGAATAGTCAGAGCACATCCCAAACCAATAAGAGCAAACTCTTCCCAACTAATGCTGTTCATTTGCTCCACCTCCAAACGAAGGTTTATTAGTTTTCTTAGAAACAATAAGACCTGCTACCACGCCAAGCAATGCACCGATCAAAATCGCAGGACCACTGAGTCCTATAAGTTTACACAGAAACACCCCAAAAACAGCTGCTAGAGCAGCGGCAATATTTCCCGCCGTTCCTTTTTGGGAAAAAAGTAAACACAAGAAAATGCTCGTCATAGCAAAAGAAGCCAAAGCGGTGGGAACCGTAAGCAAGTTCCCAAGAACTACGCCCAAGACATTTGCAAGCGCCCAGCACGACTGCGAAAAAATATTTACCAGCGTAGCACCCTTTACACTCCAATTACCCAGCTCAAAACGAGCCAAATTAACTGCAAAGGATTCATCGGTAACGGTTGCCCCATACAAAAAAGACAACGCTTTCTTTGAGTCGTTACAAAAACGCGAGAGCGAAGCTCCATAGAGCAACTGACGAGAATTAACAAGCGAAACGCTTGCGACAATAGCCAACATAGGTGAACCCGCAAGCCACATGTTTGGAATCATGTATTGTCCCGCACCAGAATAGAACAGCGCGCTTAACAAAAACACCTGAAGGGCGTCTAAGCCAATCTGCTGACCCAAAATGCCACAGGGAATACCAAGAAATATGTATCCGATCATAATAGGAGCCGCAAGACGCAAGGCTTCCTTAACAGTATGTGAATTACTCATAGTCGAGACAGTATAACGCTAACCCTTCTAGTAATTCCAAGAATGTGGGATAAACATATCCTTAAAGTAGTTTTTTACGAATCGGTCCGTCATTCCTGCCACATAATCGGTCACTGCACGAAGTGGATCCCCTTCGGAAATATCATGAAACTCCCGAGGAACCTGATCGGGATGGCGAACGAAGTAGTTAAACAAGTCTTCGATTAGATGCTTTGCCTTGTATACTTCGCGCATAACAGGCTCCGATGTGTACACTTGATCAAAAAGAAAGCTGCGCAACTCCATCATAGCGTCCCAAACGCCTTTACTCATCTCAATATCATCAACGCGAGCGGAGGTTTCAATCATGTCATGGACAAGCGTTTGAATACGCGAAGAGTGATTGATCCCCAAAACTCGATGAGTGGATTCAGGCAAGTCTTTTTCACACAACGCTCCCGCTCTGATAGCATCATCGATATCATGATTGACGTAAGCTATACGATCAGCGGTTGCCACAATACGACCTTCGAGCGTTTCTGCCCGTTGAGAACCCGTATGGCACACAATACCATCGCGAACCTCATAGGTAAGATTCAGCCCCTTACCGCCATTTTCAATTACATCAACCACGCGTAAACTTTGAACGTTATGTCGATACAGGTTTTTGTTTTCAAAAAGTTCAGGATCTAGACCTTTATGAAGCGCCAAGCAACGAGAAATTGCCTCTTCCCCTACATGTCCAAAAGGCGTATGACCCAAATCGTGACCAAGGGCAATAGCCTCAGTTAAATCTTCGTTTAGTCCCAGAGCACGTGCTATGGTTCGAGCTATTTGAGCCACTTCAAGCGTATGGGTCAAACGCGTACGATAATGATCGCCCACGGGAGCCAGAAAAACTTGCGTTTTATGAGAAAGACGCCGAAAGGACTTGGTATGAAGAATTTTATCGCGATCGCGCTGATATTCATTTCGATACAAGTCTGTTTCAGAAGGGCTCATGCGCCCTTCACTCTCGTTAGAAAATGCTGCCTCTGTATTTAGGCGGCGATGTTCTTCATCGATTTGAGTCTCACGCGTAACAAGATTCATACCAAATCCTTTGAACGAAGTATTCTCTTTACACCTACCCCATTGCCCTAAACGAACTACCCCTTAAGGCAACACAAAACGCTACTCTGCCAACTACTCAAGAATGAGCAACCTACCACAAGAAGGACATGTTGACACGGGAGCATCTGCCTTAATCTGAAGCATCTTTCCATGATCAAACGTGTTACGACAAGCAGCACACTGATCTCCCTTAAGCCCAGAAAGAGCAATGCCCCCACAGCGAACAGAAGTTTCCTCATATTTTTTCAACAATGCAGAATCAAGTTGTTGGGCAAGCACCTCATGAGTCTTTTGCGCTTTAGCAATTTCAGCGCGAAGCAAGCCACCCTTTTCACGAAACGCAGCAACCAAGCCTTGCTCTTTCTTTTCAAGCTCTTGTAAAGCGGCCATGATTTGCTTCATGACTCCTGAAATACGCTCTATCTGCTCACCGACTTTCTCGGATTCTTTTCCAAGGGTTTTCTTACGCTTTTCAACGCCATGAAGCTCTTTACTCAAAGACTCAACGCTTCGATAATCACCCTGAGCTTCAGAAAGAGTTTTTTCGATATCTTTCTGCTTTTCGGATAGCTTTGCATCCTCGCTCACTAATTTATCGAACGATTCCTCGGCATCATCAAGCATGTCTTGAACTTGCGTTTTCTTCTTATAGATCTCCTCAAGCTTTTGACGAACCTCAAGAATAGCCTTTCGATGAGGTAAGTTTTCAAACTCTTTCTCGGAAAGCTCGCGTATTCTGTCAGCTTCCTGAAGCTTTTTCAGAACTTCGATATCTTGCTCAGTCGCAAACATGAAAGACCTTTCTTTTATTCCCTAACGGCGCAAAGCTTCAGGGATATACCAATTATTTTCTTGGTTAAGTATGGTAACGCATGATTCTGGAATACCAGCTTTAACCACCTCAGTGGCAAGTAAAGCACATAGAGGAAGCTCTGAAACATCATGCCCAAGCTCAATTATCGCAAGACCGGATTCAGCTGCATCGAGAGCATCGTGATACTTCAGCTCTCCACACACCAAACAATCAACAGAATGTGTTAAACAGTGCTTAAGCACACTTCCCGCAGATCCTCCACAAGTAGCGATTGAATCAAGCTTTGTTGAAGGATCACCCCAAACACGAGGAAACGAACCAAACACCGAAACACAACGAGCAGAAAGATGCTGCAAGGAAAGCTCTTCTTGCGGAGTGCAAAGAGCGCCAAACCCTTTATTGGGATTGTGATCGTAGGGATCAAGAACCCCAACCTGATTTAAGCGTAAAAGGGCTGGTAGAGCACCTAATCCCTCAACAGAAGCATCGCATGCCGTATGAAACGACATAACGCTTAACCCATGCGTAAGCGCATAGTGAACACCTGCACCGCTTGTTTGCCCCTGAAGAGCAAACGGAGTGAAACAAGTGGGGGCATCCAGAAAAACAGGATGGTGCGTAACAAGCACGTTAGCCCCTGCATCCACGGCTTCTTTCATAGCACGAACCGTAGGATCTAGCGCAACCGCAACCCCATGAACTTCTTCTGCAGGATTCCCCACATACATTCCCGTATAGTCCCAGGAACAGGCGTCTTCTTTAGGAAACACAGAAAGCAACGCTTTTTCAAGAGCCCCTGCACTCAAACGAACCTCACGGGAAGCAAGACTGCCTGCCGCATTCTTTTTTAACGAACGTGATTCTTCCATATTGGCACTTCCTTTGCCTAAAGATGTACAAAAGACGGTGCTAACAAAAGAAAGCTAAGAAAGCGGAATGGTTCTTCGGTCTCCCCCAGGAACAACAACCGTTAGCTCACGATAGCCCGCCTCATACATATAACGATACCCTTCAACAATACCACGATTTACATGAAGTGCCGTGTGAGCATCAGATCCGATAGTGCAAGGAATACCCGCCTTACAAAATTCGCGCAATAAATCCTGTTGAGGAAACATTTCTTTGCAGGCATAATGCAAGCCCGATGTGTTTACTTCAATCATACGATCGCCCGCATGGGCTGCTTCCGCCGCCTGCGCGTAATACTTTTTCCAATCGCCTTCAGGGTAGATATTGAATTTCTTCACCAAATCGGGATGAGCCATTACCGTAAAAGGAGCAGATGAAGTTACCGCCTGACACCACACCTCAAAATATCTATCCCAGATATGGCGCGCACCTACTTCTTCCCAATGACCACGCTGGGCAGGGTCATCGAATGGCCACAGATCAAGATAGTGAACAGAACCAAGAATAATATCGAAATCATCAAATTGATCAGAGGCAAACTCACGGTCTTCGTCTTCACCAAGCCAATCAAGCTCACAGCCTACTAAAATTTCCATTCCTGGATGCTTGGCACGCTCTTCAAGAATCTGCTGTTTGTAGGTATCAAGCAGCGACCACGGCATAGAAATATAATTTGGAGGATCAATTTCTTTACTCAAAGGATAATGTTCAGTAATCGCAACATTAGTCATACCAAGCTTAGATGCCTGTGTAATAAGCTGTTCAATGGTTCCTTCGCCATGCCCCGTTAATCCTGTGTGATTATGTTGACTAACCAGTTCCATATTTATCCTTTTTCTAATCTGCTACCTATTCCTTTTAGCACCACTCGCAAAGGAAAGACGTGTTTATTTGGCAATTATTCGCTTAAATGCCACCAAGAAGGTGTCGACGTCTTCTTTGGTGGTATCAGAACCCAAAGAAACACGCAAAGCCGAAAGAGCTTTGTTTTTTTCAACATTTAAAGCCTTAAGAACATGTGAAGGGTCAAGTGAATGCGAAGAGCACGCCGACCCTCCCGACACACATATCCCCTCGTTATCAAAACGAAGAACAAGGGTTTCGCTTTCAAAACCAGGCACTAAAACGCTCACAATATGAGGCGCATACGTCATGTCGTTCGGCGCAACTTCAACGACTGGTTGAGCTACTCCCGTTTTCAGCAATTCTGCATAGCAATAATCACGAAGTTCAATTAGTCGAAGAGCCTCTTTTTCGAGGTTCTTGCCTGCTTCAACACAGGCAGCTGCAAAACCAACAGCCCCCATAACATTCTGCGTTCCGCTCCGACGAGCAGACTCTTGTCCGCCCCCTACAAGCTGAGCAGAAAAGGGGGTGCGATCCTTCAAATACAGTGCTCCCACCCCTTTTGGTCCACCAATTTTATGAGAAGAGATTGAAAGGGCATCAATCCCCCAAGTAACAACATCTAAAGGAATTTTTCCCAATGCTTGCGTTGCGTCAGTATGAAAAAGCGCGCCGAAACGATGCGCCACTTCCGCAAGAGAAGCAATATCCATCACGCTTCCGATTTCGTTATTGACTGCCATAACAGAAACCAAAATGGTATGTTCACTCATTACAGCTTCGAGCGCTTCAGGGCTAACATGACCTGTTGAATCAGGGTTAACCATGATAATTTGCGCTCCCCATTGATTAAGTACCCGTGCTGCTTGTAAAACAGCATCGTGTTCAATAGAAGAAATTACCACTTCAGGAACACAATCATGATCGCCCGTGAGTTCAGCCTGAAGCATAAGAGCATCAACTAAACCAAATAATGCCGCATTATCTGCCTCCGTTGCACCTGAAGTAAATATCACTTCAAAAGGACGACGAGCTCCGATTACTTGGGCAACTTCTTTTCGTGCATTCTCCAAAGCACGAAAAGCATCTCGGCCAGCCTTATAGAGAGAATTTGCATTGGCTCCCCCCATCTCAAGCCCAGAAACACCTGGAGTTAAAAAGGGCTTCATGGCTTCACATGCAGCAAAAGACAACGGGGCGGTTGCAGCCCAATCAAGATAGACCATACCAGTACACTTTCTTTTAGCTATTATTTCTGAGCATTTATTCCGCTCTGACGAATTTCATGCACCGCATCTTTAGGGTTTGGTGCAGCAAAAACACCCGAGCCTGCAACAAGAACATCTGCGCCTTTCGCACAGACCAAACCAGCAGTTCGAGAAGCACTTATACCACCATCAACCTCTATCAGAAGCAAGGGGTTTTCTTTAGATGCAACATGAGCCACATGAGCAACACGATCTTCACTTCCTTCGATATAGGACTGCCCCGAAAAACCAGGAAAAACACTCATAACAAGCACCATATCAAGATCTGCAATATACGCATCAAGTGATTCAATCGCACAGTCTGGCTTAAGCGTGAGAGCAGGTTTTTTTCCTGCATCACGAACACGCTCGATAAACTCACGGACTTCAGCATCGCTGGCAAAAGCTTCAATATGAGCCGTTACAATATCAGCACCCGCTGAAAGATACCAATCAAGCTGCTCGAGCGGATTAGAAATCATCAGGTGAACATCGAGGGGAAGGTCGGTGATTTTCTTAAGCTGAGAAACCAGCGGAACTCCGATGGTTAGATTTGGAACAAAATGACCATCCATCACATCAACATGAACAAAATCAGCGCCCGCCTCTTCAAGCATATGAATATCTCTTTCAAGATTCATAAAATCGGCTGACAAAATTGATGGAGCAATTTTAACCTCACCAAACACTGAAGATCCTTTCTCGCCCTCTTCACGCCCTGCATACGAGCACCATACTAACGCAGATGACCGTTTTTCGTAGCTTTCTTTTCAAGATCTAAAAGAAACTGCTTTATCTTCAGCCCGTAAGCGTAGCCCACTAAATCTCCCTTTGCCCCAATAACACGATGACAGGGAATAAAAACAGGAAGAGGATTTTTATTATTCGCCATACCAACAGCACGCATAGCGTTGGGCTTTCCCGTCATCTGGGCAACTTCTTTATAGGAACGTGTTTCACCGTAAGGGATACTGCAAAGTGCCCGCCAAACCTTTTGCTGATACTGAGTGCCGTAAGGATTTAAGGGGGTATCAAAGACTGTGCGCTTTCCTGCAAGATATTCCTGAATCTCAGTAGAAGCCCTGTTAGTTAGCGCAGTTGCGGTATAGGTACCAGGAAATTGTTGTACCCCAAATGCCATATGAGTGAGCGCCTTACCATCAGAAGCAAGGGTTATCCTTCCTAATGGTGTTGGGTAAACGAAGAAGGTTTCTAAAGATGAAGCCATGCGAACCTCCTATTTATCGACAATCCCCCAAAATTCAGTGGTAAGAGGGCGATCGAACAATTCCTTAGCCGCCTTATGAGGTGAAGCATTTTCCCAAACTACCGCACGAACAATCGTTGTAATTGGCAGTTCAACCTTATAACGGGCAGCTAAAGGGCAAATGGTTTTACAAGCAACTGCCCCTTCAACAACCATGTGAGTTTGTTCCTCATACGCTTTAAGCGATACACCTTTAGCAAGTTCTTTGCCAAAAGCGCGATTGCGAGAATGCTCAGAAGTGCAGGTAGCAATTAAATCGCCAGCTCCTGCAAGGCCCATAACCGTGATAGCTTTGCCTCCACACGCCTGAACGAGGCGGCTCA